>JAKRSB010000136.1 GCA_022402525.1 Thermosynechococcaceae cyanobacterium MS004
TTGGGAGAGGGGTTTGGGGTGAGGGGCTTCAAGTGCATCATCGAACTCACGTTAACTTAGTGAAATTTGGCTTCAGTTGCTTAAGCTCTAGCGTAACGAATTCTACAGCAATCTTTTTAAAATCGTTCTTGAAAGCGATCAGGGTGAAGCAATCAAGGTGAAGCGAGCAGGGTGAAGCGTGAGACAGGAGGAAATAACGCGCTGCTTTTAGCTAACGAGAAGTTAGCGAGTAGTTAGCGAGTCAACGGACGCGCCACAATGATGCCGATCGCCTCTGGAACCTGACTGACATAGGTTTGTAAATCCTGAGCGCGGGTGACAGCACCAGCGGGAGAGGCGTGAAGTAGCCCCACGCCGCCATCGGTGCGCCGCTCTAGCAGTCCCGTATGAGTCACATCTAGTCCAGGAACTTTTGTGGCGATCGCCACCACATCTCCAGCCTGAAGCTTGGGATAAACCGCGCGAATGTTGGCCGTTGGGATGTAGTATCGCGGTTCTGACGCGAGGCGAGACTCTACGGCAGCAATGCAGGTAAATTCTGCACGGCCCTTGAGCTGAGGATAGCTCGACCGATGCTGGGTCATAAAATTGAGGGGTTTCTTCAGCGGGATACCACCGAGGGGCTGGGTCACGTTCTGGACTAGGCCGCGCCGTTCGTTATCGGCAATCCAGTCGCTAAAGTAGTGCAGGCGACCACAGTAGCTGAGTAAGGTTCCGTCCCGGTAGCGTTGGGCTTTAACCTGATTCACAAAGGTGGCGGGAGACGGGCGCTGCGTCATCACGGTTCGCGCCAGCGCCAGCACCGATTCCACAAACAGTACGCAGTCAAATTGCTGTAGCGAAATGACGAGCCGTTCTGTGGGCGACTGGTCGAGGAGTCCGGCTCGGTAGGGCGCGCCCAAATACTGACGCGCGATCGCCTGGACAGTTTGACCCAGGGGCTGGGCAGCTAGGTTCTGCTGCTGTGCCATGTTCAGGGTTTGTCTGAAGCGGACTTGATCCGCAGGGGAGAGCAGCGGCGCGGTGGCGGTAGAGGGCGGCTGGATGAGCGCCGGAAGTACAGTCAGACCTAAGCCAAGCAGCCCACTGAGAAGCGGAATTTTTAAGGATGCCATAGCAACTCTGGTTACGGTTTTGGTAACTCTACCCGCTGAAGCAGATTAAGTATGGGATGTTCTAGTGAGGGCAGTTTGTCGGCGGTGCATGGGTCTAGCGCAGCGTAAAGCCTGTCGATTTATCCCAAGACCATTCAGCCCAGCCGATAACGCCCCAGACTAAAGACTTCACCAGACTACAGACTTCAAAGGATATCAATAATGCATCACTTAGGAACTTACCAAGAAATTTACCAAGAAATTCACAAAGAAATTCGCAGGTCAGTAGCACAGTGGAGGAGAGGCTCTGTCATGGAGATCGCCCTTGGGTCTGTTGCCCTCGGTATCGGAGTGTCTGTTGCACCGCCCGCTGCTGCTCAGGCTCAATTAGCTCAGGCTCAGTTGGCTCAATCTCAATTGGCTCAATCTCAGCTAGCTCAATCTCAACTGACTCCCAATACCACTCGTATGCTGCGCATCATCACCGTCACAGGTCAAAGCTCTGAAAAAATTCCGTCTACCCTGGCCGATATTCAACTTGGCGTGGAGGCGCAGGCCAAAACAGCTCAAGAGGTGCAGCAGACCGTTGCCCAGCGATCTTCTGCGGTAGTGGCGCTCTTGAAATCGCGATCGGTGCAAAAGCTCCAGACCACAGGCATCAACCTTAGCCCTCAATACAATTACGACAACGGCAAACAAACCCTGATTGGCTATCAGGCCAGCAACACGGTACGCTTTCGCGTCCCGATCGCTCAGGCCGGCGTCATTATGGACGATGCGGTTAAAGCAGGAGCCAGCCGCATTGACAATATTTCCTTCACCGCCTCAGACCAGGCGATCGCTGAGGCCCAAAAGCTAGCGCTACGCAAGGCTGCTCAAGATGCCCAAGACCAAGCCGCCGCCGTTTTAAGCGTCTTGGGGTTAAGTCCGAAAGAAATCGTGAGCATTCAGCTCAATGGTGCGAACGCACCAAGCCCTGTCCCGTACCCCGTCGCCAAACTCTCCATGGACGCACGAGTTGCCTCAGCCCCACCCACTCCCGTCGAAGGCGGTGAACAGTCCGTACAGGCGTCTGTAACGCTCCAGATTAGCTATTGATTTGAATCACTTGAATTGAATCGCTTGAATTGAATCGATTCAATTAGACGTTCACCCATTCCCATCGTTGCAGGGCAGCGCTAAAACTCCTCAAAGCTGCCGCCGCCCCCAGCGCCAGCTTCAGCATCGCGCTTAGAGCCTAGCAGATCCATCCGTTCCACCCGCACCACGGGCTGGGAGCGATCAAGCCCTGTGCTGCGGTCTTTCCAGTGGTCAAACTTCAGCGAACCCGATACGCCAATTTGGCTTCCCTTTTTGACATACTGCGCCGCAATTTCAGCGGTCTTGCCCCATAGCTCTAGGTTAAACCAGTCTGGCTGGTCGTTGTTGCGCGTCCGGCGATCAACAGCCAGGGTGAGCTTACAGACAACACTCCCTGACTCAAAGTACCGAACATCTGGCTCTGTGCCAACGCGACCCACTAAGTTGACGGTGTTTAAGGCCATATAAGTTTTATCCAGAATGCAATGGCTTTATGATGCCGCTTTCGATTTAGCACTGTCTAGTCCTCGTGGCGGATCTTGGTGAATGGCACTAAAGAGAGGGCTAAAAAAGAGCCTATCCGTCAAGGTTTTAGCGAGAGCTATTCTTGGGGGGCGGGATAGTTCAGGCTGCTCTGCATGGCAGCAATTTCATCGCGGTGAGCAATGACCCGAATGCGGGTTTCTTGGTCAAGCTCAGAGGGGCGCACCGTCAACAATACCTGCTCTGGTCGCTGGGATTTTTTGAAATAAAACCAGCCAGCACCAGGCGCTAGAATTACGCTGCCGATGCCCCAGTAGCCCAAGGCTGGAAACTGTATAGCCAGCACTAACCCCAGGCAAATCGCCCCGATCGCCGCCAGGATGGATAGAAAAATTGCCATCCCCCAGCTGGCCTGCACCAGTCCCGAAAAGACGACCTGATCCTTCTCACGATCCACCGCTTGAAGATGATAGGCGCGATTTTCTAGATAATGCGTCACCTCTTCCAACACCTGCTCATTGGGCTGCGGCAAAGTCCAGATGGCAGTTTCGATGCGAGCTTTGGTTGAGGCACGGATGAAAAACACTAGGCCAATCACGATCAGCACGGAGAGAAAAAAAGTGGACGGCAGGACAAGGGTTTCCATTATTGAGGCGCAATCCCACAAGAAAAGTGTTTTAGAGAGCCAACTGCGTAGGTAAGTACTGAGGCTTCAGGCTGGATACTCCAGTGCTCTGGCTTCTCTCTCAGCATAACAAGTCACAGGCTGCCAGCAGTTGAACATCAGTCTCGTTGCATCAGTCGTATGCTTCATCAGTCATGCGTTGAATCAGCCACGTTGAGCTAGCCGCGTTGAATTAGCCGCGTTGCACTAGCCGCGTTGCACTAGCCACGTTGAGCTAGCAACAAGCAACGAGCTAAACCAGTCCTAAAGAATTGCGACCCTGATCGCACTGTAAGGGAGAACCTTTGCCATGCATCCTAATCGTTAATTTTGGGCAATCTAAACATATCGGTTTAACCTTTCCTGTCTATTGTCCTCACGGATGCCTAACCCAATGCTGGCTATGCCCCACAACCATGACTCTCGCAATCCCCCCTTGGATGCTCTGTCCCCACTAGACGATGAGTTAGAGCAACCTAGTGGAGATCTGCCGGGTAATCTGCTCATTGAGGCCAAGGAAGAGGATCTTGAAGCAGATCTCTTTGAGGATCTGCCGCTACACCATTCAGACCCTCAACAGCGCCGCACGACGGACTTGGTGCGGATCTACCTCCAAGAAATTGGTCGGGTGCGTCTGCTGGGGCGAGATGAAGAAGTGGCTGAGGCCCAAAAGGTACAGCGCTACATGCACCTGCTGGACTTACGCAAGCAGGCGTTGACCCAAGATCACCCCGCGATCGCAGAGTATGCACGACTCATGGAAGTGCGCGATCGCCTCACCTCCCATTTAGGGCATCGTCCCTCCTTAGAGCGCTGGGCGAAGGAAGCTGAAATTGAGGTAGCGACCCTCAAGCCCAGCATTTCAGCGGGCAAGACCGCCTATGCGGAGTCTATTGGCTGGGCAGTAACCGATCTCGACCGCGTCATGAAGGAAGGAATGCGCGCGAAGGAGCATATGATTCAGGCGAATCTGCGCCTTGTGGTGTCGGTTGCAAAAAAATATCAGAATCGTGGGCTGGAGCTGCTGGACTTGATCCAAGAAGGCACCCTAGGCCTAGAGCGCGCGGTCGAAAAATTTGACCCCACCAAGGGCTATCGCTTTAGCACCTATTCTTACTGGTGGATTCGCCAAGGCATTACAAGGGCGATCGCCACCCAAAGCCGCACCATTCGTCTTCCCGTCCACATCACCGAAAAGCTCAACAAACTCAAAAAAGCCCAGCGCAAAATCGCCCAGACCAAGGGGCGCACCCCTACCGTCGAAGATCTAGCCCAGGAGCTAGAAACCACCCCCGAACTCATTCGTGAGCTACTAACGCGAGTACCGCGCTCCATTTCGCTAGAAACAAAGGTGGGTAAAGATAAAGACACCGAACTCGGCGACCTGCTCGAAACCGATGAGCTCTCTCCAGAATCCCAAATTATGCGCGAATCTCTTCAGCAAGAGCTTCAGGAACTACTGGCCGAACTGACGAGCCGCGAACGAGATGTGATTCAAATGCGGTTTGGCCTAAGCGATGGACAGTCTCACTCCTTAGCTGAAATTGGTAAGGTGCTAGAGCTATCGCGGGAGCGGGTGCGTCAGATTGAGTCTAAAGCGCTGCAAAAGCTGCGACAGCCCAAGCGCCGAGGCCGAATTCACGACTTTTTAGAATCTTTTGCCTAAAGGGCTAGATTTTGCGGTGAACTGCCAAGCCCCTGCAAAATCTAGTACAGCGCGGCGTAAGTCAACCCGCTATTCATTAGCGGTCATAAGCATGATGCCCGACTTCTAGAGATCTAGATAGTCAGCCCTGTATGCCTAGTACAGCTTGGCATACAGGGCACATTTGCAACAAGCAAGCCTTCTTGCAAATCCCCAGAGTATTGTGTATTATTCTCAATAAGTGAGTTTTATTGAGAAATAATGGCCTACACTGCAAATTCTCTTAAGGCCGAGCTAAACGAGCGGGGCTGGCGGCTGACGCCGCAGCGAGAAGTCATTCTCAATGTGTTCCAGAATTTAGCAGAAGGCCACCATCTCAGCGCGGAAGATCTCTACAACGAACTCCAGAGTCAGGGCGACCCCATTAGTCTTTCAACGATTTACCGAACGGTGAAGCTGATGGCGCGAATGGGCATTTTACGGGAGCTGGAGTTTGCAGAGGGGCACAAGCACTACGAACTCAACCAGCCCTATCCCCATCACCACCATCACCTCATCTGCGTGAAGTGCAATAAAACCATTGAGTTTAAGAGCGACTCTATCTTGAAGCTGGGCTCTAAGACTTCTGAGAAAGAGGGCTTCCATCTACTAGATTGTCAGCTCTTGATCCACGCTATCTGCCCCCAGTGTCAGCGATCGCTGCTTCCGGGCTAGCGCAATCTATCTTGCCCCAGTTCACTCCCTCGATTCATTCTCTATGGCACGTCAGCGCGCCAAATCTGACTTTCCGACCAAGCTTTGTCCCGTCTGCGGTAGACCCTTTACCTGGCGCAAAAAATGGGCCGATTGCTGGGATGAAGTGAAGTATTGCTCGGATCGATGCCGCCGTCGTCGCTCAGAAGCTCCGGGCACGAGTCCCGATCTTTCCTAATCTTTTTCTAGTTTGATTTTTCTAATTTGATTTTTTTAATTTGATTTGAACCCGCCTAGCTGACCCATCAAGCCTATTATTCTTGATGGTTGGCTATTGAGTACCAATCAACCAGATCGCGATCGCCACCCAAATCCAGAGCAAAAAGCTATTGCGCATGAGCCGCAGGGCATAGTAAATCCGCTCTGGCGTAATGGGGCGGTAGGGTTTTCCGAGGAGGGGCTTGAGCTTTAGGACGCCCCTGTAGCTATTCAGGCCGCCCAACTGCACTTCCAAAATGGCCGCATAGGCGCATTCACTCCAGCCAGAGTTGGGGCTAGGGTCTTGATGGGCATCTCGTTGACAGAGTCGCCACACGGCCTGAATTTTGCCGGAAATTGCCCCCAGGGTGAATACATTGAGGCGACAGGGGAGCCAGGTTAAAACGTCGTCTAGGCGGGCGCTAAACCAGCCGAGATGGGTGTAGGGTTCATCGCGGTAGCCCACCATAGAGTCCAGGGTGCTGGCTGCTTTATAGGCGATCGCCAGGGGCACCATGACCGTCGGCAGCCCCAGCCCCAGCCCCAGTCCCAGTCCCAATCCCAGAAACAGTTCCAGCCCTAACCCCAGGAGCGCATAAAAGAGCGGGGCCATCACGCCATCTGTCGCATTTTCCGCTACGGTTTCTAAGACCGCCCGCAGAACTTCTGGCTCTGATAAAGTTTGGGTATCTCGCCCCACATACTGACTCAACTGCGATCGCGCCTTCAGGAGAGAGCCAGAGCGGAGGGGTTTTAGGACATCTTCTGCCGCTGCGCGCAGGCTGCGCCCCGCAAAACAGCTTGCCAATAAAACCACCTCGATTGACCAGCCCCAGGGCGTCCATTGATAGAACGCTCGCATAATGACCCAAGCGCTCAGTGCGCTACCGAGGACGAGCAGCAGAGCGAGTACCATCCCCGCCAGTTTGCGGGGGAGGGGCGACTTAAACTGACGTAATGCCCACTGACTGTAGTGCGTAATCACCCAGCCCATCACCCGCACCGGATGAGGCCAGCCCCAAGGGTCGCCCAGCACAAAGTCCAGGACGGCTGCGGCGCATAAAATGCCAGGGGGACTTTGAAGCAGGTCAAAAGCAGTTTGTTCGGAAATCACGCTGGGCTTGGAGGCAAGAGGCAAACGTCTTTAAAGTAACGCGAGAAAGTAGCGCAAGTGCTGGATGCGTGCCGCAACAGCGTTGCTCTAGCGCGTCAGCTCTAGCACGTCAGTCTAGTCTCTATTCATGAATCTCCACTCACGAATCTCCACTCACGAATCCCCCAGATAAATGCCCAAGCCCCGTGCCGTGCGGATTAGCGTCCCGTCTAGCTCAAGGCTGCCATACTGGGCGATCGCCTCTGGAATGGGGACACTCACCACCTGCCGCTTTTGCCAGGTCACAATATGGTCGTATTTCCCTTCCGCAATCAAGTCCACCGCCGCCACGCCAAAGGCCGAGGCAATCAGCCGATCCAAGGGAGAAGGAATACCGCCCCGCTGGACATGGCCTAAAACCGTCACCCGCGTCTCAGCAATGTTGCGGCTAGAGATCTCATCCGCAAGGCTTTGCCCAATGCCGCCCAGACGGGTTTGGCCTGAGCTATCGGTACTCATTACAGCTTCTCCTTCCAGGGGACGGGCAGCTTCTGCCGTGATAATGAGGGTGTAGTTTCGGCCCCGGCGCTGGCGGCCCTTGAGCTTCTCGCAGATTTTGTCAATGGAAAAGGGAATTTCGGGGATTAAAATCATATCGGCTCCCCCAGCGATGCCGGCACTGATGGCAATATGCCCCGCATCTCGACCCATCACTTCTAAAATCATGACGCGGCTGTGGCTGGCTGCTGTAAAGTGCAGCCGATCCAGCGCCTCTGTTGCAATATTGACCGCCGTATCAAAGCCGATTGAGCGCTCCGTGACCCCCACGTCGTTATCGATGGTTTTGGGAATGCCGACTAAATTCCAGTTGCCCTGCTGGGCTAGCTTCCGCAAAATCGCTAAACTTCCATCACCGCCAATCCCAATGATGGCGTCTAGCTCCAGATGGTGATAGCCCTGGATAATTTCTTCCGAGCGATCGCGGATGGTTCCATCCGGCATCGGAAATGCAAAGGGGTTGCCTGTATTGGTCGTGCCCAGCAGGGTTCCGCCTACGGTCAGCCAGGAGTTAACAACCTTTTTATCCAGGGGCAAAACGCTGGCTGGATTCGCCATTAGCCCCAGCGTCGCCTGTCGAATTCCCAAGACCTCCCAGCCATAGGTGCCAACCGCGCGGCGCACCACCGCCCGAATGACAGGATTTAACCCGGCACAATCGCCGCCGCTGGTCAGAATGCCAATGCGTTTATGTTTGCCCATGCTGACTTATCTGTTACAACCAAGATAAGCAGTAACATACGTCGAAATCAGTCCCTTGTGTCCAGCACAACGATTTATGTTGAACTGTTGAAGTATGTCAAGAAAAGTATGCTGTGGAACACCTTGTCAAGAGAGTTATATCAAGAGAATGCTCTAGGAAACAGGCGCTAGAAAAAATGCTCTAGAAAACGTCAAGAAACCCACATCATGACAGCTTCGGATGAAAGTTTCGGATTTGAACGATTAGACTCAGACACTGAGATTCAGGCACTGAGATTCAGGCGCTTAGGCTCAAACTCTTAAATCAGCGAAGACCATAAAGGCATGTGATCATCAGATTCTTCCATAATGGCCTGAAGCTCTTCGTGATTCAGGGCCTGGAGCGCCATCGCAAGACTGACTTTGGCTAAATTGAGTCGCTGCTGGGCTTCTAGACTCAGTTCTTCGGCAGCATCTTGAGTACAGTCCAAAATTGTGGCGGTCACTTGCAGGTTATCGACCGTTACGGCTAAGACTTCGGCTAATAGGCTGGTTAACATAGCGGCTTGTCCTATTTGGATAGCTGGATGACTTCTCTATCATTGAGCAGCAGCCCAAAAAGCAAAACGGCGTTCCCACTGAATTTTCTAGAATGTACGTCTATTAGGTTTAAGCGTTTATACGGGCAAAATTCCAGGATAAACCCGTATAGGTGACGTAAACCCTGACTAGACTTGCTGGCTAACATTTATGCTCAAACGGTGACATTCCAGTTTTGGGTCTTCGTTCACCACCGTGAAATTACGGAGATCCGCTGCAGACCTTCACGCCTAAACTTCCGTAGCATCTTGCTCTAGATTTTGCCTTACTCTAGATTTTGCCTTATGAATTCCCACCCTGCTTGGCATCTCAAATCTTTGGGCACGCCCGAATCACCGCCGCCCCCTTGGCTGATTCAGCTGGTGGAGCAGCAGACCTCTCAAAAAAGCGCAGGTCGTGGCGGCACTCGACTGACAGCACCAAGTTCAGCACCAAGCCCAGCATTAAGAACAGCATCATTGGCAGCACAATTACTCTGGCAAAGAGGGATACAAGACCCTGAATCTGCCGTGGCGTTTCTCAATGCCGAACAGTATCAGCCCACCTCTCCTTGGGCCTTTGGTGCAGAGATGACGCAGGCGATCGCTCGACTGCAGCAGGCCATTGACCGCCAGGAAACGGTCTATATCTGGGGCGATTTTGATGCGGACGGCATTACGGCAACGGCGGTGCTGTGGGAAGGGCTGGGGCAGTTTTTGGTGCAAAACAAAACCCTCCACTTTTTTATCCCCAATCGCCTCACGGACTCCCACGGCCTATCGGTGCATGGACTAGAGGCGATCGCCGCTCAGGGAGCCAGCCTGATCGTGACCTGCGATACGGGCAGCTCCAATGCGCTGGAGCTGAGCCATGCCCAAACCCTGGGGCTGGAGGTCATTATTACGGATCACCATACCCTGCCAAGCGATCGCCCCTCCTCCGTGGCGTTTCTTAATTCTCGGACTTTTCCCAAGGGGCACCCCTTAGCCCAGCTCTCTGGAGTCGCAGTGGCCTATAAGCTCATTGAAGCGCTCTACGAGACTCTACCGCAGGTGCCGACTGCCCCCCTCGAAAATCTATTAGACCTGGTGGCGATCGGCCTGATTGCCGACTTGGTGCAGCTCACCGGAGACTGTCGCTACCTTGCCCAAAAAGGACTCGCCCAGCTCAAGCGGCAGATTGACCATCCCACCCGCCCTGGTCTTGCAGCCCTGCTGAAGCTGTGCAAAAAGACTGGCGATCGCCCTACGGACATTTCCTTTGGCCTAGGACCCCGCATCAACGCCCTGAGCCGAATTCATGGCGACGCCCGTGACGGCGTTGAACTCCTGACCAGCCGCAATCCCGAACGCGCCGCAGCCTTGGCGGAGTCAGCAGAATGGACAAACCTCTGCCGCAAAGAAGTCCAGCAGCAGGTGCTACGCGAAGCAGAAGCCCAGATCGCTCGACTAGATCTGGCCGCTACGCCCGTGATTGTCCTCAGCGATCCGCAATGGTCCGTGGGTGTCCTGGGACTGGTTGCCAGCCAGCTCGCACAGACCTATGGACGGCCCGCCATTTTGCTGAGCGAAGCGTCCCATGAAGATCCGCAGAAGATTGAAAACCTAAACGCAACCCCAGAAAGTACCCCAGAAAGTACCCCAGAAAGCACCAGCCAACGCCCGCACCTTGCCAGAGGTTCAGCGCGATCGGTCATGGGCATTGACCTATACGACCTCATGGAGCGCCAGTCCCACTTACTCCATCGCTTTGGCGGCCATCCCTTTGCCGCTGGACTCAGCCTGCCCCTAGAAAACCTGCCCCTATTCATTGCGTCCCTGCATCAAGATTTCCGGCAGCGATTTGGACAGCTTCCTGCCCCGACCCTCGACATTGACCTAGAGATCTGTCTGTCAGATCTTGTCCCAGATCGTGGTGCCACCCTGTTTCGATCGCTCTCTCAGCTCGAACCCTACGGCATGGGCAACCCGACCCCCCGTCTTCTGATCCGCAACTGCTGCATTGAGCAGCGCCGGAGTGACTTTAGTCAAGCCATTGCTGGACGAAAGATTAAGTACAAAAAAGCGCGATTTGAGCTGGCCGATGACTCCACCCCCACCCGTTTTCCAGGACTCTGGTGGGGCCATGATGCAGACGAGCTACCAGCGGGACGCTGCGATGTAGTCCTGGAACTAGACTACGGCCAGCTCCATAAAAGCACTGAGTATTTTGTGCGGCTGGTGGCCGTTCGTGCAGCAGCAGACACCACAGCCCTGACGCCGACGCGATCGCCGGAAGCATGGCTGCTGGACTGGCGATCGCAGGATTCTTCCCTCCAGGCTAACGAGCACCCCCCAAACAAGACAGATATCCTGCGTCTAGAGCACTGCCCCCATCGCTGGAACGATCTAGAGCAGCAGGCGCACCAAGCCACCACTCAGCAGCAAAAGCTAGCCCTCGCCTATGCCCCCTCAGGCTCCGCCGATCCGCTCTTGCGATGGCGGCAGCTCGTGGGGCTGGCAAAGTACACCGCCCAAACCCAGGCTCCCCTCCCGCTGCTGCGGGTACAGACCCAGCTCCAGCTCACGGCGCGATCGCTGGAACTCGGCATAGAGGCACTCAAGGCGAGCGGGTTTAGGGTACGGGTGACGCCAGATACTTTTCAGGTGGATACACCCACTCAATTGGCTGGCCTAGACTCCGAGGGGGCATTACCCGTCATTCAGCGGTTTTTGGCTGTGATCGCGGAGGAGCAGTTTCAGCAAGGCTATTTTCAGCGGGCACCCGTCCAGCAGCTTCAGCAAACCCTAGAGCGTCGCCTGCTAGGGTAAGGAGTCCTCAGGAGAATCGCAAAAGAATCGCAAATTTGTAGCAAGTTTATAGCGTCGCCCTTCAGCGCACCCAGCGGAGCTGAGCCTTTAGGGGTAAATGGTCAGAACCGGCCTCTGGCTCTACACTAGCCTGGGTTGTGATGAGATTGGGCGTATGCCACACATAGTCAGTACGCTGCGCCGGAAAGGGAAGGTCAAGGGCAAAGCGGGTATGGCCAAACCCCCACCCTGCTTCTTGAAAGCTATCGCTGAGGGCTTCATTGAGGATTGCATAGGCAGTGGAGGTATCCGTCATCCGGCAGTCGCACAAAATGACGCTCGTGGAGGCCGCTTTGCGAATTTCTTGCTTCAGCCCCACAGCCTCCGCTTGGCGCTGCTGATAGGCTTGCTGGGTGCGCTGCGGAAGTTCGGCCAGCGAAAAATCTGGCGGATCATGGGGCGTTAGGTGCGCCACAAACACCGACAGGGGACGCTGGTCAACCTGAAGTTTTGCCTCAAGCACCCGCTCAAAGGGTGGATTCGGCAGGGCAGCAGCGGACTGGATAGGTATCCGACTAAACAATGCCACCGTCGGCTGTCCCGGCGCAGGATGGGCTGCAACGTAGGCATAGATTGAGGATAGCTCTCGCATTAAGACCTGAAGGGCGGCAGGCGTGACTTCTTGCAGTCCTAAAATATCGGGCGCGGATGCTTTAATGCGCTGGGCGATCGCATCGTAGTTGGGGTTATTTCCCGCCAGACTAAAGCTCATCACCGTCACGCTGGGGCCGCTAGCGTTGCTGGGCGAAGCGGGTAGAAACAGCGCACCATACCAAGACAAAAACACCGCCAGCAGGACGCTCAACAGGCTCACGAGCCGCCAACGTCGCAGCCAAGCCGCGAGAGGCAACAGCACCAGCAGCGGCAAAAATCCATAGAATGCCGTGGTATTCAGAATCGCCAGCCACCATAGGCGATCAAAAAAAATTGATCGAAAAACCAGCCACGCCAGACAAATCAGGCCATAGAACCAGATTGAAGCAATGGTGCCTTGACGCACCCGCCAAAATACTCTGCGATACAGCTCATCCATATTTCAGGCCATAATTTCAGGTCATAATTTCAGGTCATAATTTCAGGTCATAACTTCAGTTGATAATTTCAGGTCATGGTTTCAGGTCATAGGCTTTTAAGCCAGTCACTCTAAGCTGTTTTGCTTGGGGCTAGCAACCCCACCTGTCAGCCCCATCAAAGCCTAAAATTTTCTCATCCTGCACTTCATGACAACTTCGCTGCCCTCTCCCCTACCAGGGATTTCCAATGACCGTAAAGGCTGACCAATAATAAGGATGGGAAAAATTCATGGGAGGAGCGGACGGATTGAGGGGGAGTGCCGAGGGTGGCTTCACGCTCGCTTTAAGCATCGCCATTTGAGTTTGACGAAGCGCCTCTGCCTTAGTGGGTGCAGTCTGAAGCTGACGATAAAAGGATTCCATCAGGGAAAGGGTACCCGCATCACTCACGGACCATAGGCTAGCAAGGGCCGCTTGACTGCCGGACTGTATCGCCAATCCTGCAAAGCCTAACTCAGCCTGGAGATCGCCCAGCGCCGTTTGGCAAGCGCTCAGCACTAACAGAGAAACCGTGGGCGATCGCAGCTCTAGATCCTGAATCTGGTTCAACCTCAACGAATTATCCCAAAACTGAATGTAGGATTGCTGCAGTTTACCGGGCAAGAATTTGGCGTGGGTGGCTAGGTGAATGATGCTAAAGGGATAGACCTTGCGGCGAGACTTGAGCTGGGCGATCGTAAAATCTTGATTCAGCCAGGTTTCGCCTCTTTGAGGCCGATCCACAACGCGAGTCAGCTCTAGAGGAACCGCAGGAAGTGGCTCCTGCTCCTTAAACTCTGAGGCACCCATTGCTAAGATTCTGGCGTTTTGCAGCCGGGCAGGACGCCGATCCAGCAGATTGAAAGCCGGAATAATGGCGAGGCTATAGCGCTCAACCAAAAACTGCTCCCCATCGTGCAGAGCAGCCAAGGGGAGACTGCGCAGCCCGCCGCCCAGACAGAAGATCAGCGTATCAATCTTCTGCGCTTTTAGCACAGCCTCTAGCGGCACAATCATCCATTGATGCAGCGTCTGGCCTCTGGGAATGTATTGGCTCGGCAGGGTACTGTCATCAGCGATCGCAGAGCGAAACCCCCTGGCCGTCTGCAAGAGCTGGGTACGTGGCACTAAGGTGCGCCGATGAATTAGAGTTCCGTCCGGTGTGAGGAGCAGTAGCTCTAGGTGCTTGGGGGTGGGAATCGCATAAATTAGGGCTGTTTTTTTGCCCGTCTTACGCTGGAGACGGCGCAGTGCTCTAGAGATGCCGCGCGCTTCTAGGAATCGGCTTGGGAGGGGGCGCTGGGCATAGTCTTCATACTGGCGCTTCCAGCCCCGCTCTACCAGTCGAATGGCGCTGCGTAGGCTTCCCTGATCCAGCAGCTTCACCAAAACTTCTGGGTCAAGAGTGGGCGTTTTTTGAGCAGCAAGTGCGGGGGCTGATGAGGCAACGAATTGTGGTGTGCTGAAAGACGACGTGCTGAAAGACGACGTACTGACTGACGACGTGCTGAAAGGCGACGTACTGACTGACGAGGCCCTAACCGATCTGCTCACAGGGGCAAAACTCCCCACATTGGTCAGCTCCAAGAGCGTCATCATCACGCTCAGCGGGATAGATCGGGCGATAGTCTTGAGCAGCATACGGCCTCCAAGAAAACGGGCAAAACGCGATCGCTAGGGTTGAGTTGGCTCTGATTTGGCCACTTTGTGAGGGCCACTCCGTTAGGGCTGTGCATTTTTGCGCTGCAGAGTACCCGTCAGAATGGCGATCGCAAAGGCCACGGCGATGGCCGCAATTAGCAATAAATTACTCTGACCTTTTTCCAGGAGCTTTGCGCCAAAAATGACCGCTGGGGAATGGGCAAGGGGAATGCTGATGAGCAGCGCCGCCACAAACCGCAGAAAGGAAGTGCGGGTTAGCCCTGCGCCATAGCTCACAAAATCAAAAAAGCCCGTCATCAAAAACGCCGTCAAGAGCGCGAAATTTTGCTCCAGGTGCTGCTGACTCAGCCGATCTACGCGATCCATAAAGCGCTTGCCAATGAGCCGCTCTACCCAGTCACGCCCATAGCGCCGCGACAGTAAAAAGCACAGACTACAAGAAATAAAGTCCGCCAGAAAAATGACGATTAATGCAGGGCCTAAGCCAAAGGATAAACCCGCCGCGATCGCAAAGGCTGTCCCCGGAATGATGGGAATTAAAATGCTGACAAACCGCAGCGCAAAAATGGCCAAGGGTGCCCAAAACCCCAGCTCTCTTACGCGATCGCGCAATACTTCCACATCAAACCCATAGCGCTGCACCAGCCAAACGCTTAGGGCCACAACCCCCACCACGAGCAAAAACTGAAGCCCCTTTCGTACGGTCTTATTCATGTTCAGGCCGATTCATACACAGGTTGTTTTGTCAGGTAGGCTTAGATGTTTCATGGGTATAGGCTAGGGCTAGGGCTAGGGAAACGTAATCACGCTGCGGATCGATTTCCCTTCATGCATTAAATCAAAGGCTTCATTGATCTGATCTAGGGGCATGGTGTGGGTTACTAAGGAATCAATGTCGATTTTACCGTCCATATACCAGTCCACAATTTTGGGCACATCGGTACGGCCCTTTGCACCCCCAAAGGCAGTCCCCTTCCACACTCGCCCCGTGACCAGTTGGAAAGGACGGGTGCTAATTTCTTGCCCTGCCCCCGCAACCCCCACAATCACGCTAACGCCCCAGCCTTTATGGCAGCATTCCAAGGCCTGCCGCATAACGTTGACATTGCCAATGCACTCAAAGCTATAGTCCGCACCGCCCTTCGTTAAGTCCACCAAGTAGGGCACTAGATCCCCTTCCACTTCCTTTGGATTAACAAAATGGGTCATGCCAAACTTTTCCGCTAGGGGACGCTTAGCGGGGTTAAGGTCTACCCCCACAATCATGTTTGCGCCCACCATTCGTGCCGCTTGGATCACATTTAACCCAATGCCGCCCAGACCAAACACCACCACGTTTGCCCCTGGCTCAACCTTGGCAGTATTGATGACTGCACCAATACCCGTCGTAACGCCACACCCAATCAGACAGACCTTCTCCAACGGTGCATCTTCACGGATTTTAGCCACGGCAATTTCGGGCAGAACCGTATAGTTGGCAAAGGTGGAGGTGCCCATATAGTGATGGAGCAGCTTACCCTGAAAGGAAAAGCGACTGGTGCCATCGGGCATGAGTCCCTTGCCTTGGGTGACGCGGATTGCCTGACAGAGATTGGTTTTGCCACTCAGGCAATAGTTACAGCAGCGGCATTCCGGCGTGTAGAGCGGAATCACGCGATCGCCCACCTTCAGGGACTTCACCTCAGCGCCAACTTCTACCACAACGCCTGCCCCTTCATGGCCCAAAATCGTGGGAAATAAACCCTCTGGGTCATTGCCAGACAGCGTATAGGCGTCCGTATGGCAAACCCCTGTCGCCTTAATTTCGATCAGGACTTCACCCGCCTTTGGCCCTTCAAGCTGCACCGTCTCAATCGTGAGGGGCTGACCAGCTTCAAGGGCGATCGCGGCTCTGACATCCATAAACAATTCTCCTCAATAAAAAATCGGCCAGAAACACAGGCTGAGGTTTAGTGCCTAGCCTCCCTAATTCAGCTAGTCAGCCGCATCAATCAGTGGCCAAAGGCGTTCGAGGCGCTCGCGCCATGCTGCAAGGGTTCCGTCCCGCTGAGCGGCAGGCGCATCTAAGTCACCCATAACGCCTTCTTGGTAGAAGCGATCCAGGTTTTGAAGGGTCATCTCTAAACTCATGCCCTGGGGCTTTGCCGCGCGAATAATGGAGATCACCTGCTGGTCTACAAACTGATCAAAACAGTGGTTTAAGCCTTGCTCCTGAAGCCGAACCAACTGGGCGATCGCCGACAAAAACCCATCCCGACTGAGCGTCTCTAACCCCTGCTGAAACACCACCCACAGGGCTTCTTGATGCAGACCATAGCGCGCCTCCCCCGTATCATCAAAATTATTTTCCATCAAGAGGCGCAAAAACGGTTCAGCCTCTGCTGCCGGAGCGATCGGAATCATCATTCGCAGCCAGGACTGATCTTCAGACAGCAGCACGAGCAGTCGGTACTGAGCCGTCTCTATCTGCCAAAGTCCGGCTTCAATGGTCTGTAAGGCCTCCCCATAGATTGAAGACAAAATGGGATCAATTTCTTGAACAAGCATGAAAATTCATTACCTAACCGTATCGACCATAAAAAAGCCTGTACTACAACAGTACAGGCTTACTCAATTTTCTACACTTGGCTCCCCCTACACCTTCTCCAGTGTAGAAAGCCAAGGTAGAGGCTGCTCAATCGTTGGACTATGAAACTCCAGAAGAAGCTGCACTCAGTGCCGCCTTCAGGATGGCCGCTTTGTCTGTTTTTTCCCAGGGCAGATCCAGATCTGAGCGTCCAAAGTGGCCGTAGGCCGCCACATCTTGATAGAACCGACCCTCTCGTTCGCCGGGCAGGCGGCGCAGACCAAAAAAGTCAATCATCCCCGCAGGGCGCAACTCAAAGTTTTTCTGCACCAAATCAAGGAGCACTTCATCACTGACCTTGCCAGTGCCGAAGGTATCTACAAAAATGCTCATAGGCCTTGCCACCCCAATCGCATAGCTCAGCTGCACCTCGCACTTTTGAGCTAGCCCAGCGGCCACGATATTTTTAGCCACATAGCGGCAGGCGTAGGCAGCACTGCGATCCACTTTTGTAGGGTCTTTGCCAGAAAATGCACCGCCTCCGTGGCGAGAATAGCCGCCATAGGTATCTACAATAATCTTGCGTCCCGTCAAGCCAGAATCGCCTTGAGGCCCACCTACCACAAACTGTCCTGTGGGGTTAACCCAAAACTTGGTATCTGCATCTGGCTTGACCTCAAGGTCTTCAAACACAGGCTCAACAACCACTGACCAAAGATCTTCTTTGATCTTGGCCTGCACGGCCGCCACATCACTCAAGTCTCCAATGGAGGGCGCATGCTGTGTGGAAATTAAAATCGTATCAATACTAACCGGACGGCCATCTTCGTAGGCAACGGTAACTTGGGTTTTGCCATCGGGTCTTAAGTAAGGGAGCTGCTGAGTTTTACGAACTGCTGCTAAGCGCCGCGCGATGCGGTGAGCCAAGCTAATGGGCAGCGGCATTAGCTCAGGCGTCTCATCGCTGGCAAATCCAAACATAATGCCCTGGTCACCAGCACCCGTTTGGTCATAGCGATCTTCGCTGCTCTGCACACGGGTTTCAGCAGCAGAGTTGACGCCTTGGGCAATATCTGGCGACTGCTCATCTAAGGCAACCAGCACCGCACAGCTATGGGCTGCAAACCCATTTACAGAGTCTGTATAGCCAATTTCGGCAATTTTATGCCGTGCTAAGTCTACGTAGTTAACTTGGGCTTTGGAGGTAATTTCGCCCGTAATCAGCACCAGACCCGTATTGACAACCACTTCGGCCGCCACTCGGCTTTCCGGGTCTTGAGCCAGCAGCGCATCTAGAATCGTGTCTGAAATTTGATCACAAATTTTGTCAGGGTGTCCTTCAGTAACGGACTCTGAGGTGAATAAGTAGCGTTTAGACAAGGGTCGTTCCTCTTCTAGACTGGATGGACGATGGGCTGGTCAGCAACAAATTAAATCAATGGGTGAGTGCAGTGAATGCACAAATTACTTTATGGAAAAAATAAAAATGAGCTTGCGAATAAATGAAGTGACGAGATTCTAGCATTATCTTGACTAGCGCTCCTTTTTATTAAAGAGGGCAGATAAAGAATGCAAGGATTGCTCAAGCTCTGGGATAGTTATTTGACCCTCGCTCAAGAATTACCCAAGTCTAAGAGATCTTGGTTAAGCTGACTAGTCTAGAGATCACAGGATTTCTAGCTGATGGGGTTGATCGATCAACAGGTCAGCATGGTCGATGATGACTGGTTTTTGCCAGCCCCAGGTCACGCCAATACGCCCTGCGCTGCCGGCTGCTTGCGCCATGCGCATGTCTAGGGTGGAATCTCCAATCATGAGCGTCTGAGATGGGGGCACGTCTAGCTGTTGACAGATGGCTTCATAGAGACGAGGGTCGGGCTTGCTGAGCAAGCCATCAACGCCTTGATGCCGAGAAATCAGGGTCTGAAGCTGATAGGTTTTAACGAAGTCTTCTACGTTTTGTGGGGTATCGGCTGATAAAACTCCCAACTGCAGACCGGCGGTGGCAAGTTGGGGCAGCCAATCCTGGAGTGCAGGGAACAAGGGGGTATGCTCTGCTTTATTTTTGAGGTAACTATCGGCTTCGGTGAAGGCTGCGATCGCAATTTCGAGTGCTTCTGCCCAGTCTCGGCCTGTTTCAGCAACATAGGCGGCGGCGGCCACAATACTTTCACGACGGCTGCCTACGGCCATGAGCCCCATCGGATTTAGGTACGTGGACTCCACCCCAAAAGCCAGCAGCAATGGCTCCTGCACACCAGGGACTTGAGCATCAACGAGGCGCGCCCGCTTTTGTCCTAGACTTTTGAGGTAGGACTCTACATTGGCAAGGGTGCCATCTTTATCAAAAATAATG
Source organism: Thermosynechococcaceae cyanobacterium MS004 (assembly GCA_022402525.1). Lineage (GTDB taxonomy): Bacteria > Cyanobacteriota > Cyanobacteriia > Thermosynechococcales > Thermosynechococcaceae > JAAURS01. The sequence continues at coordinate 19,314 of JAKRSB010000136.1, forward strand.
GCCTGGATGTTGTCAAAGGTTTGACCTTGGGCGCGAAGCGTGACCACAGATGGCTGGCTCTCTTGTGAAAGAACTCTCTCAGCCTAAAGGATTTCTGGCGCGATCATTGACTGGATCAATCCTTGACTGGATCAATCTTTGACTGGATCAGTAGCGAGTCAAGTTTCGCCCGCTACTCATTTTGGCGAATGAACAAGACCGGACAAGGCGCTTTGACGCGCACATAGTCTGAGGTGGAGGTACCCAGTAGCCGATCAAGGTCGGGTAAGCTTCGCGCAATAGACGGACGGCGGTCTGGAGAGCCCAGTACCAACAAGTCAGCGTTGGTCGCTTCTGCAATTTTGCAAATACTTTCACCCGCTTTGCCGCTCATGGCGACACACTGGTACGCCACGCCTCGCTGCTTGGCTGCTGCGATCGCTGGGGCCAAGATTGGGTCACGCTCTGCTTCTGCGGTGGTGAGCTGCTGCTGCTGAGCTAGGTTAGGGTTGATGTGGGCCAGAATCAGCTTGCCGCCACTGTAGTCTTGGAGCAGCTTGAGGGCCAAAGCGAGAGACTCTTGGGCTGCTTTAGAGGCATTGACCGCCACTAAAATCCGGTTGATGCGCTTCACGTAGACATCATCTTTGACCAGCAGCATAGGCTTAGAGGAAAGTTGAAAAACATACTGACTGACAGAGTTTTCCAAAATAGATTCCAAGCGACCCAGCCCACGCGATCCCATAATAATTAGGTCGGTGTCAATTTCTTCCGCAACCCGGCATACTTCATCCTTTGGATCACCCTCCCGCAGCAGTGTGTTGACCGCTTTGTACTTGCTTGGATCTAGATGCAAGCCTTCAACCGCCTTTGCCAACTGCTTTGCGCCAGCCTCGCGGGCAGACTGCATAGCCTCCGTGGTAACTTGGGGCGGCACCACATGCAGAACAGTAACCGTGGCGCTTTGAATCGTGGGCAGTTCCATCAGCGCCCGCAGCATTTGCTCAGCTTGTCCAGTACTAGAATCAGCGAGCAGAATCTTTTCAATCATGGTTTACCGGACTCCTAACTTGCATTAGAACCTGACAGCAGCGCAGCGTTTTTCAGACTATGGACTGCTAAAACCCTGCATTCCCTTACTGTTGGTTTATCATGTTGGAGGAGTCAGAATTGATAAGTTCTGCAAACCCTGCTTTCTCTGCAGTGGGCAAGTCCAGGCGCACTAAAGGGAGCTGCATCCATTAAATGAATGCAGCTAACCGACTTATAAAGGTCATCACAAACAATCATTGAGCGCCCCTAGAGAGCTCCTAGAGCGCCCAGGAAGGGTCTATTCAACACCTACTAAGCGCTGGTTTTTAGGCCTCTGGCTCGGAGCTGCTGAATGAAGAATTCTTCGAGGGAGGGGCGAATGAGGTCCATTTTTAAAAGCTGCGCCTGTTGCTCGTGAAGCATGTGCAGCAGACGCTCTGGTTCTCCTTTATATTCGCCATGCCAGTATTCAGCCTGGATCTCTAGCTCAGGCATCAGCTGACGAAGTAGATCCACGTCACCCCCACGTCCACGCACTTGGTAAATTTCGGTGTCGGTGCCGAGCAGTTCGTCAATGGTGCCTTCGCAGATCAGCTCGCCCTGAGCCAGAATAGCAACGCGATCGCAAATCAGCTCTACATCTGACAGGACATGGCTATTAAAGAATAGGGTCTTACCCTGAGCCTTGAGGGACAAAATAATTTCGCGCATCTGAAACCGACCCAGCGGATCTAGTCCAGACATCGGCTCGTCTAAAAAGATCAGGTCTGGGTCATTAATGAGGGCTTGCGCCATGCCCACGCGCTGGAGCATCCCCTTGGAGTAGCGGCGCATCTGCTTTTTCTGGGCGGCACCCCGATCGAGTCCTACGAGGTCCAGCAGTTCTGGAATGCGGCGGCGCTTTACGGCGTCCGAGAGCTGAAACAGCCCAGCGGTAAATTCTAAGAACTCCCATCCGGTGAGGTAGTCATAAAAGTAAGGATTTTCGGGCAGGTAGCCAATGCGCTGCTTCACGCTGCGATCGCCCAAAGATTCGCCCAGGACAAACCCCCGTCCCGCAGTAGGACGAATAATGCCGAGCAGGGTCTTGAGCAGCGTGGTCTTCCCTGCGCCGTTGGGCCCCAACAGTCCAAAGGTTTGGCCAGGATAGACCGAGAGAGAACATTGCTTGAGCGGCGTGACGACTTTATTGAGCCAAAATCCGGTTCGGTAGGACTTGGACAGTCCAAAGGTTTGTACAACCGGCTGTACGGGTGACTCTGATCGCATGGGTGCAATAGACAAACTCGCCAAACTGGTCATAGGAATCCCCCTGAGGGCTAGCGAAACAAAAGTAAGGCTGACTGGAATAGACCGATCAATACGCCTAGGATACCCCCAAGATTCACGATTGCTTGCAGCTCACTTCTAACAATTCCTTGAATGGCATCTTCTAGCGCTTTGGGTGGGGTTGCATTGACGCGATCGGTGATCACTTGATCCAAGTTTAAAATTGGAATAGCCTGCTCCACAAGCTTTTCAAGGTCGCGCTCTAGGTATCGCTCTAAAATTAAGGCTAGCTCCTGACTCACAATATCGAGGGAAGAAATAATCGCATTGGAAGACTGGAGGCGGCCTAAAATGACGGCAGCGGTCTCGTCCCAGTTGACGGAATTGCTGAGTCCTTGCAGGACTGTTTCGCCACGGGACTGAAGGTAGCCGCGCACGCTATCCCGAAAATTTCGGCGAATCTGGCGCACGGTCGCCACGGGCAGGTTTTGGAGGGAAAGGCTCTCCATCCATTCCGCAAGACGGCGCTGCACCCGCAGCGAGACGGTCAGCTCAGCAATGCGGGCGTTACAGGCGCTGCGCTCTTCAATACAAAAGGCGCGCAGCCGAATGAGGGCGTTCCGTGCGCCCAGCAGGTTTGCGACCACCCAGTAGGTGCCGCTGGTCTTTTCCCGCAGCCCTTCATCTAATATTTCAATATTGCGATCGCTCAAAAAATTGATGAGCCCCAGACGCAGGGTATCGGGCGGAACGGCTTCTTTGACCATCCACTCGGCCAACTGTACAGCTTGCTCCTCTGGTAAATGATAGTCCAGCACCACCTGGTCAAAAATTTGATTGAGCTGCGCCTTGAGAAAATCTTCCTTCCTCGCCAGTAAAGACACCACGCGGGGTAAAGACTGACCCACGAAGTCTTTTAAGATGCTGGACAAAATCTTGGCGGTCTTTTGCTCGGTATCGGCTCTAACTTGCTCCAGGGCCAGTTTTAAAAGCCACTGAATGGCAGACTGCATTCGCTCGGTTTGCAGAAGCCGTTGCGCCACCTTTTGCAGCTCATCTGGCGTCAAGAGCGACGACATGATGGCGTTAGAGATCCGCAACGCCAGCCGACTCTGGTTTTTAGGGATGAGGCCAGGGGTAAAGGGTAGGGTGCGATCGCCTATCTTAATGGCTCGATAGGGACGAAACAGCATTTTGATCGCCAAATCATTGGTGTAGTAACCAATAATGCCGCCCGTGATGGGCGGAAGCGCCATGAGCCAGAAAGTAGACCCGTCCAAGAAAAACGCTCAACTGTAAGTACAGAATAGTCTTAAGCCTTAGGCACAGACTTTATTCCATCCTAACAATTCCACCCCAACAAATTCGTCTCCCGGCAAGCCTAGATTCTGATAAGTTGATCATCTCGGCATGCTCAGCACCTCGAAAAGCTCATCTCCCAAGCCGTTCTCCGCATCCGCCATTCCTATGACAAACCCATCAACGGGTAAGAGCACAATTCCGTCCTAAGCTCCGTCCTAAGCCCAGTCATAAGCTGCCAATCAAAAGCAAGTAGATTTTCAAAAACGAAGCTAAGATAAAAAAATCAATAAATACAGCGCTCATAGCGTTTATCAGATGTTTCCTGCTGACCTCCCCGACCCAGAACTCCTCAAGACACTCCTTGAACCGCTCTTAGAAGATTTTCAGTACTGGCTGAGTCGGGCTGAAACACTGCTGATTGAAGAAGACATTGCCTTTTTAGACGCGGAAGCCCATGCAGATCTTTTGGGGCGTGTAGAGCAAACCCTACAGGAAGTTCAGGCCACCCAAAGCTTATTTCAGGCGATCGGCTGTCAGGCAGGCATTGATACAGAAATCATTATGAAGTGGCACAAGCTCGTGGCGGAGTGCTGGCAGGTCATGATCCAGTTCCGGATGGGCAACCCCAACGCCACCGAAAAGCGCTAGCGCCTTTGCTCACGGTCATTATGCCTAACCATTGCTAGCCTTCAACTTCGATGTCAAAGTGTAGGACATCTTCACGCACTCCCAGCTTCGTATACAAGGCGATCGCCACCTCGTCTTCCACACCCGTATCAGCCTGCACGAAGATAACATAGGCTCCACGCCCAGCCGCGATCTGCTTCAGCGCTTCAATTAAGGCCGTTGCGATTCCCTCTCGCCGATGCGCCGCCAAAACAGCCAGATCGTAGATGTAGATCTCGCTGCGCTCTTGCTCAAACTTTTTCAATTCATAGGCCGCAAGACCTCCGACAAGATAGCCGTTTTTCAGAGCGGCCAGCGCAATAAAGGAGTCACCACCCAGCAGTCGTCGCAGGTAGTCCGCACTGGGGCGATTTCTCATGTAGGTTGCCGTATCGCCGAAGACTTCGCCAAATATCGCTAACAGACCCTCCATCAACGGAATGTCGTCAGACGTAAGAGGGTGAATCACAAGCGACACGGACTACCCTATTCCTAATTCGCATGTTTAATCCGCATATCCAACTCGCATATCCCATTCGTGTAACAGATTTTAGCGCTGCGCTTGCAAAGCTTGATGTCTTTCTCGGTAAAGACCTGTCACAATGGAGCTAGACAAGAATTGAGAAATAAGCGTCAGCGATTTTAAGCTCAGTAATGATTCTGCAATCGTATATGCTCACCAGCCTATCTGTTCAGCAATCATTTATGCTTAAGTCCTTGAGAAAAACGCTTGAGAACGGGACACCAAGTTGTTTCAACAAGTTTTCTTAACAAGTTTCTCAACAAGCTATTTCAACAAGTTATTTCAAATCGTTGTCTACCCTATTGACTGTGTGAAGCACTGAGGTGATCCAACTATGTGGCAGTTGCTGTACGTTATTGCGTTTGTAATCATTGCGGTTTTAGCCATTCGGGGCATGATTCGCAACTTGATGGCCTTGGGCGTTGAGTCTCAGAGACACTACGCACCTCAGCCTAAAAATTCATCCCTAGGTGCTAACACGGTGACCCATCCAGAGCTTTTAGACGAGTCGGGTCGGGTCATCAATGAGCCACTACTGGTCATGCGCTCCATGACGGTAGAAGACGCGAGAGAACAGCTTGATGCGCTCTACAATAGTTCCCCCAGCGCTAAAGAAGAACTCTAATCAAGGAAGAACTCTAATCAAGACTGAGGAAAAACCGGAGGCTTCGGCCTCTTGCTTCATCCAATTGATATCAGCCTCTTTGAAGTCACACCTTGAAGCCGCGCTTTGAAGCCATCATTGCAGTCTAATCCAGCCTGCCAATCCAACTAAAATGTCTTCGGATTCTGATTCTAGTTCGTTGCGCGAAGGTTCTGGAGCGCCAGAGTCCCTACCCTCCCTTGCCTCAGAGGGCAGTGAAAAACCGCGATCGCCGCTTCAAGCTGGATTTCAAGGTCTATGGCGTCCCTTAAAGGATGCGGTGCAGACGGCGGGGCAAAGTGTGGGAAAGTCCATTGGCCAATCCTTCCAGGCAGGGCTTCAGGGCATGGGTCAGTGGTTTAGCCCCAACGAAGCAGAACTTAAGAAGCTGCTGGAGCAGGTACGCCAAAGCCTACCCACCACCGAGGTAATTTTAATTGGCAAGGCACAGACGGGCAAAAGCTCAATTATTCGCGCCTTGACGGGTGTTTCTGCAGAAATTATTGGGCAAGGGTTTCGCCCCCATACGGCGCACACCCAGCTTTACGCCTATCCCACAGCAGATTTGCCACTCCTGAATTTTATCGATACTGTGGGACTGGGTGAAGGCTTAAAGGAACCAGCAACTGTGACCGCAGAGCTTCAGGCACTCTTAAGCCGCTCTGTTCCGTCGGAAGCTTTAGAACAAAGCCCACAACACTTCTCACAACCCAGCCCAGAGAAACCATCATCCCAGAATTTAGCAGCCGTCTCCAGCGCTCAGAAAACAGCCCAGATTTTGGTGGTGACGCTGAAGGTCACAGACTTTGCGGTAGATGCGGTCTATCGCTTGGTGCGATCGCTGCGTGAAGCACATCCTCAGATTCCCTGCTTGCTGGTGCTGACCTGTCTCCATGAGCTGTATCCCGCCCATGAAGAAAATCATCCCCAATATCCACCCACCTTTGCTGAAGTCCAACGGGTGGTCAGCACCCTAGAAACGCAGTTCGATATCTGTGACCGCATGGTTTTGATCGACTTCACGCTAGAAGAAGATGAATTTACGCCCGTCTTTTATGGATTGGAAGCCTTTGTGGAAGCCCTGTCCACACTGCTCCCCGCAGCGGAAGCACAAGTCATTCATCAGCTTCTAGAACAGGCGGGGGTGAGCGATCGCCTAGGGGATATTTACCGAGATGCTGGGAGACGGTACATTTTGCCCTTTTCGGTCATGGCGGCAACCTTGGCGGCAGTTCCCTTACCCTTTGCTACTATGCCCGTCCTGACCGCGCTTCAGGTCACGCTTGTAACGCTCTTGGGTCGACTCTATGGCCAGACCATCACGCCAGCCCAAGCGGGGGGCATTGCCAGCGCGATCGCAGGAGGATTTGGGGCGCAGGTCATTGGCCGGGAACTGGTGAAGTTTATTCCAGGACTGGGTTCTGTGATTGCAGCCTCTTGGGCAGGAGCCTACACTTGGGCGCTAGGGGAAGGAGCCTGTGTCTACTTTGGCGATCTGTTGGGCGGAAAAAAACCCGACCCCCAGAACATTCAGCAAGCAATGAAGGATGCCTTTAAGGAAGCTCAAGAGCGCTTTAGGGAAAGCTTGGTGCCACCTTCGTAGTCCAAGGTCTAACAGCGCTGCCGTCCGGTGCTTTATTTTGAGCTTGGCGCAAGCGCAAGGGCCATCAGCTTAAGTCTTCTTCAGAGAGCTGAGCAACTTTCATTAAGGCTTTCAGTGTGCCAACCTTAAGGTCTTGGCCACGATGTACGGGAATGGACAAAATTTGTTCAACACCCATTTTTTCGTAGATATGATGACTGCCTGTCACTCTTTTTAAAGCCCAGCCCTTTCGCTCAATAATTTTACAAAGTCGTTTGCCAGAAATAGACTTCATACAGCAATTTCGACTATTTGATCCGTTACGACTTGATCCGTTGAATGACCTATCTTGCGCTCATTCGCAACGTCTAGCCAGCCTTCAATCGCATCTTTTAAATTGGCCGTCACCTCCTCGATCGTATCTCCTTCAGTAATGCAGCCTGGAAGTGCAGGAACCTCCGCCCAGTAACCCCCTTCTTCCGCCAGATGAATAACTGCTCTAATATTCATGGAATATCTGAATTTACGATTAAACTTTGACTAGAAGTTATTTTATAGAAATTATTTTATAGAAAAAATAATAGCGACCGCTCTATCAGATCCGCAATAAAAAATGATATCCGCAGCTCAAAGATACCTTTCCTCCGATCGCATCTCTCCATATAGCGTCGTCCGCTGTCGCCAGGGCCGCTGAATCGAGGCGATCGCACCCTGAAGTTCAGCCTCTGTCATGCAGGTGCCGCCTTGGGCACCGGCCATGGAGGTAATGTGCTCTTCCATGAGGGTGCCGCCCAGGTCATTGCAACCCCAGCGCAGGGCTTCCGTTGCCCCCGCTAAGCCGAGCTTCACCCAGCTCGGCTGATGATTGGAAATCCACCGCCCTAGAAACAGACGGGCGATCGCCGTGAGGTGGAGGGCATCGGCCAGGATGGGTTGGTCATGGCCGACTTTCTTGCGCAGGGGCTTGGGCGCATCTTGGCCAATGTAGGGCAGCAAAATAAACTCCGTAATGCCTTGCTGACCCCGCGCCACCGCCCGCTGCTGGAGCGATCGCAAGTGGTGGAGGTGCTCGATCTGCTGGGCTGGGGTTTCAATGTGGCCGCTGAGCATGGTACTGGTGGTGGGCATCCCCAGACAATGGGCTGTTTCGACCACTTCGAGCCAGGTTGCAGTATCAATTTTTTCAGGACAGAGCACCCGCCGCACGGCGTCATTGAGCACTTCCGCCGCAGTGCCTGGCATAGACTGCACCCCAGCCGCCTGGAGCGCTGCAATGACTTCGCCATAGCTGATGCCGTCTTCACGGGCAATAAACTCAACCTCCTGGGGCGAAAACGCATGGAGGTGTAGGGCTGGGAACTGCTGGTGCAGCGCCTCCACTAGCTTGACGTAGTAGGGAAGCGATCGCCCGTTGATCTTTGCGCCGGGATGTAGACCGCCCTGCATACAGATTTCTGTTGCGTGGTGGCGCACTGCATCCGCTGCTTTTTCGAGCATCTGCTGCTGGGTTAGCCAGTAGGCATCCGTATCGCCCTCATCTCGACGGAAGGCACAAAACCCGCAGTGCTGCTCACAGATATTGGTGAAGTTGATATTGCGGTTGATGACGTAGGTGACTGTCTCCCCACAGAACGTCCGCCGCAGCTCATCCGCCGCCTGCCGAATCTCGTGAATTGCGCCCGGATCGCTCACTTGCAGCAGGGCAATACCTTCCGCTGGGGTTAAGTCATCACCTGCTTGCGATCGCGCCAAAATTCCATCCAGGGTAAGGGTTGAAGTCATACAGGGGTTAAGGGGCTACCAGCGTTAGGAGAATCATAAAAAGATCGGCCTCTAGAAAACCTAGCGCCGGAGGAGACTGAGGACGTTATTTTGACGGGCGATCGCTAAAATTTTGCCATCGGAGCTAAAGCGAATTGCGTTCACCCCACTTGACGGGTCAGAAAATTGGTTAAAGGGCTGTCCCGCATCGGCCTTCTGCAATTCTACTGTTGTCCCCGCCGCACTGCCGAGGGTCTGGTCTAGCGGACTAAAGGCCAAACTGCGGATGGGGCTTTTACCCGTCGCGCCAGATCCCGAAGATGAAGGCTGCGGCAACGCTGGGCTGGGGACAGTGCGCACCAGGGTGCCGTCCCGCAACCTCCATACTCGAATCGTTTGGTCAGCACTACCGCTGGCTAGCAGATCGTCCCGACTGGTTGCTAAGGTTGTCACCCGATCAGTATGGCCTTTCAAGGTGCGCAAGCGCTGACCGTCTTCAAGATTCCAGAGGGTAATGGCACCATTGACACTGCCGCTTGCTAGGGTCTGACCGTCCGTACTGAGGGCGATGGCGCGAACGGCGCTTTTGTCCCCCACGAGCGATCGCACCAATTGACCCGTCGCCGTATTCCAGACCCGTACCGTCCCATCTTCACTGCCGCTCGCCACCAGGGGACGATTGGGCACAAACCCAATAGACCAAACCGTACTCTCGTGGCCTTCTAGCGTCCTTAAAAGTTGCCCCGTCGAAAACCGCCAAAGCTTCACGGTCTTATCGCCACCACCGCTCGCCAGCAGCGTGCCATCCGCACTCGCCCCTAAACTCCAGATCCGATCTTGATGACCCTTCAGGGTGCGCGCTAGCGTTTTTTGAGACAAATCCCAAAGCTGAATGGTGCCACTCTCTTCCGCACTGGCTAACAGACGATTCTCTTCACCAAAGGCAAGAGCCTGAACCTTCCCAGCGGTGGGCGATAGCACAGAAGCCTCCACATTTTTCCAGAACAGTCCCGCTTCACAGCGCGCCACAAGCTGCTGGGTTTCGGGAGAAGACTCCACCCGATTGGGCAGGGGCTGCGCATAGGCAATGCACTGATCGTACTCGCGCTGCTGAAGGAAGGTTTCTAATTGCGCTAAAGCACGCTTCTTTTCCTGCTGCCGTCGGGCCTCAAAGATAGCGGCGGTGAGCAGTAAGGCCCCCACAGAAATGCCTAAAATTACGGCAATCGGCGTAACGCGGACGGGCTTGTTCGCATGATCCGCAATATCCGTTGAGGGGCGACTAAGGCCAAGAACTCTCTGAGAAGCCTTCGCTGACGCAGCGCTCAACCTCTGTCGTCCTTGAGTCCAGGAGGCGGTTAGCTGAAGCGGTAGCCGATGGAGCAATGACTGACCCCAACGGCTCACAAGCCCAGCAGAGGCAAGAATACGGCTTAGTGCAGGCGGCACAAGAGCCACCCAAAGCGTGGTTTGGGCGATCGCAGCCTGAACACGAGGGCGATCGCGGAGCCAAGCCTGCACACCCCCACCATGACCCAGGGGCATCAACCCACTCGTCGGCACAAAGGTCTTGGATAGGGGGGCCTGCACCACCGTCAACTGCTGAAGCACCTCAGCCCGAATGGGTGCGGTATCCGCATCCGTCAAGCCCAGCACATCCTGAATCGTAGCCACCGCCCGACCCACCAAAGAGTGCTCAGCAGTGGTCTGTGTCCGACTGGCCTGTATCCGATTAGCCTGCATCTGATTGGTCTGCATTTGGTTCAAAAAAGCCGTGGCGTACTGCCGCAGCTTTTGCTGATATTCCTGATACGGCTTCAGCACTTCGGCCTTAATTCGGATGCAGTCTGCCGCCGCCAGCGCCAAACTTTTCTGAGATTTCTCCAAAATCAACTGGTTGACGAGGGGAATCTGTCCATTTCTGACGCAGCGCTCAACCTCACGGCGGTACTGAAGCAGGGGAGTCTTGTCAATCTGGGCAATGATCCAGGGAAATTGACCCGCTCGATAGAGCCTAGGTCGGAGCGCCGGACTCGATAGCTGCACCTTTCGCGTTGCATAGGAATGCCATTCCTCTAAGGACAGAACCCCATCTCCGTTTGTATCCGCAATGCCCGTTGCCAGTCCCTCAATGAGGTAAGCGGTATAGGCCGATAGACGATGGCCCTTTTGAACCCCCACATGATGAATCGCGGTGGAAGACATTACAACCGTGGTGCCCGATGCCGTGAGCTGCTGCCTAAACTGCTGCAGCCGATTCTTCCGCGCAGAGTCCCTGGGAATGCCGTCTTCACTCAAGCAGCAGTCTAAAAGCACCACCGGATGCTGCACCACTGTATCCTGCAGCACCGCCGCCAAAAAGTCAGCAGAAACGACGGTCGAGCGTACAACTTTATGCTGCGCACCACGGCGGCTGGCTTTTGTCGTTAAGCACAGCATTCCCTGGCTATCCCAGATGGCGTGACCCGAAAAGTACAGCAGCGCCAAGCCATTGGGCGGACAAGTCGAGAAAAATTGCTCAATTTCCTCGGCCATCTGCTGGCTATCGGCATTGAGCAGCGTTGTGACGGTATCAAAAGCGCCCAGGTCAGGATGCTCTAAAACCGCCTTGAGAGACTCAATATCTTGACTGACCCCCGACAGCGCCTGAACCCCTAACTCACTTTCGCTGACCCCAATGAGCAGCGCCGCCTTTTGAGCAGGCTGGGCTAGGGGCTGTTTGAGGGAGGACAAATTGATTTGAGTGGGTGCAGAAAGGCTGCTGTCCACAACCGTTGGGTCGAGTGGTCGCCGCAGTCCAGCCAGTCCCAACGAAGGAGCCATTTCAGGCGGGGACAGGGTGGCGGCGGCGGGAGCATCCGATAAAGTCAAGGGTGCTGGCAAGGTTTCTGGCGTTTCCGCAGCCGCAGATTGAGGGACAGCATCCGTTTCCGGGATCAGCAGAAAAAAGTGCAACAGCTTTTCTTGGTACAGGAGCAAACGGCTCCGGGCGCGCACGCTAGAGGGAATCTTGACCCCTGCCTCAAGGGCGGGATATTCCCCAGATAAGGGTAGGGCGATCGCCTCTAAAACAGACGTACTTTCTAAGGTTTCAAAGGGTGTGGCGGGGCCTGTTTCAAGGCTGTTAAAAATACCGTCTAGCTGGAGTCCGTCTAGATTGTGAGCGGAATAGTAGCACAGGAAATGGGTGATCCAGTCCTCCGGCTCTTGCGGTGCTGGCCGACAGTACATCCAGCCAAAGAGCGTTTGGTTGGGCGACAACTGGTAGAGGTAGGCTGCTCTGAGCTTTTGCCCTGCGATCGCCTGGTTTTGCCAGTAGTGATGCACCACCCCCTGCATAAAGCTTTGCTGAATCGCCTGGGGGAGGTTTGTACTGGTCAGCATTTTGTTCCCTAGCCCGGGAAAACTTGTGTAAACAAGTTGTTCAACAAATAGAGACGAAAGCTCGGCCATGCGTTAATTTGATAGAAATGGGGGAAGGCGGCGGAAATAATAGCTTGCAAAGAGACGGCTCGAATTTGTGCTGTGATTCGGCACCGGATTGTGATTCGGTATCTAGATTCGGCATCTAGCTGATACAAATAAATCTAGCTGATACAAAGATTGTGAAGTCAGCCAAAAAGCTTTGGTGAAGAGTTTGAATACTTGTCAGGGTGTGGGGAGTCTTTAGAATCCCATTCTGCTTTGTCTTTACTCTCTGGGCACCAAAAGATTGCTTGACAATACTGTAAAGGATCTTGCTGTTTCTGCTAGTAAAAGTGATCGGTCAGGGCCAAGGCTAGAAATTAGAGCTAGAAAATTTGACGAATCTCTCTGGCTTCTTGCCAAAGGTTCTATCAAGCTTTTGCTTGACAGGAAGCGTGTGGTGGGGCAAGTGGGAACGAACGGGTTAATCTAGCGTCAAGCTATTCTAATGCCAACATGAATGACAAAGCTCACTTCAACGCGTGATCTGAAACACAGGGTTGCCTGGGCACAGTGACATAATTGATTTTGTCGAAGTCAATTGTCCGAGCTGCAGATAGACGGATTGCTTAAGCTTTAACCGTCAGCCCTAATCTTTCAGCCTCAACCAACCTGATCCTTAATGTAACTGTTAGGCCAGGGAACGTTGCCGAAAGTGAGTGTTCTGACCTTGCTTAAGTCTCTGGATAAATTCATCCAGATAAGCGCATCCAGATAAACGCATCCAGTTCACGTTATTTCAACTGAGTTCAATTCGACAGGTTTAATGGACAGTTTCAAACACGGCAAGTCCAGCCCACAACCGCACATTCACCAGCTACTTTCAAGGAGATCCGTGATGCCCCATCCCTTCCGAGTTTTCAGCGCACTGACAGCAGCTAGCGTTCTGGCCTTGACCCTTGCGCCTGTTTCAGCTTCATTGGCAAATACAACGGTAAATACAGCCCCCGCGACAGGTACAGCGCCTGTCAAAGCTACGTCTCCCGTTAGAGCTACCGCTCCAGCCAAAGCTCCAGCTAGACGCTACACCTACAGCCCTACGCTGATTAGCCGCTACACCACAGGCTGCATCTCCAAAGTCCAGTCCAGGGGTAGAACCTACGCTCAAGCCCAGAGGCTTTGCCAATGCTCTATTGGCGAAATGCAGAATCAGCACCCCCAAAAAGATGCCATTACGCTGCTGATTAAGTCTCAGTTCAGCTCCAATATCGATCCGAGAACAGGCCTTCCCGTGACCCTCAGCAAGTATTTTGCCCCTTGTAAGGCCTAAGGCATTAAGGCGATCGCGTCGGGAGTTGCAGGCGCACCCAGCGACTCCCCTTTACTGGCCCAATCTACTGGCCGAGACATTGGATGGAATGGCTTTCTCAGAGATGCACTGGGCTCTGGATAAAATTAGCTAGCCCAGCACAAAATTCACCAGCTTTCCAGGCACCACAATAACTTTCTTAAGGGTTTGTCCGGAGAGGTATTTTTGACCCACTTCGGATGCTTTGGCATAGTCTTCTAGTTCTTCACGGGAGGCGATCGCTGGAACTTGAATGGTGCCGCGCGTTTTGCCCATGACCTGAATAACGAGGGTAATTTCATCGGAAACTAGAGCCGCTGGGTCGGCCTGCGGCCAAGCTTGCTGATGGATAGAGTCTGGTTTTCCAATGCGGTGCCACAGCTCATCTGCGATGTGGGGGGCAAAGGGTGCCAGCAGTTTCACAAGGGTTTCAATGCCTTCACGAAATACGGGGGAAGCTTTAGTGGCTGCATCGTTGAGCGCATCGCTCAGGGCATTGCTAAGCTTCATTAATTCAGAAATGGCGGTATTAAATTGATAGTCGCCCTGGAGGTCTTCGGTGACTTCTTTGATGGCGGTATGAATGGCACGGCGCAGGTCTTTTTCTGGTTTGGTTCGCGTGGAGCTGGCTAAGTTGCTGTTTGCGCCTAGGGAAGATTCTGTCACCAAGCGCCACACGCGATTGAGGAATCGGTACTGACCTTCCACGTCCGAGTCTTCCCACTCCAGGTCTTTCTCCGGTGGGGCTTTGAAGAGGATAAACATGCGGGCGGTATCGGCTCCGTATTTGTCGATTACGTCCCCTGGGGCCACCCCGTTATGCTTAGATTTGGACATTTTTTCGTAGACGACTTCTAGGCGATCGCCCGTCTCTGGATCGACTGGATTTGAGGTATCTGCAATGTTCTGGGGCAGGACGTATTTACCTGTCTTTGGATTTTTGTAGGTTTTTCCCTGCACCATGCCTTGGGTGAGCAGGCGCTGGAAGGGTTCATCGCAGTGGATGAGGCCGCGATCACGTAGGACTTTTGTAAAAAATCGCGAGTAGAGCAGGTGCAAAATTGCATGCTCAATGCCGCCAACGTACTGGTCAACGGGTAGCCAGTCATTGGCGATCGCGCTATCAAAGGCGGACTGATCATTCTGAGCATCCGGATAGCGCAGGAAGTACCAAGAAGAACACATGAAGGTGTCCATCGTATCGGTTTCGCGCTTTGCAGGCGTCCCGCAGGTGGGACAGGGTACATTCACCCAGTTCTCTAGCTTCGAGAGCGGCAGGGGGCCACTCCCTGCGATCGCCTCCTGGTCGGGGAGCTTAACGGGCAGCTGATCTTCCGGCACGGGCACAATGCCGCAGGAGGGGCAGTGCACCACCGGAATGGGACAGCCCCAGTAGCGCTGACGGGAAATCAGCCAGTCTCGCAGTCGATAGGTTGTAGTACCCTGACCCTTTTGCAGCGCTTCTAGGTGCTGAATAGCCGCCGCCACGCTCTGGTCTTTCCCCTTCCCCGCAGGCACGCCATTCAGCACACCAGAATTCACCATTGCCCCATCCCCCGGATAGGCAGCGGTCATCGTCGCGGCATCTAGCGCCCTATCCCCAGGCTGCACCACGACCTTGATGGGAAGGTTAAAGGTTTTGGCAAACTCAAAGTCACGCTGGTCATGGGCGGGCACCGCCATAATGGCACCCGTCCCGTAGTCCATCAGCACGTAGTCTGCAATCCAGATCGGAATTTTTTCTTCATTGACGGGGTTAATGGCGTAGCTGCCCGTCCAGACCCCCGTTTTTTCCTGTCCCTCAGCGGTGCGATCTAGCTCACTTTTGCCAGCGGCTGTGGCTTGATAAGTGGCGATCGCCTTGGCCTGCTCAGGCGTCGTGAGTTTTTCGACCAGGGGATGCTCCGGTGAAATGACCATAAACGTCGCGCCCCAGAGCGTATCGGGGCGGGTGGTAAAGACGATAATGTCATCCCCCGTCTCCGTTGCAAAGGTCACCTGTGCCCCCGTGGACTTGCCAATCCAGTTGGCCTGCATAAGGCGCACCCGCTCTGGCCAGCCGCCCAGCTTGTCTAGGTCGGTTAAGAGCTGCTCAGCGTAATCGGTAATTTTGAAAAACCACTGGCGCAGCAGCTTCCGCTCCACCTTCGCACCCGATCGCCAAGATTTTCCCTCATTGTCCACCTGCTCATTGGCTAAGACGGTCTGGTCAATAGGATCCCAGTTAACAAGGGCTTCTTTTTGGTAGGCCAAGCCCGCCTGCAAAAACTGTAGAAAGATCCACTGTGTCCATCGATAGTAGTTTGGGGAGCAGGTGGTGACTTCTTTGGCCCAGTCAAAGGAAATGCCCAAACTATCGAGCTGCTCATGCATTTGGGCAATATTGGCGTAAGTCCAGGTGGCTGGCGCAATCCCCCGCTCGATCGCCGCATTCTCAGCCGGGAGGCCAAAAGCATCCCAGCCCATCGGGTTGAGAATCCGAAAGCCCTGCATCCGCTTGAGTCGAGCAATGACATCCACGATCGTATAGACCCGCACATGGCCCATGTGTAGATTCCCAGAGGGATAGGGAAACATGGACAGGGCATAAAACTTTGGCTTTTTCAGGTCTGTGGAGGTTGCATGTAGCTTTTGGTCAACCCAAGTTGTCTGCCATTTTTTCTCGATCTTGGCGGGGCTGTATTGAGACTCCACAAATGACTCCTGAAGGCTTAAACGAATCGGGTCGATCCTATTTTAAGTCCTCTGGTCAGCTCAAGGCGCTTTAACTTCGCAGGGGGCTAACCCCTCTGCCTTTTTGCAGAATTTTTCATCGAAGGAATAGAGTTCTAGGCAATGTTGGCTTTGGGCTAGATGGAATGCATCGGCAAAGTCTAGGCCTTGCTGATGCCATTGAAGAATTTGTTGGATCCGGCTTGCATTGGCGAGGAATACGTTGGATAAGCCAAAGAGGTTTCTGAAAGCTTGGCTTATCTCACCGAGTTGAAACCGATAGGCAAACCTCAGAACCCATTCGGTTTCAAGAATGACGGTATCTGGAATAAAAATATCTTGAGTTTGGAATAGAAGCAGGCTTTTTTGATATTGTGGCTCATCATCGCGAACCAGTAGTCGAACCACAATATTAGTATCAACGGCAATCATGCCATTGCTCCCGAATGCCAAATTGAATGGCCTCTTCTAGGTCTTCTAGACGCTTCGGTTCTTCGCTGTACTTTAGACAACCTGCAGCTTGATCGAGCGTTGTTCTCTCAAAAATGCCGTTTGACTTCAGCAAAATTCCCTCACCGACATCAATGGCAATTAACTCTTGGCCAATTTCCCAATGATGGGCATCTCTCAATGCCTTGGGAATAATGACCTGACCCTTACTAGACAAGCGTGTCGTTTTCATGGATTTTCAGGCGTTGCCAAAGGTAAGACCTTAGTAAGAATTATAGCGTCAGGACTAGTTTGAGAGAAGATTGGTCTGAACGTTTATCCTAGGCAACGTCAGGTTTTGCTGAGTGCGGTCACATACTAAGGCAACGTACACCTGTTGCTGCCTATAAACGCTGTGGATGCTCCTCGACCTGATGCTCCTCGACTCATTATCAAAACACCTCAAGAGGTTAAGACGGTTCAGCTACTTGAGCATAAGGTCTGGACGATCGGGCGCAATCGCTCCAATCTGATTCGGATTCTGGATCGCTTTGCTTCACGGTTTCACGGCAAGCTAGAAATTTTTGAAGGGCGTCTCTGCTGCTATTGGGATCTCAATAGCAGCAATGGGTCGCTTCTAAATGATCAGCGTATTCAGAGTGGGGTCATCCTCAACCACGGCGATCGCATCACGATTGGGAGTACAGAACTTCTCCTGAAGCATCGCTTTGTCACCACAGCCAGCCAGCCTCAGTTACCAGTGAATCAGCAGGTACTGATGATTCATGCTTCAGCCGTACAGGGCAAAATTTGGCAAGAGATCTTGCTGTCTCAAAATATTTCGGTGGAATGGGACTGTCCCGGAACTGACCTCCAGCAGCTTGTGAACCTGCGCACTACAACCCATACCCTGCCCGGTCTACTCATTCTGGACGTAAACGCGATCGCGGGGGATATTTCAGCATTAGGCCACTGGTGTCGCACCAAAGTCATTGAAGCCCAGATTTTGCTGATCGATAGTCAACGCAATACCATTCCGCCAGAGGAACAGTCTCAGGCCAAAGCAAATGGCTTTTTAGATTTGTATCCAGCCTTTTCACCACGCCTACTGACCCAAAGGGCTCAATTTGAGCCGCCTCTACAGACCGTCCTCAAAGGCTGTGGTCAACCGCTCACCCTAAACGACGACAGTCTCTCTAAGGCACTCCAAGCCTTAAGTCAGCTAAT
Source organism: Thermosynechococcaceae cyanobacterium MS004 (assembly GCA_022402525.1). Lineage (GTDB taxonomy): Bacteria > Cyanobacteriota > Cyanobacteriia > Thermosynechococcales > Thermosynechococcaceae > JAAURS01. The sequence goes on from JAKRSB010000136.1 coordinate 37,192, forward strand.
CAATCAAACCGCCCACTCCATCCCCCATGTACCTCATGACGCTGAGCCTCATGACGCTGAACTTCATAAAGCTGAACCTCATGACGCTGAACCTCATAAAGCTGAGCCTCGCAACGCTGAGCCTCCTGAGCTTGAAGACGACCCTTGGGATCAGGACCCTGAGGAATTAACTTCTTTGCAGGTTGATAGCACTCTGGAGCGATAGCGTTCGGCTGCTGTTCGGCTGCTGGGCAGTTTTTGAGCACTTTCTGGGGACAGAAAATTCATGGATGCTCCCGTAACCCCATAAGATGATGGGAGTTGCCGCGAATAAAATAGTTATGAAATCGATCACCCTGCTTGGCTCCACTGGCTCGATTGGCACCCAAACCCTGGACATTGTGGCCGATCATCCCGATAAGTTTCGGATTGTGGGCTTAGCAGCAGGTCGTAATATTGAGCTACTGTCCAACCAAATTCGCGCCTTTAAGCCCGAAAGTGTGGCGATCGCAGACCCGTCTCAACTGGACACCCTGAGAGGCGCGATCGCGGATGTGGTGCCACAGCCGATTTTGGTGACAGGGGAAGCTGGCATTGTAGAAGTTGCAGCCTACGGGGATGCTCAGGCCGTGGTGACGGGTATTGTAGGCTGTGCGGGTTTGCTGCCTACCATTGCAGCCATCAAAGCCGGCAAAGAAATTGCCCTCGCCAACAAAGAAACCTTAATTGCGGGGGGGCCTGTAGTGCTGCCGCTGGTGGCCAAGCATGGCGTGAAGCTGCTGCCCGCTGATTCAGAGCATTCCGCTATTTTTCAATGTTTACAGGGTGTTCCTGAAGGGGGGCTGAAGCGCATTATTTTGACCGCTTCTGGTGGCGCGTTTCGGGACTGGCCCGTTGAGCGGCTTGCTGAAGTGACCGTAGCTGACGCCCTGAAGCATCCAAACTGGTCGATGGGGCGCAAAATTACGGTAGACTCCGCCACCCTGATGAATAAGGGACTGGAGGTTATTGAAGCCCACTACCTCTTTGGGGTGGACTACGACCACATCGATATCGTGATTCACCCCCAAAGCATTATTCACTCGCTGATTGAGGTACAGGATACCTCTGTCCTCGCGCAGTTGGGCTGGCCAGATATGCGGCTGCCGCTGCTCTACGCCCTCTCTTGGCCGGAGCGAATTGCGACCAACTGGGAACCACTGGATCTGGTTAAATCGGGCGACCTCACCTTCCGGCAGCCCAACCATGAGAAATATCCCTGTATGCAGCTTGCCTACGCGGCGGGCAGGGCGGGAGGCTGTTTGCCTGCGGTCTTGAATGCGGCCAACGAGCAAGCCGTGGCGCTCTTTTTAGAAGAGAAGATCGCGTTTTTGGAAATCCCGAAAGTGATTGAAATGGCTTGCGATCGCTTTTCGTCTCAGAATACAGCCCAGCCCACCCTTGAGGATATTTTAGGGGCAGACCAGTGGGCGAGAAATGCCGTCTTAGAAATCAGTGAGTCTTCGCCCAAGACCGTTTCCCTAAGCCTTTAGGATCTTATCTGGAACAGCGATCGCATCTGCTTGAGTGCTGCGTCAGCGATTTTGCTTCGATATAGTGATTAAGGTAGACCAAACTCAGGGGCATATCGGGAGCGCAGTTTTGTTGCTGGCTCATTGCGACCTGTTTTGGTTTAGGACTGTTTGCTCTTTATCGCCTTACGCCCGTGGTTGTTGCCCTTGATGCCTTGCTCACCCCTGAAATTATGAAGCCCGCTCGCTACCTGGGTAACGAGCTAGGTGCCGTCCATAAGCCCTGGGATGCAGCGGCGGTGCGCTGGTCTTTGACCTACCCAGAGGTATATGAAGTGGGTGCTTCTAACCTCGGCCACGTCATTCTCTACAACATTATCAACGCCCAGCCTCGCCAGCTCTGCGATCGCGCCTATCTGCCTGCCCCAGATCTCGCCGCCAAGCTGCGCGCAACCCAGACGCCCTTATTTGCGGTAGAGTCTAGGCGATCGCTCCTGGAATTTGACATTCTGGGCTTTAGCCTGAGCTATGAGCTAGGTGCCACCAACATTCTAGAGATGCTGGACTTAGCGGGCATTCCCCTCACCTGGGCAGAGCGTGCGGGAACGGACTACCCCCTCATTTTTGCAGGCGGACAAACCGCCACCTCCAACCCCGAACCCTACGCAGATTTCTTTGACTTTATTGCACTGGGTGACGGTGAAGAACTACTGCCTGAAATTGGGCTGGTGCTAGAAGAAGGCAAAGCCGCAGGACTCAGCCGCGAAGCGCTGCTGCTGGATTTAGCCCAGGTGCCTGGAGTCTATGTACCCCAGTTCTATGACATGGCGGAGGATGGGTCTGTCCATCCCAATCGGGCGGGGGTGCCCCGTCGAATTTTGCGGCGGGTGGCGACGCCCATTCCGGCCTATTCCATTGGCCTAGTGCCCTTTATTGAGACGGTTCACGATCGCCTGGTTATTGAAATTCGGCGCGGCTGTACGCGGGGCTGTCGGTTCTGCCAGCCCGGTATGCTCACCCGCCCAGCGCGAGATGTGGCCCCAGAGCAGGTCATTGAAACCGTTGAGAAAGGGATGCGCGCTACAGGCTATAACGAATTTTCATTATTGTCCCTAAGCTGCTCAGACTATCTCGCTCTGCCGGCTGTCGGCATGGAAATCAAAAACCGTCTGAAGGACGAAAATATTTCGCTTTCCCTGCCCAGCCAGCGGGTCGATCGCTTTGACGAAGATATCGCCCACATTATTGGCGGCACGCGCAAGGGCGGACTAACCTTTGCCCCAGAGGCCGGAACCCAGCGGATGCGGGATATTGTCAACAAGGGGTTGACCAATGAGGAGCTACTGCGCGGCGTCAAGACCGCCCACGAGCAGGGCTGGGACAAAATCAAGCTGTACTTCATGATTGGGCTGCCCGGTGAAACCGATGCAGATGTGTTGGGCATTGTGGAGACCCTGCGCTGGCTCCGACGGGAGTGCGGCGGGCGACGGCGATTAGACTTCAATATCACCATTTCTAATTTCACCCCCAAGCCTCACACGCCCTTTCAGTGGCACTCGGTTTCTACCTCTGAGTTCAAGCGCAAGCAGGAGATGCTGCGCGCTGAATTTAAGTATGTCAAAGGCATTAAGGTGAACTTCACCGACGTTCGCATTTCAGCGATGGAAGACTTTGTGGGACGAGGCAATCGCCGTTTAGCCCCCGTGATTCGCCGCGCCTGGGAGTTAGGCGCAGGCATGGACTCTTGGTGGGAAAGTCTAGAGCGTGCCTATAGCGCCTGGACACAGGCCATTGATGAATCCAACCTGACCTGGAAATACCGCAAGGTCGAAAGCGGTGAATGGAACGTGATGGACGGGGCGGCAGACGATTTGCAGGATGCCCGACTGGACGATCCGCTGCCTTGGGATCATTTAGATACGGGCATCGATAAGCAGTGGCTCAAGGACGATCTTCACCGTGCTCTAGAGGCCGCAACAGTACCGGACTGCTCCTTTGATGGATGTTCGCACTGTGGCGTGTGCAGCACAGACTTTGGCCACAACGTGGTGATTCAGCCCCCGGCCATCCCGGCCTTTGCCGGAGAATTTGTGCCCAACCAAAACCGCGTGCAGCGCCTGCGGGTGACGTTTGGGAAGCAGGGCGATATGCGGCTGGTTAGTCACCTTGACCTGATTCGGCTCTTTGACCGGGTGGTGCGCCGCGCGCAGATTCCCATTGCCTTTACGGGCGGGTTTCACCCCAGCCCCAGAATTTCTCCGGCCAACGCGCTGGCGCTGGGAGCCTCTAGCACTGGCGAAATTGTGGATTTTGAACTCACGCAGTGCATGGAGCCCAGCAGGCTCAAAGACCTTCTTACAGAACATCTGCCAGATCATATTCCGGTCTATGCCGTCAGCGAAATTCCGCTGTCTGACCCCTCCGCAACCCAGGCGGTTCATCAAGCCGAGTACCGTCTTATGATCGCGTGTTCCGAGGTATCTGCTGCTGACCCTAACTGGCCGCGCTGGATTGATGGAGTATTGGCGGCAACTGAGATCCCCTTCGAGCAGAAAACAAAGTCGGGAAAAATCAAGGTTGTAAACCTGCGCGATCGCCTTTTTGATCTCCAGCTTCTGTCCACAGAACCCGCAGCGCTTAACACAGCTCAACCTGAAACTGTACAAATCCGCTACATCGGAAGCTGCCAGAATGACGGAACCATTCTGCGGCCAGAGCATCTTGTTTTTATGCTGGAAGCAGTTTCTGGGCAGAGCTTAGAGTTGCAAAAGATTCACCGCGATCGCCTAGTGCTGCTGGACTCTAGCCCCTCAGAACAATTTAATTCAGAACAATTTAATTCAGAACAAGTTAATTAAGAACGACTTATCAGAGAGAAATTAAGATGAAATGGCGTGTGGTCATTGAGCAAGATGCAGAAACGGGAGACTGGGCCGTTTGGTGTCCAGAACTCCCTGGCTGTACTTCTGCTGGAGCAACGCAAGAAGAAGCTTTAGACAATATCCGTGAAGCCATTGAGCTATATCTCGAACCTGAACCCCTCGATCTATCGGAAGGCGCAATGATCAAAGAGGTTTTGATCGGTTGAGTCGAATTCGGCGGATGAGCCGACACCGTTGAAAAAATTCTTCAGCGTTATGGATTTGTGCTCGTTTCTCAGAAAGGTAGCCACCGCAAGTGGCGCAATTTTGAGCGCAATCGACAGGTGATTGTCCCTTACCATAAAGGTCATGACTTACCGCTTGGAACATTGCTCCATATTCTGATCGCGGCTGATATTCCAGACCATGAGTGGAAGAACGAGTAGGGTCTGCATTCATCCAATCAATGATCGGTCTGACTGCGCCTAGACTTTCAATAAACGATTGCTTTCGGGAAATCATGTCCTGCCCTGGATCTCAAGTTGTAAATGCCCTTATCCTGCTGGGGATCGCTGCTGGTGTTGGTGGCTGCGATCGCCTATCCAGTGCCTTCGCTTTAAAGCTCACCCCAAATCTGCCGCTCCTTTCTCAGACGCCTCAAACCCTACCCAAAGCCCAGCGCCAGAAAGTCCAGGGCATCACCGTCTTCAGCGATCGCCCTAGTCTTCCCATTTCGCGCCATTCCGTGGGGATGAACCTCCACGTCACCCAAGACATCCGGCGTCCAGGGAGCATCGAGATGCTGCGCCGAACCAACGCCCGTATCGTGCGCTGGCCAGGAGGCTCAGAATCCAACCACTATCAGTGGCGCACCCATCGCCTGGGGTTTAACTGGGTGCCTCACCCCAACTCAGACTTTAGAAGCTTTATGGAGCGGCTGGTAAAGCCTGCCCAAGTCGATGTTGCCATTACCCTCAACTACGGCAGTAACGCCACCGGAACCGATGGGGGCGACCCCAAGGAAGCAGCAGCTTGGGTCGCCTACGCAAGGGAAAGGGGCTATCGAATCGCCTACTGGACTGTGGGCAATGAGGTCTATGGAACCTGGGAGGCGGATTTTAACAAAAAGCCCCATGACGCCAATACCTACGCCAACAAAGTTGCAAAAGAGTTTTATCCCAGAATTAAGGCCGCAGACCCGCAAGCAAAAGTCGGCGTCGTTGTAAATCAATACGACCTCCAAAACCCCTTTGGCTGGACGCAAACCGTCCTGCGGCAGGCGCGGTACGATTTTGTTGAAATTCATTACTATCCCCAAACGCCCACCTCCGCCAGTGATGAGTTTTTGCTCAATGGCGCGATCGCTCAGTTTCAGCAACAGGTGAGGGATCTCCAGCGGGTCATGGGTCGGCGGCAGGTGCCAATCCTGCTGGGAGAGTTTAATAATGTGCCCAATACCCCCAACAAACAAACCCTTTCCATCGTCAATGCGCTCTACCACGGACTCATATTTGCCGAGGGAGCCAAGCTGGGTCTAGCTGGGGTCTTTCCCTGGGAAACCGTCGAAGACCACTGCTCCTACGCCCCCCAACTAGGGCGCAAGCCCACCGGAGACTTTAGTAGCGCCCTCTACGGATGGCAAACCTTTGCCACCTATTCCATGTTTAGCCTAGGGTTGCCCAGCGGCGCACCAGGGAGCTTCTCTAACAACTGTAAAGGGGTGCCGCCCATTCCCTACGGCACGGCTTTTCCCTCTGCCCACGCGGCGCACCTCTTTGGAGCCTTTGCCAACGCTCAAAACGCCAGCCCTCAAGCACGGCTGCTGCAAGCGGAGATAAATCCTCGATTTCGGGGCGTTCGAGCTTACGCAGCTTCCCATCGCCAGGGGTATCGGCTGCTGCTGTTTAACCTCAACCGCGATGCAGCCGTCAACGTACCAGTCACGCTGAGCGGACGCGCCAACAACCAGACCCAACGATTCCGGATGCAGCAAACCACCTATGGACGCGCTGAGTATGACCAGTCTCGATTTGGTCGTTGGGTAGCTCCTACTCAGCAGCCCTTGGCCCGTGTCGGCTCAACCTTTCCCGTGACGCTGCCGCCTTGGAGCCTCTCGGTGGTTTCCCTTGATCCTTAGGTTTGCCAGGTTTGGACGCTTGGGTTAATGAGGTTTCGTCATGACCAGTACCCCCATCATGCCTAACGCAATGGGGTAATAACACACCGACTCAAACCCAGCAGCGATCGCCAGCTCTACCTGTTCAGCCCCTGTCGGAAAGCGGGCAATACTGGTCTCTAGATAGGCGTACTCTTCCTTAAGCTGAAACCAGGATGCAACAGGCACGACAATCTGCTGCAAGTACCACTGCTGAAACCGTCGAAGCTCCGGCGACTCAGAGCGGTTAAAGTCCAAAATTGCGGCACGGCTTTGGGGCTTAAGGATGCGATAAATTTCCTGAAGTGCTTGGGGAATATTCGCTACGTTGCGTAAGCCATAGCCCATCGTTACGGCATCAACGGAGCTATCGGCCAAAGGGAGGGTGAGCACATCCGATTCAATCCACTGAATGGCGTCTGCCCAGGGCAGCAGACTAGAGCGCTGCTGCGCGATCGCCAACTGCTGGTGAGAAAAGTCGATGCCTAGGGTCTGAGCCTGTCCTCGCAGGGTGCGTGCCATCAGCAGCGTTAAATCCCCACTCCCGCAGCAGAGATCTACATTAACCCCACCTCGTTTGGGGTTAGCCCAGCGCACCGTCATTTGTTTCCAGACGCGATGCTGCCCAAGACTCAGCCAAGCATTGAGCTGGTCGTACATGGGCGCAATCTGATCAAAGAGCGCCTGCACTTGGGGAGAGGAGGTTGTATGCATTTCAACAAGATTCTTAGAAGCGGTTCTCGGCAGGGTCAGTCAGCCAGAACCCTAAAGCTAGGCCGGAAGGTCAGTCTGGATTATACTCTGGCAGCGTGACGATAAAGGTGCTGCCGGGACTGTGTATAGATCCTGTTTTGGGCATCAAGGAGGGGCTGTGAACTTCAAGATTGCCCTCCATTTGGGTCATCAAATCCTTGGCGATCGCCAAGCCGAGTCCTGTCCCTGGAATGCTGGTTGCCGCCTGCACACCACGATAGCTGCGCTCAAAGATACGGGCTAAATCTTGAGGTGGAATACCGGGGCCAGTATCGCTGATTTGTAGCTGCTGTTGGGGTAGTTGCTGTTGGGCTTGCTCTGGATGGTTAATGGACATCATTGAGAGCCAAATCTCGCCCCCTGGCGGCGTGTACTTGAGCGCATTATCTAACAGGTTTCCCAACACTTCCCGCAGGGCAGTGGGATCAGCCTTTACTGGGGGTAGCTCATCGGGAATTGTGGCATGAAACTGTAAATTCTGCTCATCAATGCGACCCGCGATCGCAGACAGAATCGGCTGCACAATTTCACTCAGCCAGCAGGGCTGAAGCGTCAACGCACCACCATTCAGCCAAGCCGTACTGCTTAAAGCTACCTTAGCGCTGGGTTTATTTAGGCCCCCATCTACGCTTCTATCCACACTCCCATCCGCGCTTCCATCCACGCTCCCATTGACAGCCTCATTGAGCGCCCTATTGGTGCTAGACCATGCCTGAGAAGAGGACGGAGAAGTCCCAGGGGGTAGGGCTGGCGGAAGGGCAATGCGCGGCGCGGTCCAATCCGACTCTAAAGCAGCCTCTCCCAAATCAATCGCATCATCAAACCGACGCAGGAGATGCTCTAGGTGCGTGCTTTCATTGACCATGCTGCGAATCACTTCACGGTTAGGATCCTCTGGCGAGACGCGCTTGAGCAGCAGCTTGCCGAGGGTACGCAGCGTGGTCAGGGGGTTACGAAACTGGTGCAGCAAGGTCGATAGCGTCGTCTGTTGCTGGTTTTCCAACAGCAGACGCTGGTCGTGATTATGGATCAACCATTGCGATCGCTGATCAAGGACGCAGGAAATAGCCAGGGTCTGGGCAATCTGCTCTAGCTGAGCCTGCTCGCGATCGCTCCAGCGCCGATGCTCTCGCCCTACCACCATCAGTCCCCACATCAGGTTGTCATACATCAGCGGCAGCACCACCTGTTTGGGCGCTAGGGCCTCCCCAAAAACCGTCAGATGATTAATAAAGGGAGAGGCGTCAACCTGCTTTTCAGCTAAAGAAGGTCGCTGCGCCGGAAGAGGCTGGGTCGGAAGAGGCTGGGTCGGAATCGGGTTTGAAGGATGGGGATTTGAAGGATGGGGATTTGAAAAATTCGGATTTGAAGAATTCGGAGACGGCTCCTGGGTGATCGTCTGAATTTCCAGAGGAGACTGAAGGTCTGTCAAAGACTGGCGCACCGACTCCGGCAGCACAAAGGGAATGGGTTCCGGCCACTCTACCTCAGGAAACATCACCAGGGGAATCAGCGCTGTTTCGCGATCAGCCGTGGGGTCTTCAGTTAAGTAAATCGCGCTTTTGGATGCCCCAAATCCCTCAACCAGCAAGGAAACCTGGGTTCGGCAGAGGGTAATAAATTCTGAGCTAGCGGGCATCAACATGAAGCGCGTTGAGTGCAGAAAAAGTCGGTGACGCTGGGTTTCGCAAGGGTTGCGATCGCGGTTAGTTCTGTTGAGATTAGTGTATTGAGGTTAATTTTATTAAAGAGTCGCTATCGGGTAGCGGCATGATTAAAGCTTAAGTTTACCTCGTTTACCCCAGAGCAGTGAGGGGACTGTAAACCAGAACTGTAAACCAGAGAGTTAGCCACGGGAAATGGTTTAGCCGACCGTGTGCTGCGGCTGTCCGTCACGGCGGAAAGCGATCGATGGAGGGTGGCGACACCAGACCACCCAGACTAGGATAATAAAGTAGAGGACTGCCCTTTCAGATCAACCTTCTCTCCACAAACTATCCCGCCCAACTTCAATGATCAGTCAGACCCAAATTCAGTCAGGCTACAAAATTCGGACGAACAAAAAATCTCAGACGGACAATAGACTTCAAGCAGCCTATCAAAGAGATGGCTACATTATTCTGCGAAATTTTTTCTCTGAAGCAGAAACAAAGCGCCTTTTTGAAGATATTCAATCCGCCGAGTTGAGATACGGCCATGACGTACTGACCAATGGTGGACTAACCTTCAACAGCAGTATTTTCTTTAAGAGTGAAAAGCTTCAGGCTTTTATTGCTCAGCAAAAAATCATCGACCTTCTCAAAGACATGGTTGGGCCAGACATTTGGGTGCGGTGGGATCAAGCAGTTGCAAAACAGCCAGGGGCAAAAGTGTTTCCTTGGCATCAGGACAACAGCTACAGCCGCGTCAAAGATCCGCACCATCAGCTCTGGATTGCGCTGACAGAGGCGACGCCAGAAAATGGAGGGCTTTGGCTCCAGCCTGGGAGCCATCAACGCCCCCTACCCCACACAAGAATTGGCCACGAACAAGTTTACGACGGTACGCCGGAAAGCCCTATCTTTATTGCTGCCCAGCCCGGAGATGTCGTTCTCTTTTCTTCCTTTACCCTGCACTGTACAACCCCTAACACCACCAATGCTGCGCGCTGGACATACGTGATTGAGTATATGTCAGCCCATCACTACGATCCTTACCTGGAGCCACCCTACTTGATGGTGGCAAAGGGAGGCCTGTCTCATCCTGAATTTGTGAATTCCTATCCAGGACATAGAAACCCTTTTAACAGACTCAAGTATTTTGGTGAGCAGTGGAGTCCCAGGAAAATGGTTCCAGGCTGGGTCAAAAAAACGGTCAAAGGGCTTCTTGGTGAGACTCGATAGGATGGAGTACCGAAAACTAGGCCGAACAAGCCTTCAGGCTTCGGCGATGGGCATTGGGACTTGGCAGTTGAGCGGCCCGCTTACCCTGGATGGAAAGGCAGATGGCTTTCCGGATATAGGAGAAGCTGAAGCCGTTGCGCTGATTCAAGCCTGTGAAGATCTAGGCATTAATTTCATCGACTCTGCCGAGATTTACGGCGACGGGGAAGGCGAGCGACGCATTGGAATCGCGCTCCAGGGCAGAAGAGATCGCTGGCTTATCAGTACGAAGTTTGGCCTGCGGCGGGGAGAGAGCGGTCAAAGGATTACGAACTCTCGTCCTGAAACCATTCGACCTAGCCTTGAAAACAGCCTCAAGCGTCTTCAAACAGACTATGTAGACCTCTACCTCTACCACAGCCCACCAGATCACGATGGGATCGAGACAGGTCGGGAGGTTTTAGAAGCACTGAAGCAGGAAGGGAAAATTCGCTTTTACGGCATCTCGACGGATGATGCAGGGCTTGTGCGCGAGCTAGCTGGCAAGAATGCGGTTGATGCTGTCATGTTTTCGCAATCTTTACTGACCCATTCAGCGGAGATGCGGGAGGTGGTTAAGACCCATGAACTCGGCGGCATCCTGCGCGGCGCGCTTGAGTCTGGGCTGCTCTCTGGCCGCTATTTTCGTCAAGCGCCTGCTCTATCGAATGCAGATATTCGTCAGGCTTGGTTTGATTCCCTAGAGACACAGCGCTATGCCGTGTATGAGCAGTTTTTGCCGCCAGGGGCTTCTATGACGGCGTTTGCGCTGCGGTACCTGCTGGATTTTGACACAACGCACACCATCGTGTTGGGCGGGAAATCTTTAGAAGACTATCAGGCGGCACTGAAGGCTTTTGAGCTACCTCCTTTGACAGCGGCAACCCAGATGGAGATCCAAAGCGTTAGGCAGCAGTTTTTCAAACGATCGCTTAAGCAGCGCGTTTTAGGAAAGATTCGGCGGATTTTTGCGCGCTAATGGGTCTGGGTACATCAGAAAACCCTAAACCGATCACCCAAGGGTTGACCTAAAATGAAAAATAGTCTATCTCCTGAAGCGTCAGGGACTTGTGTTTTATTGCCATCATTGGATTGCCATCATTTAATAAAGAGGTCAGGCCATCGCCATGAAAATCCAGCCGAGTCAGGTTGATCGCGTTTTGATTTTTGATACGACCCTCCGCGATGGGGAGCAGTCTCCCGGTGCGGCGCTCAATGGGGACGAAAAACTGGCGATCGCCCGGCAGCTGGCTCGACTGGGTGTAGACATTATTGAAGCAGGTTTTCCCTTCTCTAGCCCTGGAGATTTTGCAGCGGTTCAGCGCATTGCTGAAGTCGTGGGCACAGAAGATGGCCCTACCATCTGCGGGCTAGCGCGCGCTACTCGTCAAGATATTCAGGCCGCCGCAGATGCCCTCAAGCCAGCGGTACATTCACGGATTCACCTGTTTTTGGCCACTTCAGATATTCACCTAGAGCACAAGCTCAAAATGACGCGGCCAGAGGTGTTGGCCAAAGCCGAGGAAATGGTGGCCTTTGCCAAAACCTTCATGGACGATATTGAATTTTCGCCGGAAGATGCGGGGCGCTCTGATCCAGAATTTTTGTACGCGGTGCTGGAGCGCGTCATTGCGGCAGGAGCCACCACTGTCAATATCCCCGACACCGTGGGCTACATGACCCCTAGCGAGTTTGGCGGGTTGATTCGCGGCATCAAGGAAAACGTCCCCAATATTGATCAAGCCATTATTTCGGTTCACGGCCATAACGACTTGGGTCTGGCCGTTGCCAACTTCCTGGAAGCCGTCAAAAACGGAGCGCGGCAGCTCGAATGCACCATTAACGGCATTGGTGAACGGGCTGGCAATGCTGCCCTCGAAGAGTTGGTGATGGCAATGCATGTGCGGCGGCAGTATTTTAATCCCTTCCTGGGTCGCCCAGCAGAGTCTGAAGCGCCCCTCACCAACATTGATACGCGCCAGATCTTTAGAACCTCTCGCCTCGTCTCCAACTTGACCAGTATGCTGGTGCAGCCCAATAAGGCGATCGTGGGTGCAAACGCCTTTGCCCATGAGTCTGGCATTCACCAGGATGGGGTGCTCAAAAACCGCCTCACCTATGAAATTATGGATGCCCAGTCCATTGGCCTCAACGACAATCAGATTGTGTTGGGCAAGCTGTCAGGACGGAACGCCTTCCGCTCACGCTTAAAAGAGCTAGGCTTTGAGCTATCTGATCAAGACCTCAATAGAGCCTTTGTGCGCTTCAAGGACTTGGCCGATAAGAAAAAAGAAATTAGCGATCGCGACCTAGAGGCGATCGTGCAGGACGAGACCCAGACCCAGAGCGGCGTTGGGTTTGCCCTAGAGCGGGTACAGGTGTCCTGCGGCGACCATGAATGCCCCACCGCCACCGTGACCATTCGTACTCCAGAGGGGCAAGAGCTGACCGATGCGGCTGTGGGGACAGGCCCCGTGGATGCGGTCTACCGCGCCATTAATCGACTGGCGGAGGTGCCCAATCAGCTCATTGAGTTTTCGGTACAGTCCGTCACTGCGGGGATTGATGCGATCGGTGAAGTTACGATTCGCATCCAGCATGAAGGCCGGATCTACTCCGGACACTCTGCCAATACCGATATTATTGTTGCCTCAGCACAAGCCTATCTCAACGCCTTAAATCGGCTGTTTAATGCCCTACAGCATCCAACTCAGAACCCACAGACCTTTCAGGAAAAGGCAGCTCAACCCACTCAGGCTGTTGCACAGCTCTAGATGTACACCTCTAAACGCACATCTCTAGAACCAGCCCTAGTAGTGTCTAGGGCTGGTTCTACCCCAATTACTGGCGAACGACGAGGGGGCTATGGGTCACGCAATGAATTCTGAAGACCTTTTGCAGCATTATGCCCAGGGAGTTCGGCGATTTGCAAAGGCAGATCTCCCGAAGGTAAACCTGAATCTACAGGATCTAAGCCACATCGACCTTAGCTATGCCAACCTGAGCAAAGCAACGCTCCACGGTGCCCTCCTCCTCTGCGCGAAGCTCAACCATATCAACCTAGAAAACGCCAAGATGATTGGGGTAGAGCTGAGTGGCGCAAATTTAAGCCATGCCAATCTATTCAATGCCCTGCTCAGCTCCTCAGAGCTGACGGGTGCCTCACTCCAGGATGCAAATTTGCAAGGGGTCACTTTGAACTATTCCGTCCTAAGAGGCACAAATCTTAGGAATGCAAATTTGTCTAGGGCAAATCTCAAGGGCGTTGATTTGAGCGGCGCAGATCTCTGGGGTGCCAACCTGCATCAGGCTGATCTCAGCGGTGCCATCTTAGACAATACCCTGATGCCAAACGGGAAGTTTGCCGATCTCGATTAGGGGATGGGCTTAATGCGCATGAGCAAGTCGCCAAATTGAATGGGCTTGCCATTTTCGGCCACAATTTCCATCACCTCGCCATTCACCTCCGCCTCTAGCTCATTCATGAGCTTCATGGCTTCAATGATGCAGAGGGTCTGTCCCCGTCGAATTACGTCTCCCACTTCAATAAAAGAGGGTTCGTCTGGGGCAGGCGATCGATAGAAGGTGCCCACAATGGGCGAGGTCACGTCAATCCAGTTTTTATCGTTAACGACTGGGGCGGACGGTGAGCTGGCTGTTACGGCGGGCGAGATCGCCTCTAGGGGGGGCGCAATTTCCGCCGACGGCGTTGAGACTGCCGAGGCTCCCTTCCGAATGGTCAGCTCAAAGTCGTTACTTTTGAGGCACAGTTCTTCAACATTGGTCTGGTTTAAGATAGCCAGCAGTTCACGAACTTGGTTAAGGTCAAATTCCACAAGGGCCTTCCTTACTCACGACCCAGGTAGGAGTCGTTGCGGGTATCGATTTTGATGCGCTCTCCAATGGAAATAAAGAGGGGCACCATGATTTGAGCGCCGGTTTCAACGATCGCGGGTTTGGTGCCGCCAGTGGCGGTATCGCCCTTCACGCCGGGGTCGGTTTCAGTGATTGCAAGCACCACTGAATTGGGCAGCTCTACTTCTAGAATTTGCTCACCCCAGCGCACCACGTTGACCTCCATCCCTTCTTTGAGGTACTTCACGCGATCGCCAATTTGGGCTTGACTGAGGGTCGATTCTTCGTAGGTTTCCATATCCATGAACACATACTGCTCACCTTCTTTGTAGGTGTGCTGCATGACGCTCTTTTCAAGATTGGCTTGAGGAACCGTCTCCCCTGCACGGAAGGTTCGCTCAATGACGCTTCCGGTCGAAGCATTTTTGAGCTTCGTGCGCACAAAGGCTGCACCTTTCCCTGGCTTTACATGCAAAAATTCAACAACGCGCCATACGGAACCATCTAATTCAATACTGACGCCGGATCGAAAGTCGTTACTAGAGATCATGAACCTTCTGCTGGGCAAGAACAATTGGCACCCTATTTTAACGTCCTCTGGCGCTTCCCGCACTTGTCAGATGCCGCGAATTTTAGGCACTGTCCTAAATTTAGGCCAGCGCCCTTTGAGTCTGCACTAAAAACAGCTCTGATCAAAGCAGCTCTGATAGGGTTAAGTCGGAACTTTGATCCTACCCGGTCGACAGATTGGTTTGCGATCGCCTGCTTCGGATTACAGTAAAGAGAGGGTCAAGAGGCTTAAACAATCAAGCAGCCATTGCCCTACCGCTGTTTTTTTATGAAGGATTGCCCTAGAGCATGACGCAAAGCACAACCGATCAACCCACAGCGACTGAACGCAAGGCTGGTCGTCAGATTCCGGTGATTGTGAATGGAGCCGCTGGCAAAATGGGCCGCGAGGTGGTGAAGGCCGTTGCCCAAGCGCCCGATATGGTTTTACTAGGCGCGGTGGATCGTAATCCCAGTATTCAAGGTCAGGATATTGGTGAGCTTTGTGGCCTAGAGCCCTTAGAAATTCCGGTGCTGGCTGACCTAGAGGCGGTTCTCGCATCGGCAACCCAGGAGCCGGATGCCGTGATGGTAGACTTCACCCATCCCAGGTCAATTTACGAGAATATTCGAGCTGCGATCGCCTATGGCATTGCTCCGGTGGTGGGCACTACGGGCTTGAGTCCTGAGCAGATCCAGGATTTACGGATTTTTGCCGAGAAGGCCAGCACGGGCTGTCTGGTGATTCCTAATTTTTCTATTGGGATGGTGCTGCTTCAGCAGGCCGCGATTCAAGCCTCCCAGCATTTTGAGCATGTCGAAATTATTGAGCTGCACCATAACCAAAAGGCCGATGCCCCCAGCGGCACCGCCATTCAAACCGCTCAGATGCTGGCAGAGCTGGGCAAGACCTTTAACCCGCCTGTCGTGGAAGAAAAGGAGCATATCCCTGGCGCACGGGGTAGCCTTGCCGACGAAAATATTCGGATTCATAGCGTGCGCCTTCCTGGACTCATTGCCCACCAAGAAGTCATCTTTGGGGCGGCGGGTCAGGTCTATACGCTCCGCCACGATACCAGCGATCGCGTGTGCTACATGCCAGGGGTGCTGATCGCTATTCGGAAAGTGCGATCGCTTCAGACCCTTATCTATGGTCTTGAAAAAATTCTCTAAACCAGTACCCTAAATCACCTGCCCTAAATCACCTGCCCTAAATCACCTGCCCTGAATCACCTGTTATGATGGCCGACTTCGATCTTCAAAATCTAAACCTGTACCTCATCGGCATGATGGGTTCCGGTAAAAGCACCACGGGCAAGCTCTTAGCCCAAACCCTCGGCTATCAGTTTTGTGATTCGGACGAGGTGATCGTCCAGGCCACGGGGCTTAGCATTGCGCAGATTTTTGCGGAAGTGGGAGAAGCCGAATTTCGTAAAATTGAAACCCAAGTTTTGAGCCAGATTGCAGCCCACACCCGACTTGTGGTCGCCACGGGGGGCGGCATTGTCCTAGAGCGCATGAACTGGAGCCATCTGCATCATGGCCTGATCATTTGGCTGGATGCAGACCCAGACACTTTATTCAGCCGCCTCAAGGAAGATACCACTCGCCCCTTGCTCCAGAGTCCCGATCCTCAGCAAACGCTTCAGGAGCTTTTAGCCCAACGACAGCAGCGGTACGCCCAGGCCGACCTTAGAATTCGCGTTGCAGCCCAAGATGCACCAGAGCAGGTTGTAGCGGCGATCGTGGCCGAAATTCCAAAAGTCTTACGCAGCAGACCGACTATACCAGCCCCGCAAGCATCTTAGGGATGATGCTGTCGTAGCCTCCTGGTTCCGGAGTCAAGTCTTTTTTCCTCCCCACCTCAGCGTCCAAAAATAAATGCTGCTCAAAGTCAGACGATTATCCGAAGCCGCCGTTTTGCCCCAGTATGCCCACCCCGGCGATGCAGGGCTAGATTTAGTGTCTATTGAGGCACAAACCCTATTACCAGGCGAAAGCCAACTCATCCGCACAGGCATTGCCCTAGAGCTACCCGAAGGCACCGAAGCCCAAGTCCGTCCCCGGAGCGGGTTAGCGCTCAAGCATCAAATTACGGTACTCAACACCCCAGGCACCATCGACACAGGCTACCGAGGTGAAATCTGCGTCATCTTGATTAACCACGGCACAAAGCCCTTTCAAGTCGAACCCGGAATGCGCATTGCCCAAATGGTGATCACAAGCTTTATCCAGGTGACAGTTGAAGCAGTCGAAACACTTCAGGAGAATACAGCGCGTGCAGATGGAGGATTTGGCTCCACAGGAGTAGCCTCTCTAGCGTCCGATGAGCGCTAAACTCAATCTTTTTGATGATGGGCTTCTTAAAGACGGGCTAGAGTCACAACCTCTGACTGGTCTTGGTATTTGCCTTGGCGATCGGCATAGCTGACATTACAGCGATCGCCTTCAAAAAACAGAAGCTGTACAATCCCTTCATTGGCGTAGATCCGGCAGTCCGCGCTCGAAGAATTAGAAAACTCTAGGGTCAAGTGGCCGCGCCAACCCGCTTCCGCTGGCGTGAGGTTGGCAATTAGTCCAATGCGGGCATAGGTGCTTTTGCCAATGCAGAGCACCGTCACCGTATCGGGCACTTCCAAGCGCTCTAGCGCCACACCCAAACCGTAGGAATGGGCTGGCAGTATAAAGTAGCTGCCCTGCTCATCCGTGTGGAGCTGCCCTGGCTCTAGGTTTGAGGGGTTAAAGTTTTTAGGATCAACAATTGTCCCTGGAATATGGCGAAACACCCGAAACTCATTGGCGCTGAGACGCAGATCGTAGCCGTAGGACGAGAGTCCATAGCTAATCACCCGTTGAGTTACAGCCGCCCCAGGTAAGGCAACTTCACGCACAAGGGCTGGCTCAAAAGGGGCAATCATACCCTGAGCCGCCTTTTCTATAATCCAAGCGTCATTTTTAATCACAGGTCTTCCGTTGGCCATTGACAATCGATTTTGCCCCAGTTTTGGGGTGAAATCCGGTGAGCAAAAGAGTCAGCCTGTTAAGGACAAAGGCTGCGACGCAGTTCCGTAATCTGATCGGCCTCGTCCAGCAGGGACTGAGGCATCTCTGGCCCTGTCAAAATCATATCAACGTGGCGGGGTCGCTGCTGAATTAGCGCCAAAACCTCCGCTTCGGGAATTAAGCCTAAATGGATGGCAAGGCTCAGCTCATCTAGCACCACCATCGCATGTCGCCCAGCTAAAACAGCATCCCTGGTGTAGTTCCAGAGCGCCTGAAGGGACTCCATTTCTGCTGGATCTAATTCCGATGTATCAATGCAGCGCGGCAGGTTGCAGCGAAACCACTCTAGATTCTGACACAGCCGAATGGGATGCTCTGGCCCCATCCGGATGCCGCCCTTCAGGAACTGAACAATTAAAACAGACGTCCCCTGACCTGCTGCTCTTAGGGCCTGCGCCATGATGTTTGTGAAAAAGCTGCGGTGGGGGGAGGTCACAATTTGGAATAGCCCCTCAATTTGATGCTCTCCAAGGTGATGCTCCCCAAGGTGATGTCCAGCGTTGGAATGGTTCGCGTCGGGATTCTTAAATGGAGCAGACTGGGGTTCAAAGAACGTGCGAGTTTCGACCTGGGCAACCATAAGGCGTTTTACTGATTCTACGGATAGGAGCGTTGGAGAGAACAGAAATGGAGATGAGCAGGGGGCTGGACTTTCTTCTGGTGCTTTTTCTAGTGCTTTAAAGAGCTTATCCCCTACAGATGTAGCGCATCTCTGCCGATTCTCACCACAGTCAACACCATATATAAAAATCCGTCAATAGATAGAGTCAAAAAGATAGGGTCAAGGTCAGTGCCTAAAGAGGCGATCGCCGCCTTCTGATTCAGCCCGCCGCCCTGTCAGAGATCCTCGTTTTGCTTCAGATATTTGCCAGATATTTGCTAGATAATAGCCCTATTGCCCATTTGATCGCGGTGTCCATACCAATGCTTCCGTTTCTTAGTTCAATTCTCATTGCTCAAGCGGCCCCCATTGCTCCAGCAGCCCCCCCGAAGCCAGCCGTTGTCGTGCAGCCCCAAGTCATTCGCCCCCTGCCGGGGAAACTTGATTCAGTGCTGGTCTTTAACAGCAATAGTCCTGAAGTGGTTCAGACGGAAGGCATTCTGCTGTCTACCTTTGCTAAGTCCGGCAAATCAAGCCCAGACGCTCACCTCAATCAGCCCCTGAGGGGACGCTTTGATATTTTTGCGCACCACATTTCCAATAAAGTCAAAACACCAGAAGACCTCAAGACCCTTTATCTAGGGATCTTGGTGCACAATCCGACGGCCCGACCCGTCACCCTCAATGTCCTCAGAGCCGCCAGCTACCTGAGCCAGCCCGATGCCCCCTTCATTAGCCTGCCCCCCAGGACAGAAAACCCTCAGGGCACCGTCTTCGCTGGCCCAGGCGATCGCGCAGTGGGTGACGTTCTCCGAGGGCTACGGCAGCCAACCTGGCCGACTCAAGTGGTGCTGGCACCCGGTGCCACTCAGGTCTTATTCAACGCGCCTATTCCAGTCGAGAGCTTAACGCCCCCCATCAATGGCCGCTCTGTCCTGGCCCACCTCCGCAGCACAGGAGAAGTGCGCGTCGCCAGCCTTGCCCTCTTTGCCAAAACCGACGCCTCCGGCAAAGAGCGTGCTCCCACCCTAGAAGAATGGCAAACCCTCCTCAACACCGGAACCCTCGCAGGCCCCAGAGATAGAAGCCCAACCCCCCCTGGACAGGCCGGTCAGCTCATCTACGGGCGGGTGGCTGGCGTGGCTCAGGGAAGCCGCTGGGAGGCAAAGGTGACGGACTCCGCTAAATCTTCCCGACTGACGATTCCACCCGTGGGTCAAGGATTTTCCTATCCCCTCAGCACGGTGGATCGAGGCACCTTTGGCACCGGACAGATCCAAAGCGCACCGCTGCTGGCGCGCTATCCGGACACCGCCTATGCTGCCCACGGCAACTACGGCATTGAATATAGTCTGGAGCTACCGCTCTACAACCCCACAGCAGACTGTCAAGTTGTGTCCCTGCGGCTGCAAACGCCCCTCAAGTCGGACAAAAAAATATCCAGTCTGAGGTTCAATAACCCACCCGCTAATCGCGTCTTTTTTAGGGGAACCGTGCGGCTCCGCTACCAAGATGATGAAGGAGCAGCCCAAAATCGCTATGTTCACTTAGTGCAGCTTCAGGGGCAGCAGAGCGATCCGTTGCTTCAGCTCAACCTCAAGGCTAGAAGCACACGACGAGTCCAGGTTGACTTTATTTACCCACCTGACGCCACCCCACCTCAAGTGCTGTCCGTGCAAACAGAGGCGTGGATGTCTGATCCTCCTCCCAGCTCTCGCCAGTAATGTCGCCAATGTTGCCCGTCATCTCGTCAGGAGTCGTCCAGGAGGCGTTCAGGCATCGTTCAAGGAGGAGCGCAGACGTAGAAGTCTATACCCCAGTGTCTGATACAGTAGCGCACATGAGTAATGCAATAGACCTAGGGGGGCTCTCAGCCCCTCAACCAGCTCGTCAATTAGCTCCTCAAGGGGACTGGGCAGGGACGGCTGGGACATCCCTGCCCCTTCAAGGACGCCGGATCTTAGTCACCCGCTCTGTGAGTCAGGCGACTGATTTTCGGTTAGGTCTTGAGGTGCAGGGCGCAACGGTTTTAGAAATGGCGGCGCTCGAAATTGTACCGCCTTCAACTTGGGAGCCGCTAGATCAGGCGATCGCCCAGCTTGCCACCTTTGACTGGCTCATTCTGACCTCTGCCAACGGGGTGCAGTTTTTTATGGAGCGGCTACAGGCCCAGGGTAAAGATGCCCGCGCCCTAGCTGGGGTCAAGATTGCGGTGGTGGGCCGTAAGACTGCAGCTAGCCTCCAGCAGTGGGGATTAAGTCCAGACTTTATTCCGCCCAACTACATTGCGGATGCGCTGGTCGAAACCTTTCCCCGAACCGAATCTTCTAGCCCTGAATCTTCTCACCCTGAATCTTCTCACCCTGAATCTCCCAGCCTAGACCGCCTAGACGGCCTTTGCTGCCTGTTCCCTAGGGTTGAATCCGGTGGGCGAGAGGTGCTGGTGCAGGCTCTCACAGAGAAGGGGGCGGGGATCGTGGAGGTGCCAGCCTATCAGTCGCGGTGCCCTCAGGTGGCTGAGGCTGAAGTGTTAATGACGATCGCCCAACGAGCCATTGATGTCATTACCTTTGCCAGCTCAAAGACTGTCGACCATTTTTGGGAAATTTTGGGGCGATCGCCCCTACCCCCCTGTTCTTTCCGTGACTGGCCATCGGCCTTGCGCGATGTAAAAATTGCGTCCATCGGCCCCCAAACCTCTCAGACCTGTCAGCGCCGCTTTGGACGGGTTGATCTAGAGGCTCGTGAGTATACCCTAGAGGGTCTGACCCAGAGCATTGTGGAATTCTATCGCTCGGTTTGATGAGAGCGGTGAATCAAGGGAAATCCACTCGAATCAACCCTGATGAACTAAACCCGGATGAACATCATCCTCGCGCCCGACTCCTTTAAAGGGACACTCACTGCCCCCCAAGCGGCGATCGCCCTAGCCACTGGGTTACGGCAAAGCTTACCTCAAGCGACGATTGTTCAGCTTCCCTTTGCTGACGGTGGAGAGGGCACCCTAGACACACTCCAGTCTGTCCTAGAGGGGACACGCTATTTTGTGAGCGTACAGAATGCGGTGGGACAGCTCAATCCAGTGCCGATCTATCGCTGCCAGCCCCAAGGCAAACCCGCAGCGGTTCTTGAAGCGGCCACCGTGGTCGGCATTACCGATTTAGCTGCGCTACAGCAGCCCGTTCAGCAGCGCTCCACCATCGGCCTTGGAGATCTCGTGCGGTGGGCGCTCGATCAGGAGATTCCGCAGCTTTTTATAGGGTTAGGGGGAAGCTGCACCAATGATGGTGGGGCAGGCTTATTGGCAGCATTGGGCGTCCAGTTTTTCAACGCAGCAGGAGAACCCCTCCCGCCCAACCCAGCAGGACTCAGCCAGCTTGCCGCCGTGGACTGCACTAACCTCGACTGTCGCATTTTTGACCGAGAACTCGTGATCTTATCGGATGTAGACTGCCCCCTCTGCGGGACACAAGGCGCAACCCACACCTTTGGTCGCCAGAAAGGGTTAGTAGATCCTCAGGAGCGCGATCGCGTTGATCAGCACCTGCGGCACTTTGCAACGCTCACAGAACAAGCCCTACTCCAGCAGAAACCAGAGTCTTCTCATTCTTTAGGAACCCATTTACGGCCAGGAGCCGGAGCTGCGGGGGGACTGGGGTTTGCCCTACAGCTCTTGGGAGGCACCTATCAGTCGGGCGCAAGCTTAATTGCGGAGTGGATGGATCTGCCCTCACGCCTCTCCCAAGCGGACTGGCTGATTACCGGAGAAGGCTGTAGCGATCGCCAAACCCTAGCGGGTAAAGCGCCCTGGATTTCAGCACAGATGGCGCAGGCGCAGGAGGTACCCGTCACCTTGCTCTCTGGGGCGATCGTGCCAGCGGATTTGGCAGATCTGGAGCAAGCTTTTCAGGGCGCTTGCCTTTCCCTCTCCCCTGGCGCAAGCTGCTGCTTCAGCCACTCAGAAGCGCCCTCTAGCCCAGAAGACTCAAAGCAAAATGCAGCGAACTGGCTGATCAAGGCAGGCATTCAGCTTGGCATTCAGTGGAGTCAAGGTGCTTTCCAAAAGCGTCCCTGATCCCCTCCAGAGCAGATCAATAAAAAATGCATCGCCTAAGGAGCTTTTAGGCGATGCATCGATCTTCAGCACTAGGGTTTTCAGCACTGGAGACTAAACCATCAGTCAACGTAAACGGAGGACATTAATCCACGGGGACAGCATTAACTTCAACCGTATCAGTCCCTACTGTAGAGGCCTGGGAAGTGCCAGATTGAGGGTTACGCTGCTTCAGCTTTTCGATCGCAATTTGAGAGACTTCTGCAAACAGCAGCGTGACTAGAGCGATGTCATCAATCTCCCCAATAATGGGAAATAGGTCTGGGGAAAAATCAAGGGGGCTAATCAGATAGACCAGCGTACCAATCACAATCCACCATCGATACTTTGGGTTGCGAAGCGTATTGCGATACCAGCTATACAGAGACTGAAGGGGAAATTTCATAGTGTCCATCTCCGAGTACTCTTTAATCATGCCAGAGACAAAGGGGTTTGTCTGGTTCGGATTTCCTGCGGGGGTTCAATGGGTTGAAAAGTATACTAAGCTAGGCGAGATGTTGTAAATGACATCTATAAATAGGGCGTATTTACCGATCTAACCGTGATTGTGACCGATCGCCAGCGCCTCAGGTTGTTCACTGAATCGAAGGAATTATCGTGAATTTCGTTGACTTTATCCAAAAGGGCGGCATTGCCATCTGGCCCCTTTTATTCCTATCCATTTTGTCCATTGGCACCATTTTCGAGCGCCTCTGGTTTTGGAGCACGATTTTGAGGAGTGAGGGCAAAACAGCAGACCAAATTTTGGAGGCAGCTCGCCGGGATTGGGATGAGGCCACACACCTTGCCAGACAGGTGGCAAACCAGCCAATGGGTCGATTTTTATACACACCCTTGAGGCTGGCCAATAAGGAGCCAGAAATTTTTCGGTTGGCGCTAGAGGCTTCTGCCGATGAAGAACTTAATGTCATGCGGCGCGGTCATAAAGTTCTAGAGGCAGTGATTGCCATTTCTCCATTACTGGGCCTATTGGGTACGGTTTTGGGGCTGATTCGATCACTAAGCTCCATTCGATTGGGCGATATTGGCGCATCGTCGATGGCGAGTGTTCCCTTAGGCATTAGTGAAGCGTTGATTAGTACCGCAGCAGGCCTCATTATTGCGATCGCGTCTCTGGCGTTCTATCGATTATTTCAAGGGCTACTCTTTAATCAGGCGCGCATTTTTCGGCGCACAGGCAACGAGTTAGAGCTAACCTATCGGCAGTTTTGGCTCCAAACCCAGCAGAAGGCTGCTATCTCATCGCCTAGCTACGATGCTCCTAAAAACCTGCCAGGGTATTAGACCCATCAGGCCACGGTCATAGGTAATGGATCGAGCGCGATCAAGATATTTATTTTCCCTCTACCTTCAGTCAACGCCCCATGAAGACTTACCTAGAGCCAGATGACCTAGACGTTCGGATTGAGATTGTCCCTCTCATTGACGTAATTTTCTGCATTCTGGTGTTCTTCATCCTGGGTGCCGTGAGTTTTGGTCGCCTCCAGGGTCTCAACGTAGACTTACCCACCGCAGCAACGGCTCAAACCCAGCTCAGCGATACGTTAACCGTTGAAGTAGATGCCTTGGGGCAGATTAAAATTGAAAATACACCCGTCCTTGAAGAGCAGCTAGTGCGAATTCTTGCGGCCTACGTCCGGCAAAAACCCCAGGGAGTAGTCGTGCTGCAAGCAGATAAGCTGGTCAGTTACGGCCAAATTGCGCGCCTCGTTGATACATTACAGAAAGTGGGCGGCAACCGGGTCGCCCTAGGCGCGATTAAAGAAGATTCGACCGGTTCTGACCCACAGGCTCCAGGAACCTTTCAGCCTGACCTCACCCAGCCCAACTTAACGCAGCCAGGTTCAACACAGCCTGACTTGACGCAACCTGGTGTTGTTCAGCCCAATTTGACTCAGCCCAATTTGACCCAGCCCAATTTGGCACAGCCTGATCCAACACAGCCCAACCAGATCCAGCCTGATTCAACACAGCCCAATCTAACGCAGCCTAACCTGCCTCAACCGACCCCTCAGCCCAGCCCCTAGACCCACCAGCCATTGGGATATATTGACAGCTCGTTACCCCATTCTCTGGTCGGTTGCGAATTCAGCAATTCCAACAGCAACTCCAAATTCAGGGGTGTTTGACTGGGTCTATCAAGCCATGTAGTGGGAAGGTTCCTTGAAAATCTCTTCACAGATATTTAATGGGTCTGTTCGCTTAGCGCCTCAATTCTGAGATTTCTGTCTGAAACCGCTGTCCTGATGGGCGACGGTTTTTCTATTCTCAGGGTTTAGAAATGGCAGGCGAACCTTTGAGATACCAGCGCCAGGGTAAATCGACCCCTTGGGAAAGCCCAATGCGGGTCGTCTGCACCAGCGCTGCTGGGTTGGTTGCGATCGCCGCCTCAAAGTCAGCCGTTCTGGACTCCACCCAGAGAGCCTGTCCAGGGATCAGTGGCACTGCATTGAGGGTGCGGTCAATTTTGAGCTGGCGGCAGAGTTTGCCAGGGCCAGCGGCAAGCTTTTGACGTACTTTTGGCGGGAGGTCGGGGGATGCCGTCTCTTGTAAATCCAGGGCGCGCAGGAGGACGGCGCTGGGAATGCCAGCAGGTTCGGTGACAATATTGACACAGTGATACATGCCGTAGATGAGGTAGACGTAGCTATAGCCTGGGGCACCAAACATTACGGCGTTGCGGGGCGTTTTTTTACGGTAGGCGTGACAGGCTGGGTCGCCCGGTTCGTAGGCTTCGGTTTCGACAATGATGCCGCGCTGGGTGGTGCCATCTTCAAACTGGCGCACGAGGCAGCAGCCAATGAGTGCGGGCGCAACAAGGGTGGCGGGGCGCGCAAACCAGTCCTGGGCGATCGCAGGGGTAGACACAGGGTGAGTCGTCTCAGCACGGAGCCTCTCTATCATGCAGCAGCCTGACCTAATGCAGCAAAATTCTTAAGAACCCCGCAAAATGGCGATCGCTGCGATAGGTTAATGTACGAGGACGTCGTTAGAGAGGGCAGGGGTTATGGATGTCAAGCTTGTGATTGCGGTATTGGCTGGGTTGTTTACGGTGTCCTGTCTATTCTTTGGCACCAAAAATGGATTTTATGATAGTGATGACTATCACGGAAATGGCTCTGCCCACTAGGAGATATCTCGTCAGTGGTTGCCTGGAATAAGTCAGTGTTTGTCTGGAATAAATGACAGAAGCTCTTTCTACACCCCGTCCTTTAGAGGACGCTGAAGCACAAGCATTACAGAGTCGTGTGGATGCGTTGGGCATCCGCCAAATTCAGCGGCATGTGTTTTTGTGTACGGATCAAACCCATCCCCTCTGCTGCGACAAGGCGATCGCCCTGGAGGCTTGGGACTATCTCAAAAAGCGATTAAAGACCCTGAACCTGGATCGGGTGACGCCAGAGCAGCCTAGCTGCATTTTTCGCACGAAAGCTAACTGTCTGCGGGTCTGTCTGCAAGGGCCTATTTTGGTGGTCTACCCGGATGGGGTCTGGTATCACTCCACCACCGCACCCGTCCTTGAGCGCATCATTCAAGAACACCTCATCCAAAATCAGGTGGTGCTTGATTTTGCCTTTGTCCAGCATCCTTTAGACCTGTTCAGCGCGGCTCACCTATAACCAAGACGAAAGAGAACCTATGCTAGCCAAACGGATTTTGCCCTGTCTGGATGTGAAGGCAGGGCGGGTGGTCAAGGGCGTTAATTTTGTCAATCTAAAAGATGCTGGCGATCCGGTTGAGCTGGCGCAGATCTACAACCAGGCGGGAGCCGATGAGCTGGTTTTTCTAGATATTACGGCCACCCATGAAGACCGTGGAATTATTTTTGATGTCGTCTACCGCACCGCAGAGCAGGTATTTATTCCGCTGACGGTGGGGGGTGGCATTCAATCCTTAGAAACAATTAAAGAATTATTAAGGGCTGGGGCAGATAAGGTCAGCATCAACTCCTCAGCGGTGAAAGATCCTGACTTTGTAAACCGAGCCAGCGATCGCTTTGGGGCGCAGTGCATTGTGGTGGCGATCGATGCGCGGCGTCGCATCAATACAGACCAACCGGGCTGGGACGTATTTGTGCGGGGCGGTCGGGAAAATACCGGACTGGATGCGGTGGCCTGGGCAAAGGAGATGGCGCAGCGCGGCGCGGGGGAACTGCTGATCACCAGTATGGATGCCGATGGAACCCAGGCAGGCTATGACCTAGAGCTAACCCGCACCATTGCTCAGCAGGTTGAAATTCCGGTAATTGCCTCTGGGGGGGCGGGCACCTGCGACCACATCCGCGAAGCCCTCACGGACGGGCAGGCTGAGGCCGCGCTTTTGGCCTCTTTGCTGCACTATGGGCAGCTCACAATTCCACAAATTAAGGCCCATCTGCAAGCACATCAGATTCCTGTGCGATCGCCTCAGGGTTAGTTTTGGGCTAGCCTTTGCCATACCCCGCCGATACATTCTGAAAAAAAGCCAAAGATCTTTACTATATTTGGGTGATGTGATTTAACTTTGTTACAATAGTTAAAGTTATGATCATCATCCTTGTTCTTGTCATCTCTCTGTTAACCTATTGGTCTCTGCGGCTCATGCGCAGGGCCCATGAACAGCGCGAATTTTCGCTGATGTTTGCGGGAGCACTGGTGGCGATCGCTGGAGCAGCCTTAATAGCAGCCTATTCCCTGATGGTGGGATGTGTTGGATATTTAGGCAGCACATCCGCTCTAGTGCCGCCTACCTTAACTGCGTATTCTGACGAGACTTGGGTGCCCCTCAGAGATGTAACAGCAGGCGCAACAATAGACGCAACAATAGCCGAAGATTTTCATCGGGTTTCGGCACCTAAAAACTGATCGGTGTACAGTCATGAAGGCCAGCGTGACGGTTTTCGTTCTCCTGGATCAAACCTATTCCTGAAGACATCCACTGGAGGATATTCATGACTTGGCAGCGTTCAGAGGGTCGTCAGCCGGATCAGCTACGTCCTGTAAAGTTTGAGCATGGATTTACCCGCAATACCCCTGGCTCTGTTTTGGCGCAGTGCGGCAATACGAAGGTGCTTTGTACGGTTTCAATACAGCCGAAGGTGCCTCGGTTTCTAGAAGGGACTGGACAGGGTTGGCTGACGGCTGAGTATCGGATGCTGCCCGGTGCGACTGCCCCACGCCATGACCGAGAACTCCTAAAACTCTCTGGCCGCACCCAAGAAATTCAGCGGCTCATTGGCCGCAGCCTCAGGGCAGCCCTAGACCTTAAAGCGCTGGGAGAGCGCACCATTACGGTAGATACCGACGTCCTACAGGCCGATGCAGGCACCCGCACCACTTCAATTACGGGGGGCTATGTTGCCCTTGTAGACGCGATTCAGACCCTAATCGACCAGGGCGAACTCACTCAGTCACCTCTGCGCCATGCCGTGGCGGCGGTTTCCGTGGGTCTCCTGGATGGGGAAGCCTTTTTAGATTTGGACTACCCGGAAGATGCAGCGGCAACGGTGGATTTTAACGTGGTGCTCACCGAGCATCTCGATATTTTGGAGCTTCAGGGGACGGCAGAGGAAGGGAGCTTTAGCCGTCACCAGATGAACCAAATGCTGGATCTTGCAGAGAAGGGCGTTGCCCAGCTTATTCAAGCACAGCGCTCAGGTTCCCTTGCCTGAGAACATCGGGGTATCCTGCAAGGCAACCCCTCTTTTGACCTCAGCAATGGCTCAGGATACTGCCGGATTTGAACAGCTCCATGAAGGCGTCCAGCGCTGGATTTGGGAGCAGGGCTGGTCTCAATTGCGTCCCATTCAGGCTATGGCGATCGCGCCGATTTTGTCTGGGCAAACCGACCTCATTATTTCTGCGGCAACGGCAGGGGGCAAGACCGAGGCGGCTTTTTTACCCATTTTTTCCAGACTGTTGCAAGCGCCAGCCTCCGGCATTCGTGTCCTGGGGATTAGCCCCCTCAAAGCCCTCATTAATGACCAGCAGCGCCGCCTCTCTGAGCTGGGCGATCGCCTCGATATTCCGGTCACACCCTGGCATGGAGATGTGGCGGCTGGGCCAAAGCAAGCCATTCTTAAAAATCCAGCGGGCATTGTGCTGATTACGCCAGAGTCCTTGGAGGCTCTCCTGGCGCGGCGTGGGGCTGAGTTACCCACCCTGTTTGGCCATCTGGACTACATGGTCATTGACGAAATGCACTGCTTTATTGGCAGTGAGCGGGGCTGTCAACTTCAGTCTCTGATGCATCGAGTAGAGGTCGCCTTGGGACGAACTTTCGCCCATAAAATTCCGCGCATTGGCCTCAGCGCAACCCTGGGGGATATGTCCTTGGCGGCTAAGTTTCTGCGGCCGGGAAACGCCGAGCAGGTGCAGTTTATTAGCCCAACGGGCTCTGGAACAGATCTCAAGGTGCAGGTGCGGGGCTATCGCAAAGCGATCGCAGACTGGGCGACGCTGGAGACGGGCGCAATGGACGCCTCGCGGGATGAGCTAGAGATTAGCCAGCATCTGTTCAAAACCCTGCGCGGGAGCCGCAACCTGATTTTTATGAATGGTCGCGCCTCGGTGGAAAAATACGCCGATCTGCTGAATCGCCTCTGCGCCCAGCATCAGGTGCCCAATGAATTCTGGCCGCACCACGGTAGCCTTTCCAAAGAGCTGCGCGAAGATGCGGAGGCGCTGCTCAAGAGCGATCGCCCGTCAAATTTAGTCTGCACCACCACCCTGGAAATGGGCATTGATGTGGGGGCTGTGGTCTCCGTGGCCCAGGTCGGTGCGCCAATGTCCGTGGCCAGTATGCGCCAGCGAATCGGACGCTCTGGCCGCAGAGCAGGCGATCCGGCGATCGCGCGGTTTTATATCTCCGTGCCGGACATCGGTGAAAATATAGGTGAACGCACGGGAGAAGATCTGCCCCCCCAGGATGGCCTCTATCCAGAGCTAGTCCAGGCGATCG
The DNA here is from genome assembly GCA_022402525.1 of Thermosynechococcaceae cyanobacterium MS004. Lineage (GTDB taxonomy): Bacteria > Cyanobacteriota > Cyanobacteriia > Thermosynechococcales > Thermosynechococcaceae > JAAURS01. Next base: position 66,472 of record JAKRSB010000136.1, read on the forward strand.
CCATTCTGAATCTACTGCTGACTGGCTGGTGTGAGCCGCCCCTGATGGGCAAGCTGCACCTGTCAACCCTCATTCAGCAGGTGTTGTCCCTCATTGTTCAGGAAGGCGGGGTGCGGGCCGATCGGGCTTGGCAGATCCTGTGCCAGACGGGGCCATTTCAGGCGGTGAATCAGGAGATGTTTATCAGGCTGCTGCGCGACTTGGGACAGCAGGAGCTGATTCAGCAAAGCCAGGATGGCAGCCTCCTGATTGGGGTAAAGGGCGATCGCCTTGTGAGGCACTACAGCTTTTACAGCGCCTTTGCCACACCCCAGGAATACCGCATTCTCCAGGATGGGAAATTTCTAGGGACGCTGCCCATTGAAATTCCCCTGACCCAAAACGCGCGCTTTATTTTTGCAGGGAAGCGCTGGATTGCCCTAGCCGTGGATGATCAGGAACGGGTGGTAGAAGTTGCCCCCACTGGGGCGGGCAAGCTGCCCAAATTTAGCGGCGGCAGCGCCCAAGTGCATGACCGCGTGCGCCAGGAAATGTACCGACTGTATCGCTCCGATGAAGTGCCCAGCTTTTTGGATGCTCCTGCCCAGCACCTACTCCAAGAAGCCCGCACCCAGTTTACCGAGCATGGACTCCACCAGCGGGCGCTGCTGGCGTGGGGCAAGCAGACACTCCTGTTTTGCTGGCAGGGAGATCGGGTGATGAATACCCTCCTGGTACAGCTTCAGGCAAGAGGGCTAAAGGCCTGCCGTGAGGGGCTGGCGATCGCGGTACATCAAATCACCCCTGAGGACTTGTGGACGCACCTGGGCGATCTCGTCGATGAGGGGCCGGCCGATGCCGTAGCGCTCGCGGCGACGGTGGTCAATCAGCGCATCGAAAAGCACGATGTCTTTTTAAGTGAACCGCTCCGGTGTCTGAACTATGCCGCAAGCCATCTCGACCCCCAAGCGGCGTGGGAGTCGCTGAAGGAGATCGTCGATGGTTCGTAGGACGAGGCGTCTGATGCCCAATCTTTCTGTTGTTCAATCTTCCTGCTGCCCAACCTTCCTGCTGCTCAATCCTCAGCTCAATAGGCTAGAGGAACGGAGCTGACTCGCATTTTCTGCGCCCTGGATTGCCGTGGGTAAAATTAGACGACTCAGCGATCGCCCGTCTTCAAGCTGAGCCAGCTCTAGGCGACCCCCAAGACGCTCTACAAGGGTCTGACAAACCTTAAAGTGAAGTCCCGGTGGGGAATTCAGCGTGGGCGTGGTTTTGCGGGTATGGCGGTACTGCGCTAAGTCCATCACGAGCTTGGGGTTCAGACGACCGTGATCCGTAATAGACACTTCGCTTAAATTGTCGGGCAGGGCGCGACACCAGATATCAATGCGATCGCCAATTTTGGTTCGGTAGCAGGAGGCCAGCAATAGCTCCGTCAGCATCGACTCTAGCTTTTGACTAGGCATTTTGACAGACACGCTAGGCGTGAGGTTGTGCACCTGAGTCCAGAGCTGGCGGCTACTGACAATGGGCTCAATGCGCTCCAAAGACCGCCGCAGCAGCGTGGCGATCGGAACCACGTCACCTTCTAGCTGGAGTTCCCAAAGCTCTGTTTTGAGCATGTTGTCTAGGGCCATAAAGGCTTTGTTGAGCTGCACAATGGGATTCTGGGGCCGACCCTTCAGGCTGCCCAGCGCGGCTCCTGCCGTTTCCTGGGACGCCAGCAGCCCCTGAAACGCTGAAGTCTGGCTCGTCCAAAGCTGGGTAAGCTGCTCAAGCTGACGCTGCTTGTACCAGTTGAGGCACTCTAGGGTTTCGCATTGGTGGGCAATCTGCCGGATCGTTTCCTGCCCTCGGACTTGGATGGCCAGTTCACGGGTAAGGAGCTGCAGACCCTCCCGCTGCAGCGCTGACCAGCCCTTACGTCGCGTATTGATCGCCAGCACCATCCCCAGAAAAGGGAGGTCAGGGTGAGCCTGGAGCGGCACGCAGAGCACTTCCAAAAATCCAGCGCCTTGAAGCCAGTTGCTGTTGGCGGCTAAATCTGCCGCCGTACCACGGAGCTGGGCCACGCCAGGAAAGGAGGTTTTACCCTTGAGGGCTGTCACGCTCAGCAAGGTTTGCAGCAAACTATCCATTTGCCAGGGAATTTCAGCCGTCGGCTCAATCTGAAGGGTGGAGTGATTAAGCATTCCCGCCAGGGTTGCGGTGGAGTCTTCTGGGGAACACCGCAAGATGAGGGTGCACTCAGCACCCAAAAACTCCGTCATGGCGTCCACAGCTATTTCAAACAGCGGCTGCACCTGCTGCGTTTGCTGAAGTCGACCCAGCCCCTGGGTGAGTAGGGTCATGACTTGCTGCTGCTGCTGCGCGTACACCTCCTGATTGCGTCGCACAATTGCCTGGGCGATCGCCTGGGCAATGGGGGGAATAGCCTCTTGCTCATAGTCTGTCCAGGTGCGGGGCAGATCAGCTCCCAAGACTAAGAATTCACCCAGCCCCGTTTGCTGACCCATCCGCACCAGCAGGTAGGACTGCATCCCTACGGCAGCAAACAGCGATCGCCAAGGAAGGAAGCGAAGGTCTTCTGCAAGGGACGGGACGGCCAAGGGCTGGGAGAGGCGGCTGAGCAGCTTGGCATCCACAGTGCTGACATCTGGGAGCTGGCTAGGTAAAGGCTGCTTTTTGCGCTGGCAAAACTGGGCGCGACAGTCAAACACATGCTCTTCCGGGTCGTGGTGGAAAATAGCCGCCCACCGCACCGTGAACTGAAGGCCAACTTGCTCTAAGCACTGCTCCAGGGTTTTCTCCCAGTGTGCGGCATCCTCTTCGGCTTCTTTGAGCGCATTGAGCAGGCTAGGCAGATGAGTTTGCCCGCCAAGCCAGAGGGGGGCACTGTCCGGATCGGCTCCAAAGCTCTGCCCCATCAGCTGCGCCATCATGAGGATCTGCTGCTTGTCGGCCTCTGACCAAAGTCGGGGCTGGCCGCACTCCACGGCCAGCACGCCGACGAGTTTGCGTCGATCCAGAATGGGGGCACTCAGCCAGGCGCGGGATTGGGTCAAGCTCATCAGGCGGGTGGGCGCATTAAAGCTCTGAATGACGCCTTCCACATCCGAAATTGCGATCATCTGCTGCTGCAGGGTCGCCTGATAAAAAGCTGAAATTTGCTGAAGCGGCACCTCTAGGCTTACAGGCTTGCTGGCGCTGACTCGGCGCGTGGCCGAGCCGCTCTGTACCTCCTGCAAACGACAGGATTGTTCTTCATGGTCAAACCAGTATAGGCAGGTGCGTGAGGGCTGAAGGCTTTTGTGCAGAGACGCTAGCACCCGCTTGAGGCGATCTTCAAAGGTTTTAGCCCCCAAAATGGCATTGAGGGTTTCAACCATCCGCTGGGGCAGGGCTTCGGCGGCTTGGGTCGCGCGATCGCCCAGGGTATAGAGCGCAGCGCCGATCGCCCCGGTCAGCATTTTTAGCTCAGCCAGTTCTTCCGGGCGCGAGTGTCCCCCCCAAAGGGTCGTTCCCACCATCAAGATGCCGAGGGCTTGGTGGCGATAGCGAATCGGAAAAATGGCCGCACCCTGAATCCCTTGACGCTGGGCGATCGCCTGCCAATGGCCCACTCTGGACTCTTGGTCAAGGCTAATAATATCTTGGTTGCGCCCGGTCATTAGCGCCTGATCAAACAAATCTCCTGCCAGAACAGCCTGGTTTGCCACGAGAGCCGCCTGATCCTTTTCCTTGGGCAAGCTGCCATCAATGCCGTTTAGCGTTTGGCTTTGTGCATCATAGTGGGCCAGCCAAACCAATTCAAACGGAAAAGACGCCTTCAGAAAGGGCAAGACAACCTTGCCAATCTCTGCTGTGCTCTGTTGCTTCTGCACCTGCTGTAAGCACTGCTGAAGGGAGACAAGTCGCTTCTCGTATTCAGTTCTAACGGCGGGCTGAGACATGTCTTTCCACTACAAAAGATTTACTCAAAAGCTCACTCAAAGGGCGACTCAAAGGGCAACTCAATCGGTTTATTCAATCGGCTCATTCAATCGACTCATTCAATCGACTCATTCAAAGGCCTCAACCACTGCCCCCTTTGAGTCAATATGGGCAAGGTCAACCTGGGCATTCACGCCAGCGTCTCGCCATGCCGACTGCATTTGATGGGCCGTGTGCTGAGCCGTCTCCGCTGAGCTAAGCGCCAGAAGCGTTGGCCCTGCACCACTAATCACCAAACCCAGAGCACCCGATTCCATTGCTGCTTCAAACACTTCAGCAAAGCCAGGAATCAGCGCAAGGCGGTAGGGCTGGTGTAGTCGATCCTGCAGCGCAGTCTGTATCCAGTTCTCCCGTCCAGCCTCTAATCCCTTTATTAGTAAGCCCACATGGGACAGATTAAAGATCGCGTCGCTGTAGGAACATTGCTGGGGCAGAACGCTCCGTGCCGCTTGGGTGGATAATTCAAAGTCAGGAATGGCCACAATGGGCACAATGTCCGCTGACCAATGAATAGGGCAAATCGTCCAGGCTTGGGTGGTTTGGTCGCGCACGGACAGTTGACATCCCCCCAGCAGTGCGGGTGCTACGTTGTCCGGATGGCCTTCCAGGGCGATCGCAAAGTCTAGAAGCTGGAGAGGCGTCAGGGGCGAGCCAGCCAAGGCATTCGCACCCACCAGTCCACCGATGATGGCCGTCGCGGAGCTGCCCAATCCCCGCGCCAAGGGCACTCCCAGCTTGAGGGTGATGTGTACCGCTGGAATCGGCTGATGGCGTTTCCGAAAGAAATAGCAGAAAGCTTTATAGGCTAAATTCCGGTCATCACGCTGCACTCGATCTGCCTCTAGCCCCTCCACATCAATTTTGAGGATGGGTGGCTGCGCCTCGTCCACTGGAGAAAGTGCGGTAAATTGAAACTGGTTGTAGCGCGTGAGCGCTGCGCCAAGACAGTCAAATCCTGGCCCTAGGTTTGCGGTGGTAGCTGGCACCCGAACGGTGACGCTGGTAAGGTTTGGCATGGTAAAAGATTCCTCCGAATCGGTTAGGACGAGCGGCTGGGATGGTGGACTGGGGTTAAAGAACTTGCTGGAGCAATCGGCTAAAGCAATCGGCTGGAACAGGCAGTTAGAGCAGCCAGTTAGAGCAGCCAGTTCAGGACTTATCGTGACATAAAGCGTCTGTGGAGTTGAGGGCTGAACTCTAATTCAGCGGCGTAGGCTGGCACCGTCTTTGGGTGCGGTTCATCTCAGAAATACTGGTATTGGGAGATTTGAGAGACGATGGCTCAGTCCAGGAAAATATTGACCTCTGCGCAAGAGGCTGTGCTGCCGTCTAAGGCTTCAGCGCTCCAGTGCCAGCTTCAGTGCCAGCGAGTTGTTTTAGACAATGGACTGGTGCTGCTGGTCACGGAAAATCCAGTGGCCGATATTGTGGCGGCACGTTTTTTTATCGATGCTGGCAGCGGCCGTGAGCGACGGGAGCAGGCAGGGTTATCTCATCTGGTGGCTTCAGTCTTGACCAAAGGGACTCAGTCCGCAACGGCAAAGGCGATCGCGGCCGAGGTGGAATCAACTGGAGCCAATCTGGGCGTGGAAAGTACCCCAGACTATTTTTTGCTCAGCCTCAAGACCGTCACCTCAGATTTTGCCGCCATGCTAAAGCTGGCCGCCCAAATTCTACAAACACCAACTTTTCCAGAGGCGGAGCTAGTCCTGGAGCAGAAGCTAACCCTCCAGGCGATTCGGGCAAGACAAGAGCAGCCCATGGCGATCGCCCTCCAGCAGCTTCGGCTGGCAATGTACCCAGATCATCCTTACGGCCAGCCCAGCCTGGGGTCATCAGAAAGCGTTACAAGCTTGGCTCAGGCGGATTTAGGACGGTTTCATGCTCAATACTTTCGGCCAGAGAGCACCATCCTCAGCATTGCGGGCAACCTTGCCCTAGAGGATGCTCTAGCGCTGGTGACAGAACACTTTCTGCCCTGGCGGCCAGCGTTCCTTCCCCCCCAAGCTCAGCCCTCAGCGCCATCCCAATCCCAATCCCAATCCCAATCTCCGTCCCAGCCCAGCACATCTAGCACACCTAGCGCGATCGCCCCATCCCCGACCTGCACTGATACCGTCCAAGACAATCAGCAGTCCATTGTGATGTTGGGCTACCCCACGGCATCGGTGCGGGATGCAGACCATGCGGCTCTCAAGGTGCTGTTTACCTATCTCTGTGGGGGTCTGTCCAGCCGACTGTTTACAGAGCTGCGCGAAAAGCGCGGGTTGGCCTACGAAGTATCGGGCCTATATCCCACGCGCCGCGACCCGTCTCATTTTTTGGTGTACTTAGGCACCGCAGCGGAGAATACGGCAATCGCCCAAACGCTATTGCAGGCTGAAATGCAGCGCCTTGCAGCCCAACCCCTCAGCGACCCAGAGCTAAACGCCGCGAAAACCAAGCTCTTGGGTCAGTACGCCTTAGGAAAGCAAACCAACCACCAAATTGCCCATGCCTTTGGCTGGTATGAAGCTTTAGGACTAGGCATTGACTACGAGCGTCGTTTTCCTGAGCTGATTCAGGCCGTGACCGCAGAGCAGGCCCACCAAGCAGCCCAGCGCTACTTTGGCCAACCCTTCATTTCGCGCGTGGGGCCTGAGGCAGCGCTGCGTCTTTCACAGACATATCCGCAGGCATAACTGGGGCGAGGTAGCTCAGCTCCAGTAGATAGGCACCATTCTCAAATCGCACCCGCCACACATTGCCAGGGGCACGTCCCAAAATAACGCCCTGGGAACCCACGGCAACTTTATCTGCCGGACGCAGCATGGGAATCGGTTCAGCGGTCTTGAGGTAGGGTGGACTGGCAATCAATGAGACGCGATCGCCCGTTTGAAATTCTAGATTGGCCAATTCTAGATTGACCGATTCTGGATTGACCAATTCTAGATTGACCGATTCTGGATTGACCGATTCTGGTTTCACGGAACTCGCCCAAAACAACAATGACGGCTCTATCCTAGCAACCTTGTCATCACCAGAAACCGACTACATAAACCAATTACTCGAAACTCAGCATCCTCGCAAACCCTTTCGCCCCAAGCTTTTGCGCGCTCCTCATGCAGCCCTCTAGTTCGGGAACCCGTACAGGTGCCCAATTGAAAAGTAGATCGGCAGTTGGATACATTAGCACTCAGAAAGCGAGAGTGCTAATTTTTATCACTCTGTCGTTAGGAGAAGTCGTTAGGAGACTATTTGTATGGCGTCTGTAACCCTTAGTGTATCGACCGTTAAGCCCCTAGGCGATCGCGTTTTTGTGAAAGTAAGCGCCTCCGAAGAAAAGACCGCTGGCGGTATTTTTCTACCCGATAACGCCAAGGAAAAACCCCAAGTCGGCGAAGTAGTCGCGGCTGGCCCTGGCAAGCGCAACGATGACGGTTCTCGTCAGGCGCTGGAAGTCAACATTGGCGATAAAGTGCTGTACTCCAAGTATGCCGGAACCGACATCAAGCTCGGTGGTGACGAGTTCGTTCTGCTGTCTGAAAAAGATATCTTGGCCGTTGTTGACTAAAGTCAGCTTAAACTTTTGCCGATGAAGTCCACGCAGGCTAGCGCCTCTGTAAAGGTTAAGTTTGACCAGAAGCTTAGACAGAGCGCGTCTGTCTAGGCGTATCAAGCTTAAGCGCATCGAAAAAGAGTGCATCACAAGATTTTTGCAATCATCCCTCCACATCAAAGTTCTAGAAGGTTGAATCTCCATGGCTAAGCGAATTATTTATAACGAGAATGCTCGTCGCGCCCTCGAACGGGGTATGGATATCCTAGCTGAATCCGTTGCCGTAACCCTTGGCCCAAAAGGCCGCAACGTCGTGCTTGAGAAGAAGTTCGGCGCGCCCCAAATTGTGAATGATGGGGTCACGATCGCCAAGGAAATTGAGCTAGAAGACAATATCGAAAATACAGGCGTTGCCCTGATTCGTCAGGCTGCATCCAAAACCAATGATGCCGCTGGAGATGGAACCACCACCGCAACGGTCTTGGCCCATGCGATCGTCAAAGAAGGGCTGCGTAACGTCGCGGCGGGTGCCAATGCCATCTCCCTGAAGCGCGGTATTGAGAAAGCCACGGGCTTCCTCGTCGAAAAAATTGCAGGTCATGCCCGTCCCGTCGAAGACTCTAAGTCCATTGCCCAAGTAGGTTCTATCTCTGCTGGCAACGACGAAGAAGTCGGCCAAATGATTGCAGACGCCATGGATAAAGTCGGCAAAGAGGGCGTCATTTCCCTTGAAGAAGGCAAGTCCATGAGCACCGAGCTTGAAGTCACCGAAGGGATGCGCTTCGATAAGGGCTACATCTCCCCCTACTTCGCGACTGATACCGAGCGGATGGAAGCAGTCCAAGAAGAGCCTCTCATTCTGATTACCGACAAAAAGATTGGCTTAGTGCAGGACTTGGTGCCTGTACTTGAGCAGGTCGCCCGTGCCGGTCGTCCCCTGTTGATTATTGCCGAAGATATCGAAAAAGAAGCCCTCGCAACCCTCGTGGTCAACCGTCTGCGCGGCGTCCTCAACGTGGCCGCTGTGAAGGCTCCTGGCTTTGGCGATCGCCGTAAGGCCATGCTTGAAGACATTGCTGTACTGACAGGCGGTCAGCTCATCACAGAAGATGCTGGCCTCAAGCTCGAAACCACCAAGCTTGAATCCTTGGGTAAAGCGCGCCGCGTCACCATCACCAAAGACACCACCACCATCGTCGCCGAAGGCAATGAAGTGGAAGTCAAGACACGGGTTGAGCAGATTCGTCGTCAAATCGACGACACCGAGTCTTCCTACGACAAGGAAAAGCTGCAAGAGCGTCTTGCGAAGCTAGCCGGTGGTGTTGCAGTCATCAAAGTGGGTGCGGCAACTGAAACCGAAATGAAAGATCGCAAACTTCGCCTAGAAGACGCGATCAACGCAACCAAGGCCGCAGTGGAAGAAGGCATCGTCCCCGGTGGCGGCACCACCCTCGCCCACCTCACCCCCGAACTCGAAGCCTGGGCAGCCAGCAACTTGAGCGGCGAAGAGTTAATTGGTGCGCAGATCGTGGCGCGTTCTTTGACGTCTCCTCTGAAGAGAATTGCTGAAAATGCCGGCCAAAACGGTGCGGTGATTGCCGAGCGCGTGAAGGAAAAAGACTTCAACGTGGGCTACAACGCAGCCAATGGCGAGTATGTGGATATGTTCCAGGCCGGAATTGTCGATCCTGCAAAGGTTACGCGCTCTGCGCTCCAAAATGCAGCCTCGATCGCCGCAATGGTATTGACCACCGAATGCATTATTGCAGACAAGCCTGAGCCAAAAGATGGCGCACCCGCAGCCCCCGGTGGCGGCATGGGTGACTTCGATTACTAACTCGACGCCAAGAGGTCGCAATCTAGCCTGCATCGCCGTAAACCCAAGTCCAAGGCACAGCAGGTCTAAGCCTTTCACAAAAAGGCATTAATCAAAAGATCAAAAGGGAGTGGATTCATCGCCACTCCCTTTTGATTTTAAGGGTGGATTTGAAGGTTGGCCTAAAGCGAAATATAAGGCTGCGCTGGGAGAAAAAAAACCTACCGTCAAGCCCCAAAGGACTCAACCGCAGGTCAGCATTGGCTATCTTGAGTAACGGGATCAAAGAATCTGCACCTAACATGCAAGACACCATGTCCATAGCAATGGTGCCAGGGATTGAATCGGGTGTCGATTCAGGAAAAATCAGGTTTTGTCAGGAGTATGTGCAGAAATATCTCCACAAATGTCTCCACAAATCTCGCTCTGTGGCGCTCACAAAAATCTCCAAGCACTCCCGCTACTGCAGCAGCAAAGACAAGAAGGTATCGTCCTCAAAGCGATTGTCCCGACCAAACCTGACCACCACCAGGTTTCGAGAGGGCATGACGTATAGGCGCTGGTCGTCTGTCCCAGCCGCCATTATCGTATCTTTGGGTGCAGCAGCCAATAGGTTTTGCGGTTTTCCCGAAGGCGATCGCCCTGGCTCATTGATCCACAGACCCAATCCATAGGCCGCATTTGCCGAGCTGCCCAGGTAGCACTCTGCCAGCAGCTTTTTATCCAGAATTTTTCTGCCGTTCCAGCGCCCGTGGCGCTCTAATAGCTTGCCAAACCTAGCCCAGTCCCGCGCCGTTAGGCTAGCACCAGAGGCTAGATTTGGATTACCGTCTGCATCCAGCTCCCAGCCCCCAATGTCTAGATCAATGCGGTCAAAAATCTTGCGCTTCAAGTAGGCCAATGGCGTTTGGTTGCGGGGCGCAAGCTTGCGCCGGAGCAGTTCGCCAAAGACTTGGAAGGGAGCGGAGCCATACTGAAACACTTTTCCAGGAACAGTGGTTAGGGGGCTTTTGATGGCTTGGCTATAGGTGGGCACCACATTGGGCATTCCATCTGACGCCAAATTAGACGACAAATTGGACGCCGAACTGGACACTCTCTCAGCACTCGACGAACTCAGGCCGCTGGTGAGGGAGAGAAGCTGGCGAATCGTGATTTTAGAGCGCAAAGGATGGCTTTGCCATTCTGTGATGGTTTTGGCGACGGGTTCATCTAGAGTCAGCAGTCGATCCTGCGCCGCCGCGATCGCCAGAATTCCGGTAAAGCTTTGAGTAGCAGTTTTCAGGGGATGGGGCTTACGGGCCGTGTAGCCGTTGTCATATTGCTCGACAATAATTTCACCGCCTTCTAGAATCAGCAGGGCATTTCCACCCTGGCGCATCGCATAGGCTGCAGCCTGTTGGTAGGGTTGAGCGATCTGCTGGCTAAGGGGTGAGAAACAGTTCTGGCAACCCTGCACAGGAATCGGTGAAGAACTGAATGAAGGGCGAATCTGCACTGAGGCTGACTGCACTAATGTTGACTGTGCTGGACTTGTGGACAGTAAGCCCAAGCCGAAAAAAACGCCCAAGCCAATCCAGCGAAAAGGATGAAGGGTTTGATACCCACTCAATTTCATTCCACTCAATCTCATCACGCTCAAGTTTATTTGTAGCCTCATGCTGTTGTGAGCCGAACGCAATCTGAACCAATCTCAAAATATCCCAATCTCAAAATACAGGGGATAACCCATTTTTATCGACTCAAATTTTTATCGACTCAAAAAAGCGTCCCAGGATAAAAAATGAGATGACCAGTACTCTCCTCTCCAGTCTCGACTCTGATGCGCTCAAGATTGGGCTAGTGCTGCTGCTGGCGCTGTTGCTAGGACTGGAGCGGAAAGAGCCCGCCCCAGCGGACAGCTACCGCCTTAAAGACGTTCGGGCTTCTGCACTGCTGGGGCTGCTGGGCTACGGTATGGCAGCCCTCAACCCCAATCAGCCGATCGCGATCGCCCTTGGGTTAATCGCGATCGCGGGGCTGCTGCTGCTGACCTACTGGCAGAGAGTAAGCCGAGTTCCAGAGAGAGACGTCACCATAGATATCAGCACAGATATCAGCACAGACATCTCCGAGGTGATGGCGAGTCTCGCCACCTACCTGATTGGGGCGCTAGTTTATGGCGGGCTGTACTGGATTGCCTCCGCCATCGTGGTGGTGAGTCTTCTCTCCCTTGGGCTAAAGTCAACGCTGGAAGGGTTAACGCAGCCGTTTAAAGAGCGTGACATTCTGACCCTGGGTCAATTCTTACTGCTGCTGCTGTTGCTGCCCGTGCTGCCGAACCAGCCCTATGGCCCCTTTCAGCTCAATCCGTTTAAGGTGTGGCTTGTGGTGGTGGCCGTCAGCACACTTTCTTACCTCAGTTTTTTGCTTCAGCAAAAGGTGAAGGGCAGCAACGGGGTACTGCTGATTGCGGTGTTAGGCGGCATCTACTCTTCCACGGTGACGACGGTTGCTCTGGCAAAGCAGTCAACGAGAGACTTTCGCCCGCAAGCCTATGCTGGGGCAATTTTGATGGCCTCTGGCGTGATGTATATCCGGCTGGCGGTGCTGGTCTATGTTTTCAATGCCCCCCTCGGCAAACCCCTTTTGCTCCCCTTTGGACTGCTGGCGATCGCAGCGCTTGGGAGTGGCCTGCTCTGGGCTAAACAGGAAAAAAATATAGCGGAGGATGCAGCGGCGTTAGCGCCGGAGGAGACAGCAAAAAATCCCTTGGCACTCAAGGCGGCCTTTTTGTTCGCGCTGCTGTTTGTGGGCATTTTGATCCTGACGCACTATGTAGTGCAGTATGGCGGACAGGGAGGCGTCTATGGGCTGGCCGCCATTTTAGGAGTGACGGATGTAGACCCCTTTATCCTAAGCATGACGCAATCCGCCGGCCGCTCTACCCCGATTCAGACAGCCGCAATCGCCATTCTGATTGCAGCAGCCAGCAATAATGTGGTGAAGGGGTTTTATGCCATCGGGTTTGGCGATCGGTTGATGGGACGTCAGAGTTTGGGCTTACTGGTAGGGCTGGCCTTGATGGGGCTGGTGCCCTGCTGGTTTCTAGCTGGCTGAACGCTCAAGCGTCAGTCTGGAGATCCGCGAGGGTAGTCGCGTAGGGAAAGTCACGCGAGGGGAGTCACGCGAGGGAAGTCAGCACCCGCTGAATGGCTTGGTACACCGTTTCTAGTTCTGTAGGGGTAATGCAGTAGGGCGGCATCAGGTAGAGCGTATTGCCCAAGGGGCGCAGCAGCAAACCTTCTTCGAGGAATTTTGCCTTTAGTAAGGGCGCGATCGCGTTAAAGTAGCCGCTGGCGGACTGGGTCTTCACCTCCATAGCCGCGATCGTTCCGCAGACGCGGAAATGTTCAAGGAGGGGGTGACCTTGCAGATATTGGCGGAGATAGGTTTGGTGTAGATTCTCTAACGCTTTATAAGCTGGGTTTTGCTCCAGCAGCCCTAGGGATGTCACCCCCGTGGCACAGGCCAACGGGTTGCCCGTATAGGAATGGCCGTGATAGAACGCTTGGGCTGGATCATCCTCATAAAAGGACTGAAAAATGGCCTCTGTTGCCACCGTCACGGACAGGGGCAAACACCCACCCGACAGTCCTTTCGACAAACAAATGAGATCCGGCACCGTCTCCGACTTTAGGCAGGCAAACAGCTCCCCCGTGCGCCCAAAGCCCGTCATCACTTCGTCATAGATCAGCAGAACGTCAAACCGCTTCACGAGCTTTTCCAGCGCCTGCAAAAACTGTGGCCGACACATCCGCATCCCGCCCGCGCCCTGCACCAATGGCTCAATGAAGAGCCCCGCATAGCGATCGCCTCTGGCCTGGAGAAGCCGTTCCGCCTGGGCTAGCACCTGGGCTTCCTTCGCCGCTACGGCTTCATCTCCGTCAAAGGTGGCCGGAAATGGGATCAGATCAGTCTGAAACATCAGCGGACGAAAAGGGTGCCACCAGGACGAACCGCGCCCAATGGACATCGCCCCAATCGTATCGCCGTGATAGCCCCCCTCAAAACACAAAAAGCGATCGCGGTGTTGTCCCTGATTTCGCCAAAACTGGTGCGCCATCTTGAGCGCCACCTCCACCGCTGTCGAGCCATTATCCGAGAAAAAAACCCGCGTTAGCGCTGGCGGTAGGTGGGTGAGGAGCTTTTGCGCCAACTGCTCAGCCGGATCATGGGTAAACCCTGCAAAAATAACGTGCTCTAGCTGCTGTGCCTGACGGTACAGGGTGTCGGCCAAGGCGGGATGGGCATGGCCGTGCAGCGTTACCCACCAGCTTGAAATACAGTCAATCAGCGTGCGTCCATCCTCTAGCTGCAAATAAATACCGCTGCCCTTCACCACCTTTAAGGGAGGTGGCGCAGTCTTCATTTGCGTAAAGGGTTGCCAGATCGGAGAGCTTAGGTTGTGCATCAAATCTCTAGAACATCAAATATCCAGCACATCAAGAATATCGTGCATCAAGCTATCCTTACTATCTCTCCACAGCGCCTATTGAGCCTGGACTCAGGATTCGCCAGCAGTCCTGGGCGATCGCCCAGTCTTCCTGTGTGTGGATCACAAGCACCCGCGATCGCGACTCAGCATGGGCAATGTCTTGATCGACGGGACTCGCATCATTGAGTTGGGAATCAAGCTTTATCCCCCAAACATCGAGGGCATCGCAGGCCGCAGCGCGAACCAAAGCCGAGTTCTCACCAATGCCAGCCGTAAAAATTAAGGCGTCCAATCGGTCGAGGCTGAGGAGCACGGCACCAATCGAAGCGCGTAGGCGATGGATAAACAGATCAAAGGCAAGCTGCGCACGGGAATTGCCAGCCGCCGCTGCCTCTGTGATCTGGCGCATATCCGCAGACAGCCCTGATATTCCCTTGAGGCCAGACTTGCGGTTGAGAATGTCTTCTAGCTGATCAGGGGAATAGCCCGCTTGCCGCAGGAGGTAGATCAAAATTCCTGGATCGACCGAACCCGATCGCGTCCCCATCATGAGCCCCTCCAGGGGCGTAAACCCCATGGTGGTGTCCACACTGTGCCCATGGCGGATGGCCGACACAGAGCAGCCATTACCCAGATGACAAACAATCAGACGCAGATCATCCAGAGGTCGCTCCAGGAGCTGAGCCGCACGTTCCGCGCAGTATTGATGGCTAATGCCGTGGAATCCATAGCGCTGAATTCCCTGCTCATACCAGGCGTAGGGGCCAGGGTAAACCGTTGCGGCTAAGGGGATCTGACGATGAAAGGCGGTATCAAAGACGGCCACCTGGGGCACATCCCCTAGGATCTGCTCAATGGTTTCGATGCCCTCTAGGTTGATGGGATTGTGGAGCGGTGCAAAACAGGCCAGATCGGCGATCGCCTGCTTCACCTCAGCCGTCACGCGCTCACTCTCCCGATACTGGGTGCCACCATGCACCACCCGATGACCCACCACATCAATTTCGGAAAGCTGGGCGATCGCTTGGGTTTCTCCTTGGCAAAGCTGCTCTAGCATGTAGCCCATCACTTCCGTCTGGGTCTGGGCTGTCGTTTCGCTTTTAAGTGCGGCACCGTGAGCCGTCTTCAGGGTGATTTCTGCTAAGCCAGCCCGATGCGTCCAGTCCACAGCCCATTCCCAAAGGGCTTTTGGGACAGCGCTGGGAAGCGTTTCGCCAATTTCGTAAAGACAGCATTTTAGGCTACTGGAGCCTGAATTCAGCACTAAAATTTTCATGCCGTCCCATGAATGCAGGTGGGTGAAAAGCTCCTGGGAGAAACGCTAACCATAAAGCGCTAACTATAAAGCATTAGCCCTAAAGCCCTTGTCCTTAAGTTGTTTGGACTTTGGACAAATGTTATGGGTAGTGCTTTTAATCCTCTGGTTCGAGAGCCAAAACACCATCGGTAGCGTGGTTTTTGATTTTGTCCAAAGTCCAATTAGTTATCCTGGGCCTTAGTGATTCTGGGTTACTCTGGCCATTTCCAGCTTGTAATTTCTGGCTTATCAATGCCGTAGGTCCTTGCGTAGTGCTGAGCGTCAATCTGCTGATTTCTCAGATGCTCCTTGGCATGGGCACCCGCCACCTTAAGTTTTGGCACTCGGTCAATTACGTCGATCGCAATGCTAAAGCGATCCACCTGGTTAATGATGGCCAGCTCTAGGGGGGTGTTGATATTGCCCTTCTCTTTGTAGCCGCGCACATGCAGATTGCCATGATTGGTGCGCCGATAGGTCAGACGATGGATCAGCCAAGGATAGCCGTGGAAGTTAAAAATAATCGGTTTATCCAGGGTAAAGAGCGAGTCAAAGTCTCGATCAGACAATCCGTGGGGGTGTTCGGTTTCCGGCTGTAGCCGCAGGAGATCCACCACATTCACAAACCGGATCTTGAGGTCGCTAAAGTGTTCCCGCAGCAGCACGGTGGCCGCCAGCGCTTCCTGGGTCGGAACATCGCCAGCACAGGCAATCACCACGTCCGGCTCTTGTCCGGCATCAGTGCTGGCCCAGTCCCAAAGGCCAATGCCTTTGATGCAGTGGGCAATGGCGCTGTCCATGTCGAGGTACTGGAGGTGAACCTGCTTATCGGACACAATCACATTCACGTAGTCGCTGCTGCGCAGGCAGTGATCGCTCACGGACAAGAGAGTATTGGCGTCCGGGGGCAGATAAATCCGCACGACTTCTGGGCTTTTGTTGAGCACCACGTCTAAAAAGCCCGGATCTTGGTGGGTAAAACCATTATGGTCTTGCCGCCAAACGGTGGACGTAATCAGCAGGTTCAGAGAGGCAATGGGCGATCGCCACGGAATGTGCCGACTGATTTCCAGCCATTTACAGTGCTGATTAATCATGGAGTCGATGACGTGCACAAAGGCTTCATAGGTTGAGAAAAAGCCGTGACGCCCCGTGAGCAGATAGCCCTCCAACCAGCCCTCTAGGGTATGCTCGCTGAGGATTTCCATCACGCGACCATCGAGGGTGAGCTCGCTGCCGTCCGCATCTTCAGGCAAATACTCGGCCATCCAGACCTTTTTGCTCACCTCATAAATGGCCTGAAGCTTATTGGAAGCAGTTTCATCGGGGCCAAACACCCGAAAGTTATCCGGGTTGTTGCCCATCACATCGCGCAGAAAGTTACCGAGGGGCAGGGTGTTGCCGACTTCGGCCACGCCGGGTTTGACCACTGGAACCCCATAGTTTCGGAAATTCGGCATACTCAGCGCTTTTCGCAACTGGCCCCCATTGGCGTGGGGGTTAGCACTCATCCGGCGATCGCCCTTCGGAGATAGCGCCCGCAGTTCTGGAATCAACCGCCCCGTCTCGTCAAAGAGTTCTGCTGGCCTGTAGCGCAGCAGCCAGTCCCGTAAAAGCTGAAGGTGGGCGGGGTCAGATTGAACATTGGTGAGCGGCACCTGATGCGATCGCCAAAACCCCTCTACCTTATGGCCATCAACTTCTTGAGGCCCCGTCCAGCCCTTCGGACTCCGGAGAATAATCATCGGCCAGGCGGGGCGTTGTGCAATACCGCTGCTGCGGGCAGTGTCCTGAATCTGCCGAATTTCAGCAACGCAGTGATCAAGGGTTGCCGCCATAGCCTGATGCATCGTCTCAGGGTCAGACCCTTCCACAAAATAGGGCGTGTAGCCATAGCCCTTAAAGAGCGCCTCCAACTCCTCGTGAGAGATCCGCGCCAGCAGCGTTGGGTTATTAATTTTGTAACCATTCAGGTGCAGAATCGGCAGCACCGCCCCATCTCGAATCGGGTTAAGAAACTTATTGGAGTGCCAAGCCGTTGCCAGCGGGCCCGTTTCTGCTTCCCCATCCCCTACCATCACCGCTGCAATCAGGTCAGGATTATCAAACACCGCCCCGTAAGCATGGGAAACGCTGTAGCCTAGCTCCCCTCCCTCATGAATCGAGCCAGGGGTTTCTGGCGTGCAGTGGCTACCAATGCCCCCCGGAAACGAAAACTGCTTAAAAAATCGTTTAAGTCCTGCTTCGTCTTCGCTCTTGTCGGGGTAAACCTCGCTGTAGGTGCCCTCTAGGTAGACAGGCCCCAGAATCCCCGGTGCGCCATGACCGGGGCCAGCCAAAAAGATCACGTTCAGGTCATCTTTTTGAATCAAGCGATTCAGATGCACGTAGGTAAACGCCATTCCAGGGCTAGATCCCCAGTGTCCCAGCAGGCGATTTTTGATGTGTTGAGGCTGAAGGGGCTCCTTCAAAAGCGGATTGTCCTGAAGATAAATCATGCCCACGGCTAGATAGTTACAGGCATTCCAGTAAGCATGGGTACGGCGCAGTTCATCGGCGCTTAAGGGGCTTCCCTGGATGGTGGATCTCGCTTCGCCTACTGCGCTCAGACTAGGCTCAAAGTTTGATTTAGAAGGCGTTGAAAGCATCGTGATCTCCCATTAATAAATGTAAAGAATGCAATTCGCTAGGTTCAGACGTAGTTTTGACCCGTAGTTTGACCCGTAGTAAGTTACAAGCTGACGTGCAATCGGCCTTAAAGCCCTACTCAGACTAGATTCTTGCTTTGATCGCCAAGACAAAGCAGGGTTCTGGATAAAGTGTTCTGATATAGCTCTCCATCTATATCTCTATGCTCTATTTATACAAATCACCATACAGCAGCGCCTTCAGTCCGACTGTATTGGTGAGTGCTTGCGACATAGTTTGCTACATACCCTTGGCGGCATACCGTCAAGCCCAGCCCAAAACCCATCACCCCAAAAACCTATCAATTGACAAACTCTCCCCATAAGAATCGTCAAAAAATGATAGGGTGAAAACCAGCAGTTCTTCACCCAGTACTAAAGATTGAGAGCAATCTAATGACGATAACCGGCCCCCAGCAAGGTACAGAAAAAAGTCTAGAGGCGATGCGTAAGTTTTCTGAAACCTATGCAAAGCGCACAGGAACTTATTTTTGCTCTGATTTGGGCACAACGGCTGTTGTCATTGAAGGGTTAGCCAAGCACAAAGATGACTTTGGGTCTCCCCTTTGCCCCTGCCGCTACTACGAAGATAAAGAAGCAGAAGTGGCCGCAGCCTACTGGAATTGCCCCTGTGTGCCCATGCGGGAGCGCAAAGAATGCCACTGCATGCTGTTTCTGACCCCAGACAACCCCTTTGCAGGCGATCGCCAAGACATCAGCGTGGAAGAGATTCGGACTGAAACAAACCGATTTTGAGGTGGGATTTCGGACTGTGAATACATCAGATCCAGAAAGTCTGCCGCCCTCCTTTTGGCAAGGGGTGGAAGAGTTTCGGCGGGGTGAATTTTATGCCTGTCATGACACCCTAGAAGCCCTCTGGATTGAAGCACAAGAGCCGGACAAGACATTTTTTCAGGGGATTTTGCAGATTGCCGTCGCCTGCTATCATCTCGGCAACCAAAATTGGCGAGGAGCCGTCATCCTACTCGGAGAGGGTACTCGGCGACTCGTATCCTACCGCCCAGCCTACGGTGGAATCGACGTGGAAACCCTGGTGGTCAGCAGCCTTGAATTTTTAACCTATCTGCAAACCCTAGGGGAAGAACGAGTCAGCGAAGCTAGTCGTTTACTGGAGCCCATACTGGAGCCCTCCGATCCGTTGCAGGATAGGATGAATGTATCCAGACCAGTATTCAATGCAGCAGGCAGTGCGGCACGCAATGCAGCAAGCTCAGGACTCGACGCGGCATCCGTTCTGCCCCAGGCTTTTCCCCAAGCTCTGCCCCAGTTAAACCGATGGCGTTCTTAGGTCAATTCCCAGTCACCTGTATACCCAGAACACCCTATGATTCGACCCTTGACCCGATTGGTTTCTAAACTTGCGATCGCAACCTGCATCTGTGGGCTATCGTTCATTGCGCTGGAAGGGATGGGACTCAGAGACGCAACGGCTCAGCGGCGATCGTTGACGCTCAGAGCTGATCTTCAGCAGGCCAATGCAAAAACGGGTGTCATTACCGCCAACGGCAACGTCCAGCTCAGCTACCCCGCTCGCCAAATTCAGGCCACGGCCAACGCGGCAAACTACTACAGCCGCGAACGCAGAATTGTCTTAAGCGGAAACGTTTATGTACTCCAAGCCGGCAGCAGCCTCAGAGCCGAAACCATTACCTACCTTATTGATGAAGGACGATTTGTGGCGCTCCCTCAAAACCAAAAACAGGTTGAGGCCACTATTTTGATCCCTGAAGATAACGATCCCCCCATCCAAAATTAGAAAGACCTTTCAGCAAGATCTCAAATTCAACAAGACCTCAAAAAAGCGCAAAAAAAGGCCAGAAATTATCACAGAATTGTAAATTATTATAAATTCCATCAAAAAATATGAACTTCTATTGAGGGATCGCCAGCCCCTCAGTCAGATCGTTTACGTTACGCACAGGCTGAATGCTGAGCCTGCTGGTGGCTATTTAAGGTAGGTTTCGATGGAATTACAGACTCACAGCGCTCGAACCAGTGCTCAGACTTCACCCACACAAGACTCCAGACTGGCGAATCATTCTACCCTGACTGAAAGGTCTTCTCAAGGCTCAGCGATCGCCCAGGGGGTTTACGTGACGCTGCATGGTCACTTCTACCAGCCCCCCCGCGAAAACCCCTATCTCGACGCCATTGAGCGCCAGCCCAGCGCGGCACCATTCCACAACTGGAATGAGCGCATTTATCACGAGTGCTATCGTCCCAATGCCTTTGCCCGCATTTTGAATGAGGCGGGAGAGGTGGTGGAGGTGGTCAATAATTTTGAGTACCTCAGCTTTAATATTGGCCCCACGCTGATGAGCTGGCTAGAGCACCACGACCAGCAGGTGTATCAACGCATTTTAGAGGCTGACCGGAAAAGCTGCGATCGCCTCAACGGCCACGGCAACGCGATCGCCCAGGTCTATAACCACATCATCATGCCCCTCGCAAACCGCAGGGACAAAGTGACCCAGGTGCGCTGGGGGGTGGCCGACTTTCAGAAGCGGTTTGGCCGTGCGCCAGAGGGGCTGTGGCTGGCTGAAGCGGCGGTAGACTATCCCACCCTAGAGGTGCTGATTGAAGAAGGGATTAAGTTTATTGTCCTAGCGCCCTCCCAGCTTCAGCGCTGTCGCCCCATCGCGCCGGAAGTTGACCCGGAGGGGCTAGACTACCCCTGGCAAAATGTGGGCGGCTGTCAGATTGACCCCACCCGACCCTACCGCTGTTTTCTGCCCGGTCGCGATCGCAACTCGGCTGATCGCAACTACATCGATATTTTTGTCTATGACGGGCCGATCTCACGGGATATCGGCTTTGAGGACGCCATTCTTAGCAGCTCCGACCACTTTGCCAACCGGATCGCCCAGGCCGTGCGACCCGACCGCAAAACGCCCCAGCTCATTGCGATCGCCACGGATGGGGAGACCTTTGGGCACCACAAGCGCAATACAGAAAAAGCATTGGCCTATGGCTTTCGCTACGTCATGCCCCAAAAGGGCTGGACGATTACCAACTTCGCCCACTACC
This sequence comes from Thermosynechococcaceae cyanobacterium MS004, assembly GCA_022402525.1. GTDB lineage: Bacteria > Cyanobacteriota > Cyanobacteriia > Thermosynechococcales > Thermosynechococcaceae > JAAURS01. The sequence continues at coordinate 87,310 of JAKRSB010000136.1, forward strand.
TGAGCGTACATTCCCCAACCTGGGAAGTTGAAATCAAACCCGTCACCGCCTGGAGCTGTGCCCACGGGGTGGGTCGCTGGCAGGATGACTGCGGCTGCGGCAGCGAAGGCGGCTGGCACCAAAAGTGGCGGAAGCCCCTCCGCAGCGCCCTAGACTGGCTCCGGGACTGTCTCTCTGAAGTTTTTGTAGAAGTGGGCGATCGCCTCTTCCACGATCCTTGGGCGGCGAGGGATGACTACGCCACGGTTCTGCTCGGTTCGCCAGCAGAGGTTGAGGCAGCGCGCACGGCCTTACTACTGCGTCATCAGCGCCATCCCCTCTCCGAGTCGGAACAGGTGGATGCCCTGCACCTCTTGGAAATGCAGCGGCACGCGCTACTGATGTATACGAGCTGCGGCTGGTTTTTTGAAGAAATTTCGCGACCAGAGGGGGTTCAGATCCTGCGCTATGCGGCACGGGCGCTGAGCCTTGCCTGCGAAGTCTCTGGAATTGCCCTGGAGTCTGAATTTATTCAGCGGTTGGAGCAAGCTCCCAGTAATGTTGAGATGTTCAAGACCGCAGCAGGCGTCTATCGCCAGCTTGTGCTGCCCTCCCAAATCACCCTGCATCAGATTGTGGCGCACTACGCCATGAGCTCTTTGTTTAAGGTCTACGCCCCAGAAACCCAGCTTTACAGCTACCACATTCACCAGCGGGACTACGAAACTCACCGCATGGGAAAACTCACCCTCGCCATGAGCCACCTCCAGCTCACGGCCCTTGCCACCCGCGAAACCACTCAGGTGACCTTTGCAGTTCTGCACATGGGCGGCTGGGATTTTCACTGTGTGGTGCAGCCTTTTACGGGCCGCCCCCACTACACTGCCCTCAAGCAGGTGCTGTTTGAACAGCTTCAGCAGGCCAGTACACCCCGACTGGTGCTGATGATGAATCAGTACTTTGGCGATCGCCACTACGGCATTGAAGACCTCCTCGCCGAAGATCGCCATCATCTCCTGGCGACCATCTCTCAGGAAACCCTGACCCGCATTGACCAGCTTTATACCCAGATCTATCGAGACAACTACAGTCTGCTGATGGCCTATCGCCAGGACGGACTAGAAGGCCCCCAGGAGCTGCTGATGGCCGCTCAGGTTGCCCTGAGCCATCGCGCCCACCAGATGATTCAGGGATTGAGTACAGAACTAGCCGAGCCGACTGCAAACCCCTGGGTGCAGCTCAACGAGCTTGAGGCGATCGCCACAGAATCTGAGCATCTGGGCTGTCCCCTCACCCTAGATACCGCTGCACCACGACTACACAGCGTCCTGAAAGCCTGGTTGACCAAAATCTTAGCAGAAAAACAACTGTCCCAAGTCCAGGGGTTCATCCAGCTTCTACATCTGGCGCGACGGCTGAGGCTTGCGATTCCAGAAGATTTGCTGCAAGAGCACTACGTTCACTTTCTCCAAGAGCATTGGGTGCCCAATACCTTAGGTCAAAGCGCTAAAGCACAACCCTCTCAAGCGCAATCCTCTCAAATACAACCTTCTCAAGCGCAACCTTCTCAAACGCAAACATCCCATTCCGCGACCGAAACCAACCAACATTTAGCGGAAAATCCAGATTCACCCACATCGACCGCCTATCCAGACGTTCTGCCATACCTCAAGTTAGGAAAAGCCTTAGCCATTGATATGCAGTCTTGGCTCGCGCTGCTCCAGTTAACGGCAGGCGCAGAAAACTAATTGCTGAACGCCCCTGTCGAGGTCTGCCCCTGTCGAGGTCTCATGATGCTGCTGGCACTTTCACGGGGCTTGTTCCTTCAGCACTAATTAGCTCTAATTAGCAGTGATTTTCTGAGGCGCTATGGGCATCCAGTCCACAGATTTACTGCTCTTAGCCAGTGGGATTGCCTCTGGCATTCTGGCAGGGCTCCTGGGCATTGGTGGCGGCACTATTTTAGTGCCAATTTTAGTAGCGATTGGCTACACCCCCGTCCAGGCCGTAGGAAGCAGTAGTTTAGCTATTTTACTCACCTCCATTTCTGGAACCATCCAGAACTTCCGCATGGGCGTCCTGAAGTGGGACCGAATTTTGGCCTTAGGGCTGCCTGCGATCGCGATGGCGCAGCTTGGGGCGATCGTTGCAACGGGGTTAGCACCCCAAGCCCTACTCGCGGCCTTTGGTGTCTTGCTTCTGACAAATTTCTACTGGATGAGTCTTCGGCGTAAGGCAGAAAATTTGACGTTAGTTTCTGACTCACGGGCCTCGTTTCGCGCTGACCTCCCTGCCCAGGTGCTCACCGGAGGAAGCGCTGGCCTATTAGCGGGGATCTTTGGTGTGGGCGGCGGGGTCATTATGGTGCCCCTGCAAATGATGCTCCTGCGAGAAACCCTGAAGGGCGCTATCCAAAACAGTTTAGCCGTGATTCCCTTAACGGCAATTTCGGCTGTTACTGGACATGCGATCGCAGGCAACGTGATCTTTCGGGCTGGGCTATGGGTCGGCTTAGGGGGCCTGATCTCAGCCCAACTCAGCACTCGGCTGCTCCCCAAGCTACCCGATCACATCGTGAGCATTCTGTTCCGCTCACTCCTCGTTTTGATAGCGCTCTATATGTTTGGGCAGGCTTGGAGCTATGAGCCATAACGCCTAGACCAAGGGGATTGTTGGAGAAATCAATAAGGTTTGAGACTTAAGGTTTAAGAAGGCTTAAGAATTAGGAGTTTGAGAATTAAGGATTTGAGGATTAAGATTTTGAGAATTAAGGGTTTGAGGATTAAGGTTTTGAGAACCCCAGATAGCGCTCTAGGTAGGGCGAAAAGACCTCATAGATGAGCGTCAGAGGCTTGCCATTATGCCAAAACAGATAGTAACGCCCCCAGAACGGCCCACTATAGCCAAAGGCTGACTCTAGCTGCGCAGCATCCCCTAAAAACACATTCCGCACATCGCGATATAGCTCCATTCGCAAATCCGCAAGGCTCGACCAAATCGGCAGCTTTCGATTCGATAAATACTCATCTACATGGCTCGCCTCCCACCAAGAAGCCGCATAGGCAAGATAGTGACCCGAACCATCCTTAAGCCAGACCTGACGCCGCAGTCTAGGCCCAGGAACCTCCTCAATTGGCTCAGGAGCACCATCTGTCTCCAAACCGATTAAAGACATATCCAGCACATCCACGGAGATTTCTTCCCCCGTCAGCAGTTGGAGATGGCGCGTGGTAGAGCCATCACCTAACAGCAGTACCTGCCAGGTGGGCGACAGTAAATTCCTGGGAACCCCCGAAGCGACAGCGCTTGCCCCACCTTCCCAACTGAGGCTCAAACGCGGCCAGTTTAGGCCATCGATTAGAGCATTACCGTGAGGGCTTCGATATGTCTTCAAGATAATTCACAAAATTTAAACTCTGTCTTAATAATAGGCAAAAGCAAGGAGCAGGTGCAAGCCAAAATTCTTCTGCCATAGGAAGTTCAGGGTTTTAGCAAAAGGCTGCTGGTCAGCTCAAAACGCAAGATTAATTTTTGTGTAAATAAATATGAAGTAAGATTTTGCCTGTGGAAAAACCCCTGTTTTTTGGGGAAAACTCTGTGGAAAACTCTGTGGAAAACAAGAGCCTCCTGTGGAATACTTTTTAACATTCCACACCCTGTGGAAAACTTGCCCTTTTTATCCACAAGTTTTCCACAGGCAAGAATGCTGTTAAAGCTTTGCCAGTCAAGGGGTTTAAAATCTTTTCCACAGTTTCCACAGCCCCTACTATAACTACTATTTAAACTTTTTAAAAAGAAGAAGTCGTTTAAAGAGGCGTACGAATTTGAAGTTGAGTGGATTAGACGACTCAGCAAAACTGGTGGTAGGATATGGGTCGCTTGAGTTAAGAAACTTTTCAAAACAGACGGGTTACAGCAGACGGTCGTCTTGACGAGCAACGCTAGACAAAGCAACCAAGAGAAACGGCAGCGGTGGGTAGGCAGTTTTCTCCGGTAGATCGCTCTCTGAGGTAAGCGATAGACGAAGCGACCATTGCGTCAGGGAAAGGCTAGTTCATTGCGCCAGTGACAAGTGCGCCAATGACAAGGGGGGTGCGCAGAAGAGTCTCAGGGCAGACGGTTTAGGCGCAACGGTAAGGCGATTTCCAGTTTTCAAAAAGTTTTCAAAAATACCCGTGGTAAGTGCTTCGAGCCTTATGAAGTTAGTTTGTGCCCAGAGTGATTTAAGTTCCAAGCTCTCTCTTTTGAGCCGGATTGTCCCGAATAATCCAACTCATCCTGTCTTGGCCAATGTGCTCTTGACCGCTGAAGAAAGTCGGTTGGGGCTATCTGTCTTTGATTTGAGCATTGGGATGCAGGTTTGGATTCCGGCACTGGTGGAGGAAACGGGGACGCTGACCTTACCTGCCAGGTTGTTTAGCGATATTGTTTCTAAGCTGCCCTCTCAGGAAATTCAGGTTGAGACGGATGAGCTTGCAGTGACGCTGGCCTGCGGTACAGGACGTTACCAGATGCAGGGGCTTTCTGCGGATGAGTTTCCGACTTTGCCCATTTTGGAAGAAGTTGCGCCCCTGCAAGTGGATACAACGGTCATTGCCGATGGTCTTCAGGCAACGCTGTTTGCTTCTAGCTCGGATGAGAGTAAGCAAATCCTGACGGGGCTGCACATCAATGCTTCCCAGGAAGGGCTAGAAATGGCGACCACGGACGGACACCGCTTGGCGATCGCCCAGTTTCCTGAAGAGATTGTATCTGAGGCCATTAACGTGACGGTACCAGCCCGCGCCCTGCGGGAGCTAGAGCGAATGCTGAGCCGCACAGGAGCCAAAATAGAAGTCCGCTCAGATGCTTCTCAAATCGTATTTGAGCTGCTATCAGAACAGGGCATAGAACGTCTGAGCTGCCGTCTTTTAGATGGTCAGTACCCTGCCTACAATCAGCTCGTGCCCCGCAGCTTTGAGCGCCAAATGACCGTCAGTCGTCAGGCTTTTCTAAGCGCTGTGGATCGGATTGCGGTTTTGGCGGCGCGGAAGAACAACATTATTCGGCTGCGGCTCGACAAAGCATCGCAGAATTTATTTCTGGCGGCGGAAGCACCAGAATTTGGGAGTGGAGAAGAGTCTGTTCCGGCGCAGATTTCGGGCGACTCGATTGAAATTGCCTTTAACGTCAAGTATCTCAGCGATGGCCTTAAGGCTATGGACAGCACCGACATACAGATGGAGCTGAACTCTGAGACGATGCCTGCTATTTTGTCGCCCATTTCTGGGCAAAAGATGACCTACCTCATCATGCCGATTCAGGTGCGGAACTAGTTAGATTCCAGCTATTGGCCGGGATGGTAGTCGCGAAGCATCTTTTTTAGCTCCATGCCGTGAAGTTCTTCTTGACCAATCATGGTGCGGGCAAATTCTTCGAGGTAGATGCTGGCGTCGGTGACGACTTCTAAGAGCTGTTTGTAGAGGTTGAGGGCTGCCTGCTCGTGGTTTAGGCTCTCTAGCAAAATATCGTAGATGGAGTGCTTGAAGGTTTCTTCTAAGGGCGCAATTTTTAGGGAAGGGTGGCCGTCTAGTCCCGTTAAGATTTCGCCAGCCTGCTGGGCGTGGAGTAAGGACTCGGTGGCTTGCGCTTTTAAAAACTGCACGATAGGAATGCGGTTGGGGCCTGTGACCATGAGGGAATAGTGGGTATAGCGAACCACGCCTGCTAGCTCGGCCTCCATGATGGAGTTTAGGATATGGGTTGTTTTCTCAAGGTCAAGTTCTTGCATCGTCTACTTAAAAGCATTAATTCTTCTTAAGACTATAGCCTTTTTGAGATTAGATCTAATTAAAGAGCCCTACTATTTCTTGGATCGCTGCTCTGGGTTAGTGAATAGCCTTATTTCTGTCATGTACTTAACGATGATTTTCAACTATAAGAGGAAGGCTCTCAAAACGGATTTCCATTGCAATTAACTATAATAGTTATCAATAAGGATTCTCTGCGGTGATGAATCAATTTTTGAGGCTACGTCTTCGGGGGCACTGGTTTCGTACTATGGGGAAAAGCTTTGAAAACCTTTTCCTCAAGGATTTCAGAGATTGTATCTTGACTCGATTGTAATCTTTGTCTGATAAGGGCTTCAGACGAAAATCCCACCCAACGGAACCAGTAATTATTCCTCGTGATCGCAGAAAACAACATCCATGAGCTTTATTACCCTGTTGGGCCTGCTTGCGGGTACGCTAACCACCATTTCCTTTGTGCCCCAGCTTCTTAAAACCTGGCGCACGAAATCCGCTAAGGATATGTCTTTGCCCATGCTGATTTATTTTTGCCTGGGGGTCTTTTTGTGGCTGGTGTACGGCATTTTACTTCAGGCACTCCCCATTATTGTGGCGAATGGGATTACTCTGGTTTTAGCGCTCATCATTTTAGGGCTGAAGTTGCGCTACGACTAATGCGAATGGCGAAAAAATGCTCGGAGCATTAGTGATATCTAGCGTTTGGCCTTGCCTGTGCCGATGTCTAATAACAATGACTTGATTGACTTACATCCCCTTACGTCACATAGGGCGTAATTCTGGCAAAACTATCGGCGATCGCTCTCAGTCCCCCTACTTGCTGTCATCAGATCAAAAATCTTGACAGCGGAGTGTTCAAGCTTGTCCCTTCTGTAACTATTGCTCTGACCCCAAGCCAGAAAGCCCAACTCTAGAAATTAATTGCTGAGCAGCCTGAGTTGGATCTGCTGCCTGCATCACTGCCCGCACCACGGCCACGCGCCGCGCACCCGCGTCAAGCACTTGGGGAAGATTCTCAGCATCAATCCCGCCGATCGCAAACCAGGGCAAGGTTGAATGGGTGGCTGCATAGTTCACGTAGTCCAGTCCAGCCACGGCTTTGTCCGTCTTCGTAGGAGTGGCAAACACAGGGCCAACGCCAATATAGTCAACGCCTTCCTCCAGGGCGCGATGGAGTTCGGCGGGATTGGTGGTGGAGCGCCCAATGAGGCGATGGGGGCCTAGAAGCTGACGGGCAGCTTGCACGGGCAAATCTTGCTGACCCAGATGCACACCATCGGCATCCACGGCCAAGGCCAGATCCACCCGATCATTCACAATAAAAAGCGCCTCGTACCGCTGACAAAGCGATCGCAAATCCATTGCACGCGCCAAACGCACCGAATCATCTGGGTCTTTGTCTCGATACTGCACCAGTCTGACCCCACCCTGAAGCGCGGCCTCAACGGTTTCGCTCAGCGACTGTACAGGAGAGGTCACGAGGTAAAGATGGGCTTGGTGAAGGCGCTGTCGTCGTTCCTGAAGCAAAAGCTGACTTTCTAAGGCGTAGACCCGATAACGTATGTGCTTGCAGGACGCACCCAGCGCTAAGTCATCGAGCTTGCCGTATTCTTCCAGCACCCGCAGTGCTTCCTGGACACGACAGAGGTTCGCCTGTAAGACAGCCCATATTCCGGCGCGCGCTTCTTCCTGGGGATGGGAAATCTGCGTGCCAACATCGGCTGGCGTATCTCTGGCAAGACGAAAGCGGTCTTGGTGTAAGCCACCTAGCTCTTGTCGGAGCTGTTTGCATTGACTCGCTAGGGCAGCATGGTTTAGCCCAAATCGGCACCACTCCTCAATGACCCGCAGCCCCTCACGAGCGCGATCGAGGTTGGCATCTAAAATTCGGTACAGCGCAGTATTGGGGGTGCCCATGCCTTGGCCTAGCTCCTGGGGTTTCTACAAAAGCTCATAGGCTTTTCGCAGCCTGAATTCTAGCCCATTTTGATGGGCTTTACGCCAACCCTCGCTCTCCAGACCTGCATGAAGGCTAACTGGGTAGGTCAATGGGGTGGGTCAGCCAGTTAGCAAACTATGCTGCCAGCAGCCTTGAGGCGTAATCTCAATTTGTAGTGGAATTCGTGAGCAGTATGTCTTACGGGCTGTATGTTGAATGGGCGGTGTGATTGGGGAATGCTGATCAAGAGCCTAGAGAAGCTTTGTGAATACAGCCATACCAATGGTCGTATGTCTTGCAAAGAAAGGGAATGAAAGCTCTAAAAATCAGGATTTTGTGACCAAACGCGATTTGGTTTTCCAGGTTCTGCGGTATCATTCCGATGCCTTTGTATGAAATTCTGAAGAAATTCTCATAAAGTTTCAGAATCAGCTCAGTCACTTTGACACGATTGAGTTATGCTTCTTTGATTCCCGTTTCTTTCTTCAAGATGCGACGTAGATAATCAGCCTCTTAAATAGACACTCGTTTATCGATTTACGAGTATAGATTTACGAGATTCATTCTACGGGATTAATTCTACGAGATTCATTTGCGAGATTAATCTATGGCCTTCTGACTTCAATTTTGCTTAGACCATATTGCCCAGCCCACATTGCTAAAGACTGCCTTGCTAAGCTAAGCCCCTGTTTGGAGATCGATTTCCTCATGAAGCTAACTCTTGGATATTCTGCAACCGCAACCTTACTGGGCCTTAGCTTGGCGCTCAGTACGGGCAAAGCGGACGCCGCTACGTTTGAGCAAAAAGATCTAGACCCTAGTCAGGTCATTGCGGTTGCCGTACCCTTGGCTCAAAGCGATCGCTATAATCTTTTGATACTTGAGCAGCTCTCTAGCGCAAGACCCTGCTGGCAGGCTCAACCGGGAGGCACAGTGGAGCCTCTTCTGCTCCAGTTTGACTTCACCAATATCTGTGGGCGCAGTACAGACAGCAATGGCTACTCAATTCGTATTGGAGGCGAAGATAAGGGAATTGAATACCGCCTTTCAATCGTAAAACGAGGCGATCGCCTTGTCCTGATGGGCGTTCCAAATCGGGGTGGAGCAAATTCTGCTCTAGAAATTGCCCAGACTCAAGGTCTGGCTCCTGGCTTTCTTAAATTTGTGTTGAATCCAGAGTGGCGACTTGCAAAGCGAGTCTACCAAGGTAAAGCACTAGGGCACATCTATTTAGCAGCCGATACGTTTCCAGCATCTGGCGTCGCTAGTAATGTTCCTAGTAATGTTCCTCGAAACGTTTCCGGTAACGTCCTGCTTGGAAGTGGTGGAGCAAGCGCCCCCTACTCGGCCAATTTATCAGGCTCCCGCGATCCGTTCTCTCAAAAAATTGTGGGCAGTCAAAGTGTTGGCAATCGAAATGTTGGCAATCGAAACAGCAGCAGGAGCGCTAACAGGACTAGAACTGCTTCCCCCGCCCCCTTATTCAGAGGAAATGACCTGCCACCTGTGCGATCGCTGAGTAGAGCATCTGCCTATAGCGGAAGGGTCAGCCCCATTACAGCACCCATTCAAATTCCGGTTCCTGACCCGCCATTCGCACCGAGGATTGCTGCTCGGCCCGCGACTCCTGGCACTTACCGTCCGCTTTCTGTGCCCAATATCCCTGGCGATAATGTCCCTGGTGGTAACAGGCTACCTGCTCTGCCCGGTGGAGCGTTGGCCGTACCTTCCGGCAATATTCCAATGGGGAGGGTCGGCAACGAAGCTGACTTAATTACAGCCAGCACCCCTGGCGTAAACCTGAATGCTATGGCTCCTGGCGCTGGCTTTTCTCCCGCTGCTCCTTTTCAAGTTGCGCTGGTCAATTTCCGCTATCGCGTGTTTGTCAATCCAGCCAATGCAGCACAGCAGCGAACGGTCAAAACCTTAGTCCCTGACTCGTTCCGTTCCTCCTATCAGGGGCGACCTGTGCTGCAGGTTGGTGCGTTTCAAGATCGCGTCAAGGCCGATGAAGTGATTAACCTCCTCAATCAAAACGGAATCACCAGTATTCTGTCTTCCGATCAGTAAGACGAGCGAGCCAGATTTTACTTGCGATCGTGGATTAACGAAACGTGAGTTCGGCCAAAATCAATTGCTTCCCATCTTCGTTCTCCTAGAGGAGAACGAGGGTCAACAAAAAATCAAAGAATCTTCCCCTCGCCCAAAGGCGAGGGGTTTGAAGTGAGGGGCTTCTCTACAGAACCTTGATCTTAAAGACCTTGATCTAAAGAGAGGCGAGATTTTAGTTTTGACCACAGCGCCCCCGCTGCTTTGTCCGGATTAGTTTTGTCCGGATTAGTCTTTTCTGGATTAGTTTTGTCCGGATTAATCTTTTCTAGACTCGCTCCATCTGTCAGTCCATTGGACTGCTTTGAGGGGATTGCTTTACTAGAGGGTGCTGTCTCTGAAGCAACAGTCGGAGCGGTTTGCAGAGCTGGCTCCTTGAGGATAGGCTCCTTGAGAGTAGGTTTTGGCAGAACAGGCTCACCAGTGGGGATGGGTCGTGGACTAGGGACGGAGCTGGGCGATCGCGGTAATTCAGGAAGCCTTGTGGGTGCTGGCGTCACTAATTTTGAGTCTTTGATGGGCGGACGAGATAAGGGACGGCTCGATCCATCACGCTCTGGTGCTGTCGTTTGTGGCGGTATAGCTTCTGGTGCTGGTGCCTCAGGTGTTGGTACCTCAGGTGCTGGAAGAAGGGCGCGGCTGCGCTTCGCTGCCGCCTCAGCGGCCAGAGCCTCCTCGCGATCCGCAATATCCTGAGCGGTCAATCGCTTACTGACCCTCGGATTGATAATCCGCTCGGCCTCCTGCGCGGTTAAGTCTCCCTGGAGCAGCTGAGATAGCCTATCTTGACCCTTGGGCTTGAGGGTAATCAGTCGCACAGTTTCGCTAAAAGCATTGGAAACAGGCTTATCGCTGCTATTAAGTAGCTCAAGCTTGAGCCAATTGACGCCTGTCTTAAACCCCTTAAGATAAATGGGAGATTCAGTGGTCGTAAAGGTTTGCCCATTCAAATTCACCCGTACCTTCCAAGGAGAAGCAACACCTTTTTTGACTGGTTTTGCTGCATTACTCTGCTCCGGTACCGTGACGGTGTAATCCAGCAGAATTGGCTCAGCACCATATTCCCCTTGGGGGCTGTTGTAGTTTAACAGGGGCAGCGCGGGGTCGGGTCGATTGGCCTGGGTTGGTGCAAAAACGTGAAAGGTGACCTGCGCTGAGGCTTCGGCTGTTTTGAAGCTTTCGTCCCAGGGGCGTACTGCCAAGGCTCGAACCGTATGAGATCCTGGGCTTAAATCCTTAAATGCAATGGCCTCGCTCAGATCATAGACAGCCTGAGAGGGCTGGTCGTCTAGGGAGACGTGCAGGTGTGGCCCTAGTCCCAGCTTTGGATCTTTATAGACTGGAAAGTCTTTGGCCTGAAATCGGATACTCAGCGTCGTGTCTGTGAGCGTTTCATCCGGCTCAATGCCGATAATCTTGAGCTGAGGATCATAAATATCCAGCTCATCTAGCTGGCGGCTCAGTTTCTGAAATACCTCTGGCGGGGAGACTTCTTCGACCTGTACCTTCGACCGCGCCTTCGATTCAGAGGCGATCGCGGCTACGCTACCGTCCTTTTGAGCAGTCGGCTGGGAGCAGCTCACCATTCCCAGCCCCAGCACGATGCACATCCAGTAGATTGCTGTACGTTTCCCAATCTCTTGCCAATATCTACCCACCACGCGAGCTATACTCCTAAACCATTTAGAACAACGGGGCATGTCCCCAGATCATCCTCTTATAAAGACAATTCCTTCAAAACATCCCCATGGGGTAAGTCTTCATCAACAATTCCACTAGGAGCGATATTGAGGATCAATCCATCTGGATCAATCCATCTGGGGTAATCCATCTGGGGTAATCCATCTGGGATCAATCCTCTAGGGGGTAATTCTCTAGGGGGAAACCCTCTGGAATCTCTAGGGGGCTCCTCACCTATCGGAACTATAGCGGAAAAGACTCTGCTCTCTTAGCCCCCACTCCAATGTCGCAATCTATCTCAATTAAACCGTTCTTCCTGGGTAAGTCATGAAATCAAGTCGTGAAAATCAGGACTGAATTTTCAATGGCATACAGTCCAGCCATCCTGCTCCACACACAAATAAATGCAAAATCGATTAAAAATAAACAAATATTAAGTTTTGAAATAAGTCTTAAAGAATACTAGACAAATGTTGAGATTGACCCAGCAACACACCGTCCTTAAAAGACACCTTAATTATTGTTAATTGAATCAAAACGCCAATCGTGGCCCCTATAATGCTCTAGTAAGAACTCTTTCCATGCCAGTAAAACCAAAGGAAATCAAGGCCTTTACGCAGTTCGTTATGAGATTGTCTAACCTCCTTCTTGTGCGAATGGCTTCACTGCAACTGTTCAGAAACGATAAGCTGCAGACCCGAAGTTTCTCAGTTATGTCTGGCATCGGTAAAGATGTATCCTCGTTCCTTGCTTGCTCAAAGAGAGGAGAGTCTCAATGACGATTAGCCCTAAGGAGCGAGAGTCAAAAGCTAGAGTGATTGTCGATAAAAATCCCGTTCCCACCTCCTTTGAAAAGTGGGGACAGCCAGGACACTTCGACCGCACCCTAGCCAAGGGTCCCCAAACCACTACCTGGATTTGGAACCTGCACGCTCTTGCTCATGATTTCGATACCCATACCAGCGATTTAGAAGATATCTCGCGCAAAATCTTTAGCGCTCACTTTGGCCACTTGGCCGTTGTGTTTATCTGGCTGAGCGGGATGTACTTCCACGGCGCGCGATTTTCAAACTATGAAGCCTGGATGAGTAATCCCGTCGGGATTAAGCCCAGTGCCCAAGTGGTTTGGCCTATTGTCGGTCAAGGAATTTTGAATGCAGACGTGGGCGGTGGTTTCCACGGTATTCAAATTACATCTGGTCTTTTTCAACTTTGGCGTGCTTCCGGCATTACAAATTCCTATCAGCTTTACTGCACCGCCATTGGTGGCTTAGTAATGGCTGCCTTGATGCTTTTTGCTGGCTGGTTTCACTACCATGTCCGAGCGCCCAAGCTAGAGTGGTTCCAAAATGTTGAATCGATGATGAATCACCATCTAGCCGGGTTGCTAGGTTGTGGCTCTCTCGGTTGGGCGGGGCACCAGATCCACGTTTCTTTGCCTATTAACAAACTTTTAGATTCCGGAGTTGCACCGCAGGACATACCGCTTCCTCATGAGTTCATCCTGAATAAGGATCTGATGACGGAGCTGTATCCCAGCTTTGCCCAAGGCTTAAAACCCTTCTTTACCTTAAATTGGGGTGCCTACGCAGACTTCTTAACCTTCAAGGGTGGTCTGAACCCTGTTACGGGTGGCTTATGGCTCTCAGACACAGCTCACCATCACCTGGCATTGGCTGTGCTGCTGATCATTGCAGGCCACTTCTATCGAACAAATTGGGGCATTGGCCACAGCTTCAAAGAAGTGCTGGAAGCGCATAAAGGTCCCTTCACTGGGGAAGGCCACAAGGGAATGTATGAGATTTTCACGACATCTTGGCACTGCCAGCTGTCTTGGAACCTAGCTTGGATGGGATCGCTTTCCATCCTAGTGGCTCAGCACATGTACTCCATGCCACCCTACCCCTACATTGCAACGGACTATCCGACTCAGATTGGATTGTTCACGCACCATATGTGGATTGGTGGATTCCTGATTGTCGGTGCAGCAGCTCACGCAGCAATTTTCATGGTTCGGGATTACGATCCTGCAACGCATCAAAATAACCTGTTGGATCGAGTCTTGCGTCATCGTGATGCCATCATTTCTCACTTGAACTGGGTTTGTATCTTCTTAGGCTTCCATAGCTTTGGTCTATACATTCACAACGACACCATGCGTGCTTTGGGTCGTCCCCAAGACATGTTCTCAGACACAGCGATTCAGCTTCAGCCTGTGTTTGCTCAATGGATTCAAGGCCTGCACGCAGCGGCGCCCGGAAATACGGCACCCAATGCCCTGGGTATTGTGAGCCACGCTTTTGGGGGCGACGTTGTAGCTGTTGGAAATAAAGTTGCGATGATGCCCATCACGTTGGGTACGGCAGACTTTATGGTTCACCATATTCACGCCTTTACGATTCACGTCACTGTACTGATTCTCCTCAAAGGTGTGTTGTTCTCCCGTAGCTCTCGTCTGATTCCAGACAAGGCTAACCTTGGCTTCCGCTTCCCTTGCGACGGTCCCGGTCGGGGCGGCACCTGCCAGGTTTCTGGTTGGGATCACGTCTTCCTCGGACTGTTCTGGATGTATAACTCCCTCTCGATTGTAATTTTCCACTTCAGTTGGAAGATGCAGTCTGATGTTTGGGGCACAGTGGGCGCAGATGGTTCCGTCTCACACATCACGGGCGGCAACTTTGCTCAGAGCGCATTGACTATCAACGGCTGGCTAAGAGATTTCCTTTGGGCACAGGCCTCTCAGGTCATTAACTCCTATGGGACTTCGCTGTCTGCCTATGGTCTGTTGTTCTTAGGTGCACACTTCGTCTGGGCCTTTAGCTTGATGTTCTTGTTCAGTGGCCGTGGTTACTGGCAGGAGCTGATTGAGTCCATTGTGTGGGCACACAATAAGCTAAAAGTTGGGCCAGCCATTCAGCCTCGCGCCTTGAGCATTATTCAAGGACGTGCAGTAGGTGTAGCGCACTATCTCTTAGGAGGCATTGCGACCACCTGGGCGTTCTTCCATGCTCATATACTTTCTGTAGGGTGAGGAGGAATTAACACACCATGGCAACTAAATTCCCTAAATTTAGCCAGGATCTCGCCCAAGACCCGACCACTCGTCGGATTTGGTATGGGATTGCGACGGCTCACGATTTCGAGACCCATGATGGAATGACGGAAGAAAATCTTTACCAAAAGATTTTTGCCTCTCACTTTGGGCATCTCGCCATTATTTTCCTGTGGACCTCTGGCAACCTGTTCCATGTGGCATGGCAGGGTAACTTCGAGCAGTGGATCACCGATCCACTCCACATTCGTCCCATTGCCCACGCGATTTGGGATCCTCAATTTGGTAAGCCTGCGATCGATGCGTTTACTCAGGGTGGCGCAACGGGGCCAGTCAATATTGCCTACTCCGGTGTGTATCACTGGTGGTACACCATCGGGATGCGCACGAATGCGGATCTGTACCAGGGCGCAATTGGTCTGTTGATTTTGTCGGCTGTTCTGCTTTTTGCAGGCTGGCTGCACCTTCAGCCTAAGTTTCGTCCTAGCCTTTCCTGGTTCAAGAACGCTGAATCTCGTCTAAACCACCACTTGGCTGGTTTGTTTGGGGTTAGCTCCTTGGCTTGGACGGGGCACTTGGTGCACGTTGCGATTCCTGAATCCCGTGGTCAGCACGTGGGCTGGGATAATTTCCTGTCCACCGCACCTCACCCAGCAGGCTTGACGCCGTTCTTTACGGGTAACTGGGGAGTTTATGCCCAGAATCCGGATACGGCTGGTCACTTGTTTGGCACTTCTGAAGGCGCTGGCACCGCAATTTTGACGTTCTTGGGTGGGTTCCATCCCCAGACAGAGTCCCTCTGGCTGACGGATATGGCCCATCACCATTTGGCGATCGCTGTGATTTTCATCATTGCGGGCCACATGTACAAGACTCAGTTTGGAATCGGCCACAGCATCAAGGAAATCCTGAATGCGCACGTTCCGCCGAAGGGTGGTTTGGGTGCAGGTCATAAGGGTCTATACGACACGGTTAATAACTCCCTGCACTTCCAGTTGGGGCTTGCCCTAGCTTCTCTGGGCGTTATTACCTCCTTGGTGGCTCAGCATATGTATTCGATGCCGCCCTACGCCTTCATCTCGAAGGACTACACGACGACGGCAGCGCTCTACACCCATCACCAGTACATCGCCATCTTCTTGATGGTGGGAGCCTTCGCCCACGGCGCTATCTTCTTTGTCCGGGACTACGATCCGGTCGCCAACGAAAATAATGTTTTGGCACGGATGCTTCAGCACAAAGAAGCGATCATTTCGCACCTGAGCTGGGTTTCTCTATTCCTGGGCTTCCACACCCTGGGCCTCTACGTCCACAATGACGTTGTGGTTGCCTTTGGTACCCCTGAAAAGCAAATTCTGATTGAGCCTGTGTTTGCACAGTGGATTCAGGCTGCTCACGGGAAGGTGCTATACGGCTTCGATACCTTGCTGTCTAACCCTGATAGTGTCGCCTACACCGCGTTTCCGAACTACGGCAACGTTTGGTTGACTGGCTGGCTAGAAGGCATTAATAACAACGCCAACTCGTTGTTCCTGACCATTGGACCAGGTGACTTCTTGGTGCATCATGCGATCGCTCTAGGGCTGCACACCACCACCTTGATTTTGGTCAAGGGTGCGCTGGATGCTCGTGGTTCTAAGCTGATGCCCGACAAAAAGGACTTCGGCTATGCCTTCCCTTGCGACGGCCCCGGTCGTGGCGGTACTTGCGATATCTCTGCTTGGGATTCGTTCTACCTGTCTCTGTTCTGGGCGTTGAATACGGTTGGCTGGCTAACCTTCTACTGGCACTGGAAACACCTAGGTATTTGGCAGGGCAACGTTGCTCAGTTCAATGAAAGCTCTACCTACCTCATGGGCTGGTTCCGCGACTACCTCTGGTTGAACTCTTCTCAACTGATCAATGGCTATAATCCCTTCGGGATGAACAATCTCTCGGTCTGGGCCTGGATGTTCCTGTTTGGTCACCTCGTGTGGGCGACGGGCTTTATGTTCCTGATTTCCTGGAGAGGATACTGGCAAGAACTCATTGAAACCCTTGTTTGGGCTCATGAGCGCACGCCTCTAGCCAACCTGGTTCGCTGGAAAGATAAGCCGGTTGCGCTGTCTATTGTGCAGGCACGGGTTGTTGGTCTCGCTCACTTCACGGTGGGTTATGTCCTAACCTATGCTGCATTCTTAATTGCATCGACGGCCAGTAAGTTCGGTTGATGACTCAATCCTGACGCTTACTAAAAGGCCATCAATAAGTCTTCTACTCCTTCGTGGGTAGGAGACTTATTTTTGTTCTGCCGCCCCTCATCCTCCCATCCTCCTTCTCCCTAGGGAGAAGGAGGGGCAATGAAAAATCAAGCTTTTTACTTCTTAAGCCCCTTTCCTTTGCGAGAGGGGTTTGGGGTGAGGGACTTCAAGTGCATCATCGAACTCACGTAAATAAATTTTCCCTAGCCCTCTCGACCTCTCTTTTTCAAAAAATTAGGCCGCCATTCACTTATATGAAAAGTGAATGGCGGCCTAATTTTTTAGATAGTTATTTGCGTACGAAATGGGGCCTACAAAATGGGTTTACCTAGGCTTAGTCTTTTGAAAGCTTTACGCGTCACTTTCAATGTGGATAAATAAAAGACCCATGACCACTACAGGCATAAGCCAACAGACAACAGGAATTAGTATCCAGGGCAAAAATGAAGCGGCGTAGTCACCTGTCATAATTTTTTCCTTTGTTTATGGTGTAATGTCTTTAGTTTGAGAAATATGACGATGGCCTAGTTAACAAAGCCACGGAAAATAGCGTCAATGCCTTCAAATTTCTCAAGTAAGAAATAAGCTAGAAAAGCGCTACTCATCCCGCCAATAAAGAACCCGCTGGAGAATTCACTCCATCCTTCAGATGTTCTGAGTTTTTCGGTTCCTTCAGGACTCTCAGCAGCACTCTTGAGGGAAACCAGCCCATGGGCATTTAGGCCAATGGTGCCTAACAACACTATAGAAATAGCGGTTAATAGTGCAGCAAGATAAGGCTCGCCTGCAAAATCTCGATTGGTTCCAAAGACAACTTCAGGGCCAACTAAAAAGTATCCGTGGGCAAGTCCAATTTCAAGACCGCGTCCGAGGGGTGATAGCCCTTTGCGGTAGGCGGGAAGATTATTGATAAAGGCATTTGTAAAGCCAGAGTCAGAAATTGGGGTGGCAAGATGTCCTACGAAAGGATCACCTTTGTAAGGCTGAACAACCTGTTTATAGGTAGATTCTGTCATTATTCCTAAATGCTCCTTTGAGTGGTCTATTGCAAAGGTTTTACGGAAAAAACTTTAAGAATATTGTAAGTGTCGAGCTGTCACGGCGTCTCAAAGTTGGTATGCAGTGTTAGAAAAGTTAAATTAGCAACGTAATTTGAGAATTTTGGAACTTACGGATTGACAGAGAAGCAACGGGTATGTAGAAAAATGTAGTACTCGATACTACATTTTGGTTGACTCAACAGCAGATTTGCCTCCATATCTCTACTTGACTGTATTTCTTGGAATTGCTTAGACTTTGCAATTCCGTTTATTTATACTTTGGATTGTTTGAAGAGTGCGTAAGTTGGGTGAGATTCAATCTAAATTCACGTGAGTTCGGCAAAAAACAACCGCCCCTCATCCTCCCATCCTCCTTCTCC
>JAKRSB010000137.1 GCA_022402525.1 Thermosynechococcaceae cyanobacterium MS004
TGGACACCGAAGTATTGAGCGTGATCGCCCAGCAGCTCCAGCGCATTGCAGAAGCCCTCGCCCCCGCATCCCAGCAGACGTTAGGCTTTGGCCTCCAAGACATGAATGAGAGAGTCGCCCTGCTGTGCAGCAACATTGAGATTGTGAGTCCACTAGGTGCAGGCTGTTAATCTGAGCTACTTTTCCTCCCCTATAAGTATTGAAAAGCAGCTCCGCTGCAAAAACATAACTGATCTAGTCAGCGAAAGTTAGAGATGGGATAAGACTTTAGCTGAGAAGAGATTAAGGCGTTTGCTAGATGTTTTAAATGATTCTAAGTCCTAAAGTGAAAACATTCTAAGTATTTAGATGTTCGCTCAAAAACAATCTTAAGTCACATAAATCAGTCAGATTCACTCTTGGAATACAAATAACTACCTTAAAGGAAATCAACGACATGAACATCACTGCACTCAAAACAAGCCAATTATCTATTGAGAAATTTATGCTAATAGACATCAGTGCTTCTTCTGACGGTCTCGTTTGGGGAATTGATAGCTCAGGCTATATTTATCAGTATGATAATCTATCAAAAAGCTGGCAGCAACAAAAAAATGACTTAAGACTCACTCAAATTTCTATAGGCAATAGCACTAATATTTGGGGTATTAGTGATGCTGGAATGACTTTACAGTATGACCAAACCTCCCAGAATTGGCAACCCATGTCAGAAAAACTTACCTTAGTTGCAGCGGCAGCAGATGGTTCTGTTTTTGGTCTTAACTCTGAGGGTGAAATTTTCCAATATGAAGCAGCTTCCAATAGCTGGCAGATCCAACCTACTACTTTGAAGTTAGGACGAATTGCAGTGGGGAGTGGTGCTAATATCTGGGGACTAGATTCTACAGGAGCAATTTATCAATATGAACCCGTAACACTGACTTGGCAGTTAATTCCAGGTGAATTAGTCTGCATCAGCGCAGCTGAAGATGGAACGGTGTTTGGCTTAAATCAAGCAGGTGATATCTTTCTATATGTGGGAGAACCTCAGATGACCTGGTATCAGTGTGATGGGGTTTTACAAGAGATCTCTGTAGCCAGCAGTACACAGATTTGGGGTATTGATTTACAAGGCAACCCTGTTGACTTATCACCACCAGTGCAGTCAGACTCTGTAGGAGAAAACTATGCTCAAACACACGGTAGCATATTACCAAAATGGGATGCAGAAGATCCGTTTGATGAAACGCGAAGCACACATCTCTGGATTGTCAAGCGAGCAGTAAGACTGGCGGCACAGGAGCCAAATTTAGGTGCAGCACTTGTACAGTTGATTCAACCCAATCTGGGTAAAATAGGCAACAATGGATTTCATGATAATCTATGTCAGGGATTATATGACGCAGACTTTTTACCCCAATATAATAATCCATCGTTGATAGGTCAACCTACATATAAGAGCCATTTCTATGACCCTGATACAGGACTCAACTGGCTCAATGAAACTGAGCCAACTGCATTGACAAATGGTAGACAATTTTTTAATCTTTCCCTAGATTACTATCGTAGTGGAGACATGAAAAATGCAGGCTACAACCTGGGACTTTCACTACATTATCTAACTGATCTGACTCAGCCTATGCATGCTGCAAACTACACTTGGTTAAGCTCTTACTTCTTTGGTTATCATACTGGATTTGAATCATACGTGATGCAGATACAATCTCAGGTACGGCCTCCAGAGAAGTACAAACCGCTAGACCTTGGTTCAGATCCAGATGCTTACTTGATTAGAGCTGCTCAGCAATCTAAACACAACTATAGTGATAACATTACCATTAATACATTGGCACACAAGAATTATGGGTTTGTTCCTGATAGTCTGTGGCAGCAAGAAGTGCGTCCTTATATTGATCCAATCCTGCAGGATGCTATTACCATTACAGCTCAATATCTGATTGCTTGGTTCCGATCTTGCCAGGAGACACCTCTCTACAGGTTGTGCTTATATCCATACCATTTTTATACCGCTTCAGCAGTAGAGCGCGATTATGCAAAATATAAGCTAGGTTATAGCGACGAAGGCGTTGCCTGTCAGGTTTATAGCAATGATCCACCTGCAGGTACGGTGCCTTTCTATCGTCTATGTCGCTATCCGGATCATCTCTACACGACTTCAGAAGCCGAAAAGAGTAAGGTCATGCAGTGGGGCTATGATTTGGAAGGTAAAGTAGGTTACGTTTTTCCCCCTAACCAGCCACAACCGAAAACAACTATACCCCTCTATCGACTACTGCATCCAGAAGTCATAGCTCATTTTTATACAACCTCCTCAGGCGAACGAGATTATGCAGTTAACACTTTGCACTATAAATATGAGGGTGTCGCTTGCTACGTGCCAATTACGTTTTCGACTTGTCCTTCCTTAACTGAATAGCTAGTGATTTTTGAATTGGAGCTGATAGCAGCTAGCGCCACGTATCATTCTGTTTGAGGTCTACCCAATTGAGAAGAGCCAGCGTAGAGCATTCCTGCTTTTCCAAATGATTGCTCAAAGTTGGCTCTTCCAATTTTTGGTGTGCCTTCCTTTGTCACTTTAGGCAAAAGAAAATTAGAATCCGAAGTGTCCTGCCGAATAGGAATATGACAAGATTCTTGTCTGAGAAGAAGATATCTCTGAAGCCCTTTTGATGTAAGCACTTCATAGGTCGTATTTTATGGTTCGAGGTTCTCTGAAGGCTTGTACTTGAATGGGTATCAATTTAAGCCGGGACAAGTTGTATAGAGGGCTTTCTGGACATTTTGAGTTTTAATGTACGTCGTGCCCTGGGCAAGTCACCCATATTCAGGACAAAACACTCAAATAAGTCAGAACCTGTTTGAAAAGTCTTCAGAACGCCATTGAGCCTCAGTGATGAGGCGATTGTAGAGTAAAAGAGTCTACCAGGAGACCCTCACAATGACACGATTAGCATACGACACGGACTTAAGCGATGCCCAGTGGGAAATTCTCAAACCTTTGATCCCAGAAGCCAAACCAGGCGGACGCCGCCGCGCCCTTGATATACGAGAAGTACTCAATGCCATTTTCTATCTGGTTGCCAATGGCATCAAATGGCGAGCCATGCCTCACGACTTGCCCAAGTAGCAAAGCGTCTACACCTATTTTCGGGTTTGGGAAGCTGACAATACCTGACAGAGACTCAACAGTGCTTTACGCACCCAAGTCAGGCTGGCAGCCGGACGCAACGCTCAACCGAGTGCAGGAAGTGTGGACAGTCAATCGGTCAAAACTGCCAGTGGGGGAGAGGAAATCGGCTTTGATGGTGGGAAGAAAGTCAAAGGACGCAAACGCACTATCTTGGTCGATACTATGGGTCTGTTATTGGAAGTCTGTGTCCATAGTGCTGGACGTTCTGACCATGTTGGGATGACGTTACTAGCGACGTTTGGAGCATGGTTGTGGCAATGTCTGAAAGTGATTTGGATAAACAGCACCTTTGCGGGTAAAGAATTTATGGCAAACATTGAACAGCAGTTTGCTTGGAAACTGGAACATCTCAAGCGTACGATCATACGCCTGGTTTTCAGGTCATTCCAAAGCGTTGGGTGGTGGAGAGGACTTACTCTTGGTTTGGCCATTATCGGCGCTTGAGTAAAGATTATGAATTTTTGCCTACCACCAGCGAAATGATGCTGTTTGCAGGTATGGTACATTTGATGGTTCGTCGATTAAAGCATAAAACCCATACTGGGTAAGCTATTTCAAAACTTTTCAAACAGGTTCTAACCCTTGTAGCCGAGTGAAAGTGCAAGCACAGTAAACCTAAGCTTAGGGGTGGACTCCCGCCCCTTTGAGGACACCATGAACCGTGAAGCCTGGGAACACCAATTTGCACTCCTGCTCAAACAAAAGCTCGGCATTACGCCGGAGCAGGTGCAGTTTCACTGGAGAGTCTACTACGGGCAACGCTTCTCACCAGAACAGGCGATCGCAGACCTTGAGCGCAAGCATGAGCTATACCCTGAGTTAGGGCTTTTGCCGCTAAGGATAAATCTCAAAAACGAGGTCTAGTCCCCTCTCAGCGAGGAATGAATGGACTGACTCATTAATCGAAAATATCAACAGCCTGCCTTGAGCTTCTGTTATCAGCTTAAACGCTTGGAGCAAATGCCCCAGCTCTTGCTCATCAATTGAATGCACGTCTGAGCAATCTAAATGAAATCCAGTAATGCCTGAATCCAATGCGGCCTGAACTCTGCTCAATAGAGACTTTCCTTCGTCGGCATCAATTATTTCAGCAGGCTTGAGGTAAATGATACTCATTAAAATTCTGGAAAACTTCTTGTTGACTCCGGCATCACAAAAACGCTTGACGCAAGGATTTCAGAAGCAGTACTTGTCCATCAGCCAATCCCGTTTTGTCAGAATACCCAGAGTCAAAGCAGAAAATGCGCCAATATAAACAATATTTACCGATATTTGCCCTTTCAGGTTAATTAATGGGTAATGCTTTCAGGGTGAAATTATGCCGAATGCTCACACTTACCCCCTAGACAAAATCCCAAAACTCAGTAAACTCAGCGCAGTGAGTGAGAAAGCC
>JAKRSB010000138.1 GCA_022402525.1 Thermosynechococcaceae cyanobacterium MS004
CGCAGGATGGTGAAAGGTTTTTGAGTCAGAGTGACCAGGCGCGATCTCTCAAAGACCCAGGCCAAATTGCTGCCTATATTGACCAGGTGAAGGCCACAGTGCCCACCCTTCGGGAGTGGAAGCAAGAACGGGAAGCCACCCAGGAGCAGCAGCAGGAGACACCGATAGTCCCCGCCCCAATTGCCCCCCCAATTGCTCCGCCAATTACGCGCTCAGTCGTAGAGCCTGCCCAACCAGAAATGCCAGCCGCCCAGCCCATTGTCCAGCCTCCCCCATTGGCTCAACCGAAACCGCCAGCGGTGCGGCCAGCGCCTATCAATGCGATAACGGATCGACAAAAAGCTGAGGAGAGGGTCGCCTTGGCCGCTGCATCAGTGAAGCAGCAGCTTCGCGGTCAGTATGATGAGATCGCTCAGCAGGTCATGGCCAAACTTGGCAGCGTCCCCCCCGAAGTCATTGACCTAGAAGTGTTTCTGAAGAATGCAAGTAACCCTGAGCAAGCGAAGCGTCTCATCCAAGTGGGAGATACGATGTCTGCGCTACGGGACAGCAACTCTGACTTCCACGGATCATATTTTGATGCGATCATGAGAGTTGCGCCAGCCTATGAAGCAATCAAGAATGACCCAGATGCCAAGATGAACTATCGTCACATGGCCTTGATTGTCACAAATACGAACGCCAAACTTAAGCTAGAAAAGAACCCTGAGCCGACAATTCGACGCAAAAAAGAACGTGAGGACGAACTGACGCTTTAAGGATGAGTAATCTGAATTGGACTGAGCTTAAAGCCTGGGTAAAAGCCTTTGCCAGTAAGTCAGGCTTACTCAGTTCGGCCTCGCCAGCGCTAGAGGATGTAATCACGCTGCTGAATTCTCGCTACCAGCGGCGGCTCTCAAGCATTCGCATCAACATTGCTGAAGACTTTCCCGGCGCAGTCGAGTGCTTGGATTCAGCCATCGCCGGAGAGCGAATAGAGATCCCGCCCACAGATAGGCAAGACTTCACTGATTACCTATTGAGTCGTGTCCTGAATGCGGACGTACTCATTACGGTTGAGATGAGTGCAGGAGAGCGTCTTACGCTGTCCTTGGAGGTGCAGGAAAGTGGAGCGGAGTCCAACAGACCGATCTATCCAAATATTGCTGAAGTGAGACAGCTATTAGGGATCGATAAACACTTAATCCTGGTGCTGGAAAATCAATTAGATCGACTGCCAAAGCATCAAAAGCTAATCCAGGAGATTCATGAATTCTGTGCAGAGCAAAGCTTGACCAAGGTTTTGGATCTCACGGACTTGGCCCCGTGGGACTTGTACGACCTACGCACAGAGTATGAAGGCGATCCAGGGCGGATGTGGGAAAAGTATAGCGAGGGCATCAATGCAAGTGCTTCAAATCTCATTGCGCTTGAGGCCGCTAAACGCGCTTTTCGGGACAAGCACTCCTCAGAGTCCGTTTATCAAATGCTGACGCAGGAACCAACCTATCTCGAACTCGTAAAGCGAGATAAAGGAAATCCAAAATTTGCAGACTTACACGCCAAAGCTATTCGGTTCAGTGCAGAGGCAGAAGTAGCGCAGGAGCCTTACCAGCCAGTTGAAGAACAATCCCCTTGGGATGCCAAGTTTTGATTAGCTGTTAAAATGAAGACCTACAAAAATATGTCAAGAGATTAAAAAATTCAGCAGAGGGAATAGAAGATGCTGCTAAAGGACTCACCGCTTCAAGAGATTGAAGAGGACGGAAATGATAGAAATCCGCCATTAATTGAGTGGATGAAAGAGTATGCAGAAGAGGCAGGCCCGAAAATTCTTCTGCCGACTCTTGAAGAGATAAAGCAAGCGGTCAAAGATGAATTCCCTGAGCTTTATGCATCAGACTTAGACCTAGATCATCTGCTCGAAGCCCTTGGAATCCATGTGATTGCAGATTATCGAGAATTTAAGATTGCATGGTTTGGAACAACAGATGGTGCCACTGTTGACGAACTCTTGTCTAAATTCCAAGACCAAAAATACTCAAGGGTTCGCAAGAAACTTTGTATTGATCATCTTTGGGTCTTGAATCTACAGCCTGATTTGGGATATTCCCGTAATGATATTTTTGAAGCATTAGTGGACTTTTCCGAAATTGATGAAAAGCCAGAATGCGTCATCATTGATCTCTAGTTGATGTCTAGGCGGCTCAATGGAGCGGAACTAGAGGAATGGTTTAAGGATGTTGCCAGAAAAGCAGGCATTCTTAATGAGACACCATTTGAACTGGAGAAAACGGTTCGACTATTTGATGAAAAATTAAACCACCGCCTAAGTTGGGCAAGAACGTCAATCCATAAGTATTTCCCAGACGGAGAAGATTGGATCGACAGAACATTGCATAGGCGAGCCATACCCAATATCAGTGCTCAATTGAAACATGAGTTTGCGAATCGACTGGCCGATCTGGTGATCGGTATAGACTTGGTGCTACAGGTGAAGAATACGGGTGGCAATACGGTTCAAATCGCGGTAGATGTCACGTCTAACGATAGGGAAGTTGACAATAAACTTAGAAAGGTGCGAGGGTTCTCGCTTCCGAGTTCGGCTAGTAAGGCCAACAAAAATATTCCACTTGTTCGGGAAGAACTTGGGATTGATAAGCACCTAGTGGTGCTGCTGGAGCGAACACCAGGACGATTGCCAAGCACTGAAAAACTGCTGGATGTGATCTACGCCTTCGCAGAATCTACATCTCTAACGAGAAAGGTAGATCTAACCAACCTTGACACCAAAGACCGTACCAACTGGCGACAGGTGGAGGCGGCAGACCCAGCTCGGATGTGGCAAAAGTACACGCAAGGGATAAATTCAAAAGCATCCAGTGTCGTCGCCCTAGAAGCTGCCAAGAGAGCATTTAAAGACAACCACTCGCTTGAAGCAATTTTGAACATGCTCACGGAAGACCCACAGTACCGTCAGTTCCTGCGTAGGGATAGCGGCGATCGCAAAGCGGCTGATACCTATGCTCAATCTATTTGTACTGGAGCTGAAACAGCCGTAGCAAGCGAAAGCTCTGAACAATCACAGGCTCCAAGGGTTCAGGGGCCACAGCTCTAACATGAAGGTGGGAGACTCGGAAGACATGCGGCCAGCCTTACTGAAATAAACGCACAAATGCTTTCAGTTTATTTTTTTCATCCTGAGTCAGTACGAAAACACTATCGCAAAGTTTGTATTGAGTGGTTCTTGAGTTTGCAATAGCCCTGACCTCCTCTAAAGTAAAAAAGTTAAAGTTATAGACTGGCCCACCGTAGGTTGTTGTCATCCCTAGCATTCTTTGAGCTAGGGAGGTGGGTTCAGGCTTCGCGCCAACTCTTATTCCATCAGCAATAAATCCAGGTCTTGGGCAATACTTATAGCCTGAATTATAGAAGCCCAGGAAAATAATGGTCTTCGGCGATGGCTTCTTCCCAGGAAACTCCGCAGAAGCACCAAGGGTATGAAACTTTCCTGAAGATGGCATCCTCAGCTTAACCTTAGTCTCATCTGAGAACGGGTCGTAATTAGCGACGGCCTCAGCTAAAGCTTTTGTGGCTATAAGTAAGGGGAGGACAGAAAATATCAAAAAAGAAAAAGCTTTCATAGATACCTTATGGCTCTGACTTCCTGATTAGTCAAATCATAATATGCCTATGAAAACTTGTCTAGCAGCGCTCTGGGTAGTGCTTAGAGTGGGACAGGAATCTCAAGCTCTTTACTAACTATATTCTCCTAATTTTGTGAAAGAGAGATTGTCTGAACATTTTCGATACTATAATTATCGAAATTTAAAGATATTTTCTTGAGTCTTTCAAAAGGCTTATATCCGATTCGCAATACAAACACTGAAACTAAAGCTGGCACCGAAACCTCTACAGGAAAGATGATTATTAATCCTATCAACATTGATAAGTGAGTTATCTCAGTAAATAGAATTCCGACTATATAGCTTTGGAAAAAAGTTTGCAAAATTTCTTGTATGTGGTCAATCTCCTTTTTACCGATAAGATTTAGAACTTCAGTATTATCAGAAAGCAGTCTCATTGCAGTTTTTGAGGCGCTTACTTCCATCTTAAGCGTTACCTCCCTGCATAGATATCCAATACTTGTAGCGATCACGAATGTTGAAAAAGCAATAACACTCAGAACTGGATATTTAAAACCTTGGAATAAATTCGGTGAGTCTAGCTTGGCTATTGAGATAAATGCAAAAACGACCACTGAGAAAAACGATAGATACCCGTATTGAGACTTTTTCCTTTTCTGCTCTTTGTTCCTTCGATTGTCGTAGACATGACCAAATTCATGCAAGACTGAGGCGGCACTCCTCACTTCGTTTTCCTCAAGCACCCTGTCAGCAAGGATAATTGCACTACCATTTTTTATGGGCATAGTTGAGCAGGAAGAGTGGCCAGGACTAAGATACAAGATTGCTTGACTTACGAGATTTAAGGGAAATCTGCTTTCTATGTTAAGGAGTGCCCAGCGAACGATAGAACTTACTTTCTTTCTTCTGATTTCGGTCTGAATATTTTCTCTGGAAAAAACGATACTAAGTAGAT
>JAKRSB010000139.1 GCA_022402525.1 Thermosynechococcaceae cyanobacterium MS004
TGACACCCTTGGCCGCTAGGACGGCATTCAAGAATTCGCCAATATTGACGCGGATGGTTCCATCTTTGCCTTCACTCACGTAGCCACATTCCCGCGCCTTTGCCCGACGCGATAGGTGCGAGAGTTCCTTCAGCTTCTGCAGCAGCTCTTTACCCGTTAATGTTTCTGTCCCTTGCTTCGTCTTCGTCTTCTTCATCGAGATAAATGTTGTGTCCTGTGGTGATGGGTCAATGTCGAGCTTCAGTCCTCAGAAAGGGCGATCGCCTTTCTACTTCTTGCCTTTACCTTTTGCTTTGGCTTCCGGCGCTGGCGCAGCTTTTGCCTTCTCCCCTGCAACCCTTTCCTTGAATGACTTCCCAGCGCTGAACGCAGGCACAGTCGTAGCGGCAATGGACAAGGTTTCGCCTGTCTTGGGATTGCGCCCCTCTCTGGCCGCGCGATCGCGTTTCTCGAAGACGCCAAAGCCCACCAAGCTCACCTTCTCTCCACTGGCCACTGATTCAACGATGAGGTCTAAGGTCGCATTCAGAATGCTGTCTGCATCTTTCTTTGTGACGTTTGCTTTCTCTGCAACTGCGTCAACTAATTCACCCTTATTCATGGATTCTCCACACATTACCGCTGTGAATTGTAGCCTGAAATGACTACATCTCAGTCACTCTCTGGGTTCTAGTCCTAAATCCTAACATCTGCTTTCTGCAATATCTCATCTACTTTCTGAAATATCTTAAGTAATTCAGCTTCAGTTCGACTTTGATGTCTTCGCTTTACCAATCGCAGGTTCACCCTCTGATTTAGGCTTTGCTGCCTTGACTTTAGCTGTGGTGACAGGAGCGAGATCCTCGCCACGCTAACCCCAAACCCAGGTTCATCTGGCGTCAAGAAATTTTCGGGCAGCGGCTACCCCAGCAGCAATGTCCCAGCCAGGAACCACTGACTCCAGTAAAGTATCCGTCACATTCGCGTCAGCCTGAACCAGAGCAATCAAGGCTTTACGATCGGGAGTGACCCCATTGAGACTTGGGGCATCCGCAGCAAATTCGGCTAGCGTCTCAATATCAGTGACACTGCAAGCATCGAGTAGTCCAACCGAATTAAATCCGTCGTTCACTTGATAATTTGCTCGCTGCCACTGACGGCCATCCCATCCGTAAATGAACCCAATCCATTCACCAAAAGGCTTAGGGTCAAGGTTTAAACTCCACCATTCAGGAGCATCAGCCAGCAGGTTTGTCTCTTCTTCGTCGAAATATTCGGCGGCAGCACCAAAGTAAGTGTCTGAATACTCGTGATCGTGCCCTAGGAGAACAGCCCTACCTTGATCCTGGAAACGCAGGCAAGCCCAATTACCGCCACCGTCATGGTACAACCACTGATTCTCTGTAGCATAGACGTTGTCACCCCATCCTCGTGAGGCGCAGACTGCTGCCATCGCAGCCCACCCTCCCCGCAAAGACATCGGGCTCGGTAGATCCATCATGATTAATGGCATACATGATTAATGACATAAATAAAGCCCATTGTCTTCTGAAATAGGCTCGTCGATACCCTAAATTTTTACGGTTGACTTGAGAAGGCCGCTGTAGGGTTTGCCGATTAGACGGATCAGGCGTTGCCGAAAAATTTCCCAGTTTAAAGGCTTTGTGATGTAATCAGTTACGCCTGACTCGAAGGCACGGGCGACTGACGCTGAGTCATCCAGCGCTGTAATCATCAAAATTGGCAGTTCGCCACCTGACGTATTCCCGCGCTCAGCTTCTTCAGCGCGAATTTGACGGCAGCAAGCAAAGCCATCAAGTCCTGGCATCATGCCTTCTATCAAAATAAGGTCAGGCTTGAGTTGACGGTAAAGCTCTAACCCCTCCTGACCGCTCTCTGCCTCGACTACGCGATAACCGTCTTTAAAGAGCGCCCGTCGCAAGAGATTTCGCATCTCTCTCTCGTTATCCACCAACAGCACTAATGGCGCAGAATCCGAGGCCTCGTTAGCGATAGAAAGCAAGTCTTCAGATTCCATCAGGAGTTCGCGAACTTCATGAAGCTGCATTAGCATGGGTTGAACCGCTTCGGATGGAACCGCTAAAAGATACCCTTTGCCAAAGTCCGTACCCAACGCTTTGAGCCGACCGAGCTGTTCGGATGATTCAATGCCTTCCGCAATAACATCCATATTTTGTTCACGGGCAAGCACAATAATAGATTCAATGAGAGAGTCGGCTTCTGGATTAAAGTCGAGTTGCCGCACCAGTTGGCGATCCAGTTCTAAAGCATTGAGCGGAAAATGATTTAAATTCCGAACAGAGGTAGTCCCTTGGCCAAAATTGTCCAAGCAAATCAAAATCTGGCGTTCTTTTAGGCGCAGTAAAATACCTGTGCTTGCAGCACCATCGTTTAGCAAGACTGTTTCAGGAATATCTAATGAAATTTGACTCCCCGCAATATCGTATTCCTGCATTAAGCGATCCAGAAGCGGAACAAGTCCGGGATCAAAAAACTGACGCTGAGAAAGGTTTAGCTTAAGATAAAGCGGATAATTAACAGGCTTTTGCCAGCTACGGAATTGCCTAAAGGCTTCTGTAAACGTATGTTCTCCAATTTCCAAGATGCAGCCTGTTTCCTCTGCCAAGTTCAAAAACTCACTAGGCGGCAGTAGCCCTCGTAACGGATGCTGCCAGTGAACGAGAACTTCCAGTCCACGAATGGCTCCTGTTCTTAAGGAGAAGATAGGCTGAAAGAAAAGCTGAAATTCTTTTTGGGCAATGGCACGCCTGAGGTCGCTATCTTTTAAGACGGCTCGCTCCAGCATTTGTAAATATTGCTTGCCGATCAGCTGAGGTGTAAAGCGATTTTGAACATAGCAATACCCCAGACTTCCCATCCGCTCTTGAGTTTTAGGATCTTGAGCCAGATGCCGAATAAAAGCCGCCAGTCCTTTGCTGTCGCCGGGCTGGAAAGCTGCACCACAGTTCGCATCGGCAATCAGTTGGCGGAGGTAAGAATGAGGCTCACAAATTGCGGCAATAGGGCGACCACAGGCTAAGGCAGAATAGAATTTGCTCGGTGCTACAACGCCTTCCATCCCTTCTCCAACACTCACGAGGGATAGATCACAGGCGGTGAGTGAAAAGGGAAGTACTTCTTTATCTTGGTAAGGTAAAAAGAGACAGTTTTGCAGTTGAAGCGATTCAACTCGCTCCATAATAGGCTGTCGCTTTGGCCCCGCGCCAATAAAGACGAAGTGAATGGGTTCGTTTTGAAGCTCTTCTGCGGCATCAATGATTGTTTCTAAGTCATGGCAGCGGCCCATATTGCCAGAGTACAGCACGACAAACTTGTCCTGTAAAAGATGCTGAGCGGCAAAGGGATTTTCTGATTTCGGAATGGGTTTGATACGTTCGGGGTCAGACCAGTTATGAATAATAGAGATTTTCTTTGCTACGGTGGGCGCTTTATTCACGACGCGCTCCTTCATCGTTTCGCTTAGAACAATGATGGATTCGGCGCGCCGCCAAACCGACTGGTTAATCCGATTCCATAGTTTTACAATCCAACTCCCTTCGGAGGCCATGCCAAATTCAACGACTGCATCTGGATATAAATCGTAGATCAAGCAGATGTAGGGTGTCTTGAAAAGGCGATGAGCAATGTAACCTACCACGAATAGAAAGGGCGGTTCGGTGGTTAAGAGCAGTACATCTCCTCGATGAGCGGATTTAAGGAGATGAATGACGGAACGAAAGCTGTACAGCAGGCCTGCAATTGTACGCCCAAGATATTTTCGGGTTTTGGTGATGCGCGATCGCTGTATCCTAACTTGCCCTTTGGTCTCATGGGCAGGGGCTTTTGCGGCATTAAAGGCATAGCTCGGCTGTCCAGTAAAGACCTGAACCTCCATTTTTTGCTCAACTAGGTAGTTTGCCAGTTCTTCGATAAGTTGGCCAGTGGCAGCAAAATCAGGAGGGTAATATTGCGTCAGAATAGAAAGCCGCACAATGCGAGCCAAGGGGGGTGGAGAGACCACGGCAGATTTTACGCTTTCTGTTGACTTCATGAAACCCAACTCTGTTGTTTGTAGATTGACCGATAAAATGCGTGAATAATTGACTCAATTAGTGCGAATTAACTAATATGAATCAACTAGTGTGAGTTAACGCAGATTTAAAGTTGCTAAAAGTTTCTAGCTCGAAACCAGTCAAGCGTATCTCACGCTATCAGTGCCGATCAGTAGAGTCTAATTTTAATGAAAAATAAGAGTTGCGGAGTCTAGCTTTTTTATTTAAAATTTCTGTAATGTTGCTAGCTCAGGCGCATATTGTGTTTTCATTATGAAAATAGCTCAAGCTATCCTGGACTGATTCATTACTGTATCTATCTCAGGATGCCCATTCTAGATAGAATAAGAAACTAGGAAGGAATATAATTGTGCTGTATTGTCCTAATATGCTAACCAAAGCCACCCACTTTAGGTGAATCCAGTGGCTATTCAAGACTATTCCCTTGCTTCGCTTTAAGGTGATATAGTCTGTGCATTTCCGACTCAGTCTTTGGGGCTTTGATCCCCTTCTCCGGCCGCTGAAGTCTTAACGTATTTGCTGTGTGAAAGAGGATTGCTGCATGAAAGATGATAAAGGAAAATAACTCCTTTATCATCTTTGAATGAGGATTAAAATAACATCTGCTGGATTTACAGATCTGAATCCCGCAGATCTGAATCGCTTTGTCGAGCGCAACGCGCTTTGATTTATCTGATCACTCCTCGCAATGCAGTATGTCCTTTGAAAACTTTTCGGATTCCCAAAAAGGCAAAAATCAACAATAGGCCCAGGGTTTGTGAGAATTCAAAGGGAACTGGTGTTGGCGAGGTGGTATCACTGCTCGTCGTCTCGCTCGCCGATCCACTTCCGCTGCTGCTTGAGGATGGGGCTGACGTCACGCCTGCACTGTCAGTATCAGATGAAGCGATCGCCGAGGTTGAACTGCTGAAGGCTGATGTGCTTGCTACCGTGGCACCGATATTTGAGGTGTCGCCGCTAGCGCTAGAAGATGCAAGCTGTACATTGCCTGTAAAAGCAGCCATTTGCAATGTGCTGTCTTGGGGTAAGGTTAGCGCTGACCACTGATCGGGCACAGACGAAAATGCATTGCTCAAGGTGATGGGATCTGCTTCATTGGAAATATTGTCAAACGGAACAACCAACTGATTCCCCAAGTCAATGGGTTGAGTGGTTATTCCCGTACTGAGATCGTCGGTACCGGTAGTATCGGCTCTAAGCTTGCTAATGTCTACCAGCCATAAACTACTATCGGCTAAGCTAACTGACACTTGCTGGTCACTCAAGTTAGCGTAGTTATCTGGCGCAGATAGCTCGGACGTGATGACGTAATTGTCAATGGGTGCGACGGTCAGAGATCCCATGAGTTTTGAGTTCCTATGTTACGAGGGATGGAGCGAGTATAAATATTGGATCAAAAGGATGAAGGCACTGCAGCTGTGGGCAAGGGGTTATGCTTGATTTCGACAGTTTTATTCCCATTGTCGATGGGGCACTCTTGCGATCGCGTTTGTTTTACGCCTACTTTTTGCCAATTTGTTTGCTTTATGTATGCGATCTAAAAAATCTAGGAGATGTTGTAATTTCCCCGATCAAAGACTGCATCATTTTTAGATTTAGAGGACAGGAGCGATCATCTTCCGTAGCTTGACCGCTTGAGCAGGGTTTCCGGCATTGATGGTCATCGGCTCTAAAGACTTTGCAGCAACGCCGCCTAATGCAAGCACTGCACCTTCTCCAATCGTCACTCCAGGGCCAATAATAGCTTTTGCACCAATCCAACTGCCGCACTTAACCCGAATGGGCGAACACTTGAGGGCAAACTCGGGATGGGTCCAATCGTGATTTCCGGTGCATAGGTAAACGCCTTGAGAGAGGCAGACATGCTCCTCAATCACAATCTCTGCCAGATTATCAATCCAGCAGTCTTCCCCTAGCCAAGCGTAAGCCCCAACCTGAAGCCGCCAGGGAAACTTTACCCGCACGCCTGTCTTAAGCCGGACACCTTCGCCAATGTGCGCCCCAAATAACCGCAGAATAAAGACTTTGACCGCAGAGACAGGCAGCCAACGATTGGCCACTAATGGGTAGCCCACAAAGTACCACAACAACTGCTTCCACAGTGGTGCGCCAGGGGTATACTCACCCACCGTATAGGTATCGAGTCTCATAGTCAGCCTTTGCGCAAGTTCCAAAGTGACTTTCTGAGTTTTCTGTTCACCCACTGTATAGGTATCGAGTTTCATGGTCAGCCCTCTCAATTAGCTGGACTAAAGTTAGTGTGGACTGATTGAGATGGGTTTAGATCCATCGCGTTAAGAAAAAAATTAATCCGGTCATGTCGGCAAAGACGGGGAACAATACTCGGCGCTAGTCCCCGAATTTTGATACACAACGATTCAGACTGGGCACCCTCAAATTAACGAAAGAATGGTGGAAAACGATGCTTCCACAGCCGCAGCACGGCGTTAAAAAGATTGATCCAGGCAACTGTAAGCCTGTCTAGGGCATCAATCCTTTGCATCCATCCCACCATTACCGCTTGAGGATGTTTAGCCCTTATGACCGCAACGCACCCCGAAGATACTTCTTTACAAGTGTCCGAACAGCCCACCCTAGAGACTTGGGTAGATGATTTGGATCGGACTTTAGAGGCTCTCGACAAAAATAATGCAGATCACAAAGTTGGAGGGGGTACCTCAGGGGGACGATCCCCCGAATCGCTGCATTCCCCTACCGCTGAAGCCCCTGAACAATTAATCTATGGGGCAGAGATCGCCCCTCACTCTTCTATAAGTTCCCCGCAGCATGCCTCCAGCCGCAGGGTGACTGAATCACTCATCACGCCCAATACGCTGTTCATTGCGAGATTAATCGGCTATGGGCTGATGATGATGGGGTTTATCGATTTACTTTACATCCTCATTCCGCCGCAGTTAGCCAACCCTGTGTGGGAGTATCAGGCAATTGGCGACATTGTAAAGCTGGTTCCGGTTCCAATTTTGGCATTACTGCTGGTTTTTGCGGGCGAAAAATCGACGCGTCACAAGCTAGAGTTGAAGCTCCTTACCGTGCTGTCTTGGCTCACGCTTGTGATTAGCATTCTCTTTTTTCTGCTGCTGCCGCTGATTGTGACCAACTCTTTTAAGATTGATCGCTTCAACAACACCCAGATCACTACTGAAGTCAAGCAGCAAAAGCAAAAGCTCGATGCAACACAGAAACAAGTGCAAAACATGGATGGGGAACAGCTCAAGTTCTTTATCCCTACGCCAGATAAGATTGGCAGTCTAGGCTCTTTACCCAATTCTCCAGCCCAAGCTAAAACCAGTATCTCTGCGAACTTGGAGCGAGCCAAGGCTAAGGCTGACGCGCAAGCCGCAGAAGCCCGAAAAAACGTAACCGCAAATCTTGTGAAAAATACGTTTCGGCTTTTTGCTGAGGCGTTAATTGCTGGGGTTATCTTTTTAATGTTTTGGTCACGGACGGACTGGGCAAGACAAAGGTCGGTACGGCGCTCTGCTCCAGGAGTGCCGTCAGCAACGTCAGTCTCTAGCGGCAAGCCTGGCGGCAAGTCTGGCGGCAAGTCGAATGGCAAAGCTAAAAAACAACGTTTCCGCTAGGGTCTATGCCCTTTGCTCTTGAACCTATGTTTCTGGTTCGGTTTAAAACGCTCTGGCAATCCAGTTTTGCTCCCCCTGCTCTGGCATCTTTCCCTTGGCTGATTGCCCTGAGTCTGGGGTTAATTGCACTGCACTTAACCCTGCTGTGGCGGGTTGGGCTACAGATGGATGATTTGGTATTGAATAGCGCGTTTTGGGCTGTTCTCTACCCCAAACTTTATCAAAAGTACCACCGAGCACATGTCGGAGAGTCTGCGATCGCCTTTTGGATAGGAGTGATGCTTGTCGCCGGCATTCTGATGAGATGCACATCGCTGTACGGCATTGATGCTCCCTTTGCTAAGCTCATGCCCCTGCTCATTATCATCAGCATGGGGCTAATAGCTTCTGGCTGGAAAGTCTATCGGGATTGGCCGCAACTGTTGCTGATAGCGCCTTTAGCCATGCCCCAAACGCTCATCAACAGCGGAATGAGCCATGGCGCTGGGGAACCTTTGCAGATTGCCACGGCAAAGACAGCAACCTTTGTGTTGCACTACCTTGGATTTGCGATTTCTACCCACCAGACCATCATTACCTTACCCCAGGGGAGTGTGGAAATCGAGCTGGCCTGTACTGCCTTTCCATCCCTCTTGGTGTTATTGCAGCTTGCCGTGCTGTTTGGTGCAATGCTGCCGATTCCGTGGCGGCAGCAGGCGGTGGTATGGACACTTTCGGCCAGTTTTGCTGGCGTTGCCAGTGTGGTACGAGTGGCTATTCTTGCCTTTTCGGTTGATCGCCCTGAGTTATTTTCCTTCTGGCACGGCGACCCCGGTCAGCAAATCATCTCTACGGGGCTAATTTTGTGCATGGTCACGATCCATCACTTTTTTTACCGCCAGGGGGAACTCCAGGGGGTTACTGATGCTCAAGGCTAAGCCTTTACGCACAGTCGGCTTAATGGTGCTGACCGTTGGGGTTCTGTCCAGTTTGGGCAAGCTCCTTGTGCAACCTCAGTCGCTTCAGAACCAGTCTTCTCGCCAACTGCCTCAAACCCTTCAGCTTTCTGGCTGGACAGGCACTCAACGCAGTCCGCTACCTCGCTCCGAGGTATCAACTCGCTACGACATTGTGTTAGATGCCCAAGAATATCGCTTTCGTCAGCGCTCTACAGCCTTAACGGTGCAGCTTCGCTATGTTTTTAATACGGACGGTAGCCTAGATACCCTACAGGAGAAATGGGTGACGGGGCGATCGCCTGTCCGACCAACGACTCAAACCTCAGAACAAATTACAGCGCTAGGTTACCATGCTTTATCTACCGCCCCAAAAGAGACAGTGCCAGAGAAAATTCAAGAGACAACTTTAGATACTTGCCTCAACCCCCACGGTAAAACCACTATCACCAGAAGACAGTTCTTAGAGACTCGTCTGAGGCACGACCTAAACCCCATTCACTTAATGCAGTGGAGCATAGGTCAAACCCCGTTGTTGAATAAACAATGCATCTGGATGCGCCTCATCCTGCACTCAACCCCTCATCGCTCATCTTCAGCTTTAAGTGAGCAGCTTTATCAAACGCTGAAAGAACTCTATCCTCAGCTGATGACAACCCTACACAAGCCACGCTCTTAGCAGCCTATTATTTCTGCCCATTATTTCTGCCTTGAAGCATCTCCCTTAAAGCATCTCCTTTGAAGCAGCAGATTAACGGAAGCGACGGAACCACTTAAAGGTATATTCTTTAACGCTATTTGCCGCAATTCCCACAACTGGAATTTTTGCAATGCTTAGGCGATCTAGAGCATTGGTTAAGTTTGTCGATGCGCCCCACTTTCTAAATTTCACCACCAGCAGCACCCCATCGGTATGGGTTGCAAGAATGCCTAGATCTGCTAATCCCATGAGGGGAGGCGTGTCATAAATAACAATGTCAAAAGACTCCCGTACACGGCGCATAAATTCCTGCATGCGGGGAGAAGCCAGCGCTCGTGTTGGATCTGGGGGAGAAGTTCCGGCGCTGATAAAAAATAAATCGTTTTCCCAATTGAGGGGACGAATGACCTGCTTGAGGGTGTTTTGCCCCATCAAGAAATCTCCTAATCCAGGGCGAGGTGCCATTCCGAGGAACTCGCTGGCCGCATTACCCCCACCCTGAAAATGAGCGTCAACTAGCAACACCCGCTGGCTCATAGCAGCCGCAGCCTGCGCCAAGTGGAGCGCAATAATGGTGCGTCCCTCTCCCTGCGATGCGGAACTGACCGCAAGTGTCCACTGCTTTGAGTTATCTTGAACTCTTGAAATGTAGGTATTGAGCGTGCGAAAGGCTTCTAGAAAACCGTAGGTACTCCCCGTAGGGACGGGCGCAGGAAAATCGTCTTCCCCATCTACAATCACTACGTCTGTATTAAAGTCAGCATTAAAGTCAGCGTCATTGTTAGCGTCATCGTCACGATAGGTAGGCTTTGTCAGATCTGAGTTGGGCAGTATGAATGCTTTTTCTAATAAAGGTCGCCAGTCTACGGCGTAGGCGTCAGTGCCTGCGGAGCGTAAGTCTTTGCGATAGGGAATGGTGCCCAAAATTGGAAGTCGGGTTATGCGCCGTAAGTCGCTGACCGTGTAGAAGGCTCCTTCGATCCGCTCTAGCAAAACGGCAAGCACGATGGATAGCACTGCACCACCAATAAAACCGGATATTACTCCCTTCATAAAGCTACCCTTAGGGAGGGGAATAGGTTCTTTGGTCGGACGTACCAATTGCCACGGCACTTGATTTTGAGCAGCTTCGATTTCAAGCCCTTCTCTAGACGTTATAAATCGCTCTAGGCTTTCATTAGCGGCCTTCAGATCGCGCTGTAGGTCTGCAAAAATCCGAGAGACTGAGGGCATTTTTTGATATTTAAGATTGATTTGGCGCTGAATTTCTGCCAGCGACCTTTCTCGCGCAGATGAAATCTGCATGTCGTTATTGAGCGTCGCCAACTGGTTTTTGACGGCTCTTTGAGCCTCAGATTGAAGTAGGGGGATCAAATTCGCCTGCTGCTGTCGCAACATTTTAATCGTGGGGCTATTCTCCCCAAACCGAGCCAGCTCAATGGCGATTTGGCGATCTAAGGCCTGGAACTGAGAGAGGAATTCTTTATAGGTTGGAGATTGATTGATTGTAACAAGCGCTCCATCCTGCTTTTTCAAGATGCTATGCCGAATTTTCATCGTATCCAGCTCGTTGCGTAGCGCTTGTCTTTGCTGGGTAATATCTGCAATTTTTTTATAGAG
Organism: Thermosynechococcaceae cyanobacterium MS004; assembly: GCA_022402525.1. Classification (GTDB taxonomy): domain Bacteria; phylum Cyanobacteriota; class Cyanobacteriia; order Thermosynechococcales; family Thermosynechococcaceae; genus JAAURS01. The sequence continues at coordinate 10,931 of JAKRSB010000139.1, forward strand.
ATCAGCAGAATAGGACTCAGGCTCTACGAAATTAAAGGTTTGCCTGAGATTTTGAATTTGATCTTGAATCTGATTGACTCTTTTGCGGAATTCTGGTAGCTGCTCATCAACAAATTTAATCCCTTGTCTCAGACTGGCGCGCTGTTCCTCAAAGCTATATTTTAAATAGCCTTTAGACACCTTTTCGAGAATAAATTTAATTTTTTCTGGATTTTCATCCTTTAACTTAACTTCAATAACTTTGGTTTCGCCAAGCCGATAGACCGTCAAGCTTTTGTTTAGGTATTCAGCTGTTACCTCAGGAAATCTCTGATTGATTTCTGCGACGATGGGTGCCAAGACCTTAGGACTCAGTAAAACCTCAATCTGCGTTGTATAGTCAAACTCTACGTTTGAACCTCCAGCTTGTTTCTCTCCCGTCAGATTGGAAAGCTTTTGTTTTTCAGTGACGGGCTGTACCAAGAGTTGAAAAGTGCTTTCATAGGTGAGCTCTTCCTTATAGGCTTTAAGTCCAGAAAATAAAGCTAGTCCGATGGATAGCCCCATAATCAAAACTTTTTTCCGCCGCGCCATTCCAATTAATTTAGGGATGTTGACGGAGCCTTCAGAGCTTTCTGGGACTGTGAGTAATTCCGCATCGTGATCGCTAAACTTGGCGGTGCCGACAGGCTTTTTTGTAGTGCCTAAATTAGAATTAGATATCTCATCCATTGGAAGTGTTTTTGAAGCCTCAATTGTCAATTGGTGAATGGGTGGATGGGATGTGACTGATTGAGATAAGGATTTAGTTGAGGGTTTAGACGAGGACTGGATGAGAGCTTTGAAAGCTACTTTGTCGCCGGAAACAAGAAGTTAAAGAAGTTCAAGAAGGAAAAGGATTGACTGATCGGGGAAAGAATCTTGCTTAAAATATCGCCATAGCGCGCCAGGGTGGAGCTTCCGACCAGCACGACGTCTCTGTGCTGCAAAATCGGATTTGCATTCTCACTAATGGAGTCTGACCAGCGGACGGGATATTTCCGACGGGTGACGGAACCATCTGGATTAGCTCGAATCAATTCGACGGTTTTCACTTGGGCACGTCTGTTAAAACCCCCAACCAATAGCAGGGCTTGATTAAGGGAGGTATTGGGGGGAACTTTTACAAGCCCTGGCGAGAGCACTTCGCCCAAAATGCCAACCTGCATATCGGTTGGGGATAGGTTGGCCGAGCCAATCAGGCTTGCCTCTTCGGGCTGGACGGGGGCTCTCTGGAGCAAGATGCGATCGCCACTGCGCAGGGTGATATCTTGCCGAAGGTCAGCATTCTGAATGAGCGCCCAAAGGTTTACGTCTAAAACCTGATCTGTCCCATTGGGGCTGAGGCGGTAAACCTTCACCTGCTTGAGGTCGGCAGTCCCTGTAATTCCTCCAGCAAAGGCGATCGCATCGGTAATGGTGGGCAGCTTGGTATCGACGACGGGAATGTTGTATGCGCCGGGGCGATTGATGGCTCCGGACAGCGCAATTTTGAGGGGGCTGGAGGCCAGGAGCTGCACCGCAATAAATGGCTTTCGTAAAACATCGGTCTGGACGTAGCGTTCTGTAACGGCCTGAGTCGCCTCAGCTAAAGTCATGCCCCAGAGCGATAGCGATCCGGCAACGGGTAAGTTAACTGTGCCATCACTCATGATTACGTTCTTGGTCGTAAACTCTGGAACGTTTGCCACGAAGATAGAAATGCTATCGCCAATGGCGAGACGATACGTATCCAGCTCGTAGGGGTTGACGACGCGGGGAACCGTTCCGGGAATTGGAGGGGGCGCGCTGGAATCTGCTCCAGCAGGGCTGAGGGGCGCGTTGTCTAGGCTGGGGTTTAAGGGGGACGCTGTGACCTGTGACCCTGGAATTTTGGGGAATGGAAATTGTGGCGCGATGGCCCCTGGAAAAGGGATCGAAGGTGCTGCTAGAACTGCTGGAGGCACCTTGGTTGGAGGGGTGACCCCAGGTGGAGTCGAAAAAATGGGTTGAAAACTAGCTTGAGGCCTAGGGGGTTGAGCTGTAGGGGCCGCAATAGGGGCTGCAATAGGGGCCGCTATTGGGGCTGCTATTGGGGTTTGCGTTAAGGGAACTGTTGGGACAGGAAGCCCATTATTATTGAGCCCGCTATTATTGAGCCCACCATTATTGATCTGGGGCTTTAAGACGGGTAGCCTCGGAAACGAGGGTCGTGGCGCACTTTGGGTGGGGACGGGTCTGAAGCCCAGTGCTGCGGCAAAGACAGATACCGTACTCAGTGCGATCGCAACGGTGCGGCGATCGCAGCTAAGTCGAAGTGAGTTTGGGGTGGACTGAACAGGCATAGAATTCGCTTGAATGAAATGCTGAATAGGAAGTATTCTCGTCTCCGCGATTTCAACTTCATAACTTCAACTTCATACTCAGTTTGCCCATTCCTACCCCAGCAAGGGACAGTTACCCTGTACGAATAGATAGAAAACCCAGGGAAGGTCAGATTAGCCCTCTTCTAACAGCCGCAGAGACAGCAAAAGTTCAGCCAAAACCCGCTGATAGGCGTAATACCAGCCTGCTCTGCCGTCTAAAATGCCGCCGCGCAGAATGAGGCAGTAGAAGAAAATGACGAGAGGCCCCAAAATTTTAGTTTTACGAATGCGATCGCCCCAACTTAACTCCTGGGTAGGCGTGGTACGGTGTTTTTCGATTTCTAGTAATACATACCGATCCTGTGCCCACAGCCACCGAGACAGGGGTTTGCGATCGTCGTGGAGAATCGCGGACGATAGCGCAGCGGTTGAACCATCTACCGTCAGCAGTTGTGTATGACCATCATCTATATAGGTAGCAAAATCGCGCCGGAATAGGGCGATGCGCGGCGGCAGCAGGGTTCCTTGCAGGGGGCGTCCAAACACGCAGTATTTGAAGGGAATTTTAAAGCCATCAAAGGGGGTATGTGGGTCAAGGGCGGCCATTTCAGCAATCAACTCATTGCTAAGCTGATAGTCGGCATCTAAGGACAGCACCCACTCCGTGTGTACCTGTGCCAAGCCGTAGTTCCACTGCTGGGCGTGGGTATCAAACACCCGCTGGAATAATTCAACCTGGGGATAGGCTTTGGCAATATTGATCGTTTCATCCGTACTAAAACTATCGATAATCACAATGCGCTTTGCCCAAGTGAGAGTTTTAAGGGTGCGCTCTAGGTTCGGTTCTTCGTTGTAGGTCAAAATGACGGGCGTTAGGCAGTCCAGAAGGCTGGCTTGCTCAATTTCTGGCGCAAGGGGGGCAGGACGGGTCGAAACAATGGAAGGGACTACGCTGGTCATGGTGCTTGGTAAAGGGGTGAGGGGGCAACAATGTTAGAGGTGCTGGAATTGGCGGTGCTGGATTGGAGAACCGTGCGATACTGCGCTTCAAGCTGGAGGGCAATGCTGTCCCAGCTATACTGCGCTTCAACAATCTGACGGGCGCGATCGCCCTTATCCCGGCGCGCTTGGGCATCCTGTAACGCGGTCTGGGCCGCTTCTGCAATGGCCTGGATCTCCAGATCGCAAACCCAGCCTAAATTCTGCTGCTGAACCAGTTCTGCCAGTGCTACACCAGGGGTGAGCAGTGCGGGTGTGCCGGCAGCGAGTGCTTCTAAGACCGCAATGCCAAAATTTTCGGAGTGAGAGGTGAGGGCAAAAAGATCGGCCCCCTGCAGGTAGAGCTGCTTGGTTTCTCCCGTGGCAAACCCAACCTTACGGGTTCTGGCCTCTAGGCCATTGTCCCGCAGCAGATCGTTGAGGGTGGCTTCGTAGTCTGGGTCGCCGCTGCCTGCCAAAAGAAAGGTAAATCGCTCGGTTTTCAGTCGCGCTAGGGCTGCAATCAGCGCATCCAATCCTTTTTTAGGATGGAGCCGAGACATGAACAAAAGAATGGGCTCATCCGGGGGGAGCTGCAACTGCTCTCGCAATTTGAGCCGCGCTTGGGGAATGGGGGCGGGCATCCGCAGCCCGTGGGGCAGCACAAATCCACCCACATTGAGGTTAAGTGCCGCTGCTTCTTGCTGCTCTTGAATGGCGGTAAAGTGTAGCCCCTGACTGCCCTTGAGATTTGCGCGCTCAATGACGTTTAGGTAAATCTGTTTGCGAAGGCGACTTTGGGTCAGTGACCACTCGCAGAGCTGACCGAGGGGACGACTAAAATAGGGGATGCCCTGATGACGGGCGATCGCCATTGCAGCGGTAGGCGCGTAGGAAAAAATGGCGTGGACGTGGAGCAAGTCGTAGGTTTTTGCCTGCTGCTTTAGCCAGCGTCTTAAGTCCCCTGAAATAATAAACTCTCGCACGGCGCTAATTTTGGAGCGCTGACGGGGAAAGCAGTAGACCGGAACAGTACCGCCCCCGGTGACTGGATGCTCAAAACGCTGGTGCAGGGGAAGATCCAGCTCTGTAAGGCCATTGTCATTGGTGGTTGCAATGTCCGCCTCAATGCCCCGCTGACGCAGCGCCTGTACCATCTCTAGAACGGCTTGACTCGGCCCCCCCCGCACGGGAGAGATAGAAGGAATAACGTGGAGAACTTTCATGGGTCAAAACCCTTTTTATTGCAAAGGCGCTTTGTCTCAAAGGCGCTCTGTCTTAGGGTGCACCAACGCCAAGCTCCGCCGATCAGGGGGAGGCTGAGGAACGTTTCATCAGGGCTGCATCAGCGGTGATGTTTGGAGCTGATGGGCTAAGTTATGTTGAAACTGCTGGAATCCAAAGCGTTTGATGGTTGCTTGACGCAGCGCTTCGGGCTGGTAGAGCAGTGGGTTGGTGTAAGTTTTCTGCAAAATTTCAAGGGCAGTTTGGGCGATCGCCCCCACATCCTCGGCATTCACCAGTGCGCCCAATTCCCCATCGACAACCGCATCTCGACCACCATCCAGATGGCTGGCTAACACAGGCTTTCCAGAGGCCAGCGCTTCTAGAAACACGATGCCAAACCCTTCCAATTTGCTGGGCATGGCGTAGAGGTCGCACAGATTATAGTGATCGCCCAGTTCTTCGTCGGGGACAAATCCAGCCAGAATAACCGTATTTTGTAAATTGCGACGGGCAATTTCTGCTTCCAGACGAGGGCGATCGTTGCCTTTCCCCACAATCAAGTAGCAAACGTCTGGCAGGGTCTGGCGAATCTGCGGCAGCGCCTCTAGCATCTGGTCGTAGGGGCGAAAATCTTCCCCTGCTGCGAGGCGATTCACGGTTAGGATGACGGGGCGGTTGGGCGGCAAGCCGTAGCGTTGGAGCAGATGAACGGGCTTAGGTGCAACCTGAAATCGCTCTGCAGCAAAGGTATTGGGCAGGAGCTGAATCTTGTCTGGGTCTATCCCCTGCTCAGAAATGAGGCGATCGCGGGTATAGCGACTGACCGCTAGAATCCGATCCGCATGGGCGAGAGACTTGCGTAGGATTGGCTTCTGCACATCCCAGGCTTCAAACCCGTGGGCCACAGTCCAGTAGGGAATGCCCGCTACCTGCTTGAGACGATAGGCTACCGTCGTCAAGTTGAGGTGGGTCGAAAGAATGAGTCGAGGTCGTTCGACTAAGCCCCAGCGAAACAGGTCGGCGCCAAAGGTCGGAATCCTAAATTTTGCAGGGATACGACCCATGCAGTGAATATGCTGATGGCTAGATAGCTGCAAATTGGATGGTGCATCCCGATCATGCAGACAAAAGATGCGCTGACGAACATCTGGGCAAGCGTTTTGTAACGCCTCCCAGAAAAAGGTTGAAAAGGTCTGAATGCCGCCTTTCAGGTCAAACAGGCCCGTCGTCCAAAGGTGCAGTGAGCGGTCTGGCCGAGATGGAATTATAAGGGAAGACATACAGCAGACCTGCCTAAAATCAACCAAATCAAACCCTTCAGTCGTGCTTCGCAGTTCCTGTACTTAGTTCACTCTTTTTTAACGTGCGTTCGATGATGCACTTAATGCCCCTCACCCCAAACCCCTCTCCGAAAGGCGAGGGAATTAAGAAGCTTGATTGCTAATTGCTCTTCCTGCTCTCTAGGGAGCAGGAGGATGGGAGGATGAGGGGCGGCTGTTTTTGATCGAACTCACTCTTTTTTTAGTCCACTAAGACAGAGGAGGGCTGCGTCGTCGCTGAAGCTTTAACAATACGAATTAGGCCATAGCTCATGGCCGCAAAGGGAATGGATGATCCAACGATCGCCACCCAGCTCCACGGTGCGCCCACAATGGAGATCGCCCAGCTTCCGACCCATCCTGAGCATGCCCAGATAAAGCCTGTAGTGAACATTGGGGGGCAGCCGTTGTCCAGCAGCCGATGGTGGAAGTGGCTACGGTCGGGGTACAGCGGCGACTTGCCCTGACGCACGCGGTTGAGCATCACCAAGGTCATATCCACTAACGGGACGCCCAAAATCACAAAAGGCAGGATGGCGCTGCGAAAGCTTGGGGTTTGCATTGTCCCAATGGCGCTAATGGCGGCTAGGGTGAACCCAATCAGGTAGGAGCCACCGTCTCCCATAAAGAGTTTGGCTGGGGGCAAATTAAACTTCAGAAAGCCAATGGTTGCACCTGCGAGGGCCAAGGCTAAGCACACGGCGGCAAAGTTGTCCTGATGCCAAGCCACAAATGCCAACAATAAAGCACCAAGCGTTCCTGTGCCTGCGGCTAAACCGTCTAGTCCATCAAACCAGTTAAGGGCATTTGCCGTCCCTGCCAACCAAATTAACGTAATGGGCAGGCTCAAAAGCCCCGTTGAAACTGCGCCAAAGTAGGGCATCGGTAAATACTCGACCCGTACCCCCATGAACCAGGCGATCGCCGCAAAGGCCATTTGCAGCAGTAAGCGGGGCAGCGGCGGTAGCTGAAGCAGGTCATCCGCAAATCCGATGGCAAAAAAGCCAAAGCCCCCGACAATTACGCCCCAAGCGCCCCAATCGCCCCATGTGCTCCCCTCTGGACTGCCAAAGCTATGGGTTGTGGTGCCAATGGCTAAGGTCAGAATACTGGCGACGATGGCTCCCATGGCGATCGCCAGTCCACCCACCCGCACCATTGGACGCCGATGAACCTTCCGCGCGTCGGGGGTATCCACCCACTTTCGCCGCATTCCTAGGGCGATGACCCAAGGGACTGCCTGCCATACCAACAGGAGAGATAGACAAATTGCCGTTACGGAAAGTATCGCGTTCATCACTACAGCCCCCCGAAAATACCTAGGTCTTTCAATCATGGCGGGGCTGTGTTTATTTTCGTGTTTGTGTTTAACCTGCCAACGTATATGCCAACGTATATTTTGCCTCTGGCTTAAGCACTGTTTCTATCAAGTGCTTCTCTCAAGTAGTGCGTAAACCTCAGTGAATGCAGGGAACTCTAAGTAGAGCCTTCATCTAGAGAAACGGAATACTGAGCTAACTCGGTCATAGTATCCATGCCCAAGCGTTCCCTCATCGCCTCTCCATCGGGTCGATTGCTGGCCAAGCAATCTTTCCAAAGAACGGGTTGGACTCAAGAGTATTTAGCCTATCAAGCAGGCCTAGAAACTCGGCAACCCGTCTGGAAATTCTTTTCCGGCCGTCCCGTTGAGCGACACGTCTTTGTTGAGATCTGCTTTCAGCTCAATCTCGACTGGGAAGATATCGCTGAAGGCCCTGACATTGGCCCTGACATTGCCCTAGAACTGGGCCTAGACCTTGCCCTTGATGCGCCTGCAGCGATCAATGCGGAGCCGTCTGTATACCCCGATGCTGCTGAATTTGCAGACCTTAAAGCAAAAGTACGACCCTTTATCGAGCGTCGCTGTGGCTTTATTCAAGCGGCTTTAGAAGCAAGCAACGCCCTCCCTCTCGCGCAACTCTATACAGATGTGAAGGTTTTGCCATACCTCACCCAGCAGCGCTGGCTAGAGGTTTCTGACTTATCGAGGATTAACATTAACCTCCAGCCTCTCCGACTGAACGAACCTTCTACGGTCTCCACATCGGCATTATCAGTGGCAGAAAGTCAGACTCGCCTCATGCTGATTGGCAAACCGGGCGTAGGGAAAACGACGTTCCTGCGGTATTTGGCCCTTCAATGTGTCAACGGCCATTTCCGAGCCGACTGCATTCCAATGTTTGTGAATTTACGGACTTGGATTGCAGCGTCCAACCTTAACCCCTCGGCTGACCTCACCGAGGCTCTAGAGGCTTACTGGGCCAAAGATGGGCTGCCCACGCAGGCGATCGCCCCTCTCCTTCAGGCTGGCAGACTTCTCATTTTACTGGATGGGCTAGATGAGGTGGACACCGCAGACCTGCCTATCCTCAAGGACTGCCTCCAGCGTTTTGCTGAGCGGTATCACCAGTCACCCATCATCATCACCAGCCGAATTGCGTCCATTCCTTTTGCATTGCCCCTATTCCACTATGCAGAAGTTGCCGATCTCACCCAAGCCCAAATTGAATACTCGGTGGAGCGGTACTTTACAGCAGCGGGTGCACAGGATCATGCTCTTGCCCATCAATTTCTAGTGCAGCTCGCGCATCCCAATAATGCGGCCATTCGGGAGCTAGCCACGACACCTATTTTGCTCCATCTACTGTGCCGCGTCTTTCAGGATCGCAAAACGTTCCCCGTAAAACGCGTAAAGCTCTACCAAGCTGGGTTAGAAATGCTGGTCATGGGCTGGGATCAGGTGCGGGGGAATCATCGCAGCTCCATGACAGATACCTGGTCTGTGGCAGATAAGCTTAAGCTGCTGAGCCATCTTGCGGCCCATTTCTTTGAGCAGGAACGCTATTTCTTTGATAAAAACGAGGTTGTGCAGTTTATTGCTCAGTATCTTCAGGCCGAAACGACAGCCCCTATGGATAGGGAGCAGCTTTGGTTTTTGAGCGAAGGGATTTTGCGCGTGTTTGAAACGCAGCACGGGTTACTGGTGCAGCGTGCCCATAACGTTTATTCCTTTTCTCACCTCACGTTTCAAGAATATTTAACCGCGCGCAAAATTGCAGCAACCCCAGAACACCGACTGCCAGAGATACTGCAACAATTGGTTCAACAAGGGATTCAAGACGGGGTTCAACAAGGGGCACACCAATGGGCGCAACAAGGGGATGTGCCCCATTGGCGCGAGGTGATTAGCATGACCAGTGGACTGCTGCATCAGCCCCAACTGCTGCTAGAGCCGCTGTTGCAAGCCATTCAGCAGAACGTTGACAAGATACCTGAAATTCAGCCGCTGGTGGCACAGGTGCAGCAAAAAATAAAAAAACTCGCGGCCAATCTGAATCCCACGGCGCTCAGGCTATTTTACGTGGCGCTCTCGCGCAACTGGGGATGGGGAACAGCGATCGCCTCAGATCCGCGCATCGCTCAGTCACTTTCTGACCCTCTAGGCTTAGACCCTTTAGACTCAGGCCCAGTGCAAACTCGCCTGTTTCCCCAGTGCGACAGGGTTGAGGCAGAAGTAGACTATCGCGCAATCTTAAACCTATATTCTCCCCTTGACCTAGAACCCAAACCTCTGAGTCCTGCACCTGAATCTGCCCCTGAATCTGAACGGCGATCGCAGTGGCAGGTCAGCACCGCCCAACTTGCTCCATTAAATCTGGAGAAAGACCACCTATTGGCCTGGTGGAATAGCTCTGGCACCCTCTGGCGTCAACAATTTTTTCGGCTGTTGGCGGATCGGTGCTTTGGGGTGGCAGAACCGCTATCGGGAGAGCTGGGGTGGCAGCTTGTCAGCTACTACAAATCTCTTCAGTTGTTTATGACCTGTCTACAAGAGGCAACCCTCCACCCAGAACTGCGGCGTCAATTGCAAGACCAAGTTTTACAATCTATCGACCCATCTATCAGCCCATCTATCAACCCATCACTCGACTCAGATCCCTCAACCCCTCCACCGCTCAAGCAGGGAAAGCGCCAACATGTTCACCGTCGTGACTGGGTGATGCCTACGGCTGGTTAGGGCAGCCATAGACAGCATCCGTTAACCCCGAAGCGCTCGGAGTGGATGTTCAAAACGAAAGTCTTCTCCATAACGCCATCAGTCGAGATAGCTGCCCCTAGAATTTCCAGGGCTGACGGTCAAACATGAATAGCACCAGAAGGTGGATTGCCCCGCTTCGCTGTCGATACTAGGAAAACAAAACTAGAAAAACAAGATTAGAGACACAAGACTAGAAAAACAAGATTGGGTCAGCAAAAGACTTGCACTTGTCTTTTCTCGTGCTCTAGCCCAATTTCACGACCTAAACCCTACGGGTTACGGATCATGTCCTTAAAGTTCTCTCGACTCGTGCTGCATTCGTTCGTGCTGCACTAGGTCGGCCAAATCCGTTACACATAACACCACAATGCAAATTTGGAGTGATCGGTATCGTCAGATAGGTCGCCAGCGTGGGCGGCAAACCTTCGCTGCCGCTTTAAGTATCAGTTTTGTGTTCTTGGGTATTATCCCGGTTAGACTGGCGATCGCCGCTTACCAATCTCCGATGCCTGAGGCAATTTTGGTGCTGGGGGGCAGTCAAAGCCGAGAGTATGCTGCGGCAAAACTAGCGCGGAATTATCCCCAGATGAAGGTCTGGATTTCCAGCGGTAGCATGCCTGAAGATGCTTTAAAGATGTTTGAGTTTGTAGGGGCTTCTACCGAGCAACTGCAGCTAGACTATAGTGCGACGGATACGGTTACAAACTTTACAACGATTCTGCCTCAACTCCAGCGCCAGAACATCAAGCATGTTTATTTGGTTACGTCCGACTACCATATGAACCGTGCCAAGGCGATCGCAGCGATTGTTTTTGGCAGTCACGGCATTACCTTTACGCCCGTTCCAGTCCCCTCCCACCTGCCTGAAGAGTCCTACCATCGAATTGTGCGGGATGTGGGCCGAACCCTCTTTTGGATGTTGACGGGGCAATCAGGCGCTGAGCTGAAGTCTAGTCGCTGTAGGGCAAAAAATAAAGTAGATGCAATCACAGAGCTGCTGATCGACGGGGACATCCAGTGTCCCATCTCAAGGCGTTGATGGGCTACTTGAATCTCCTGGCAGATGGTTTTGACGGTTCCCTGGGATTGCCATCCGGCCTGAATTTTCTCGCACTGACTCCAGTGCTGCTTTGAGTCCCTTCGTCATTTGGGTATAGCTGTGATGTTCAATAATGGCTAAACTTTCACGCCCCATTTGGGTGAGATCGCTCTCCATAAATGCCTGTTGCAACACTTGGCTGAGGTGCTGTACATCTCCTGCTGAAAAGATAAACCCATTGCGCTCCGGGTGAACCAGATCTGCCCCACAGCCAACATGATGACTAACGACAATGGGTTTTCCCAGACACATCGCCTCATTGACAATGAGGCCCCAGGTTTCCCCAGATCCATAGCTGGGGAGGACTAACAGATCTGCGATCGCCAAGGTGCGGGGCATTAAGCTTTGGTTCTGGAACGGTGCAAAGTACACGTTAGGCTGGGAAGCCGCTTGCGCTTTTAGATCGACTTCCAGTTCCCCTGCCCCGACAAAGAGAAGAGAGACGTTGGTCAATTTTGCCTGAATAAAGGCCTGCAACAAATCAAGGGGCCGCTTTTTGGCAATAAATTTCCCTGCAAATAAAATCACGCGATGCTCCCCAGGGATGCCTAAGGACTGTTTCCAGCGTTGGGCCTCTTGGGTGGCGATCGCAGAGATTCCCATAAAGCGTCCATTGTCGACGGAGTGCGGTGCAAAAAACAGCCGTGCCGAGGGGACACCATGATATTGAAAATAATGCTTATTGGCCTGACCTACGTAGAGACAGGCTGAAAATCGACGATAAATCGTAGAAATCCAGACTTGTCTTGCCCAATCTTTCACGCCTTTTGCTGGCACCAAGCGGTGAGAGTCCCCTCGAAACAGAAGCGGACATTGACGCCAGGTGAAAATGAACCGATAAAGACTCGCGTAATTATATAGGGTACAAAACACCGCATCGGGCTGGTAGGCTGCAACCTGCTGCGCCAGGGTTGGATTTTGTAGACCCCAGAAGTGATTGGTATTGGGGCGATCGCTAGTATTCGGGACAAATTCGTAAGCATATCCATCTAGGAGAGGAATATCCCACTCAATGGATTGGCGAAACCCTGGATCGATGGTTTGCTGTGCGCCCACATCCCAGAGATAAAACACCCGCAGATCTAGATCGGGTTCTTGGGCAAGATAGCGAAACCAAGGTGCGTAGTATTGAATGGGGTGAGAAGCAATGATGGCAAGTTTTGGCATGGTCGTCCGTTGCATCTAGGCGTACTGGGTTGGTTTCGTCTCTGTTTTAGGGGTTGGCTTAGGCTTTTGGCGCTTCATAAACACGATGCGAATGCCAACAATGGGCATCGAAGACTGAAAGAGCGACGCAGCATAGACCCCAGCAGTCCACTCCGTGGAGGCCAGCGCCATACTCATGACCAAAATGCAGTAGAGGGTCGCAAAGGAAAAGGCTGGTTTGTCGATAGACATGCGCGTCACTAAGCCATAAAACGCCCCAAACAGCCCGCCGATCAATGCACAGCCCGGAAAGCCAAAGTTGGCGTAGGCTTCCGGCAATAATCCCCAGGCGATTGTGGTTTTCAGGGTATCTTGAAAGGTTTGGCGCTTGACATGAATATTGAGCATGTGGGTGCCCTCGTGGCTGCGAATCTTATTCGCACTCAAAAATCGAGGAACCAAGAGCTGTGGAATAATGGCGTAGGTCGTGCCGTTAAGGTGAGGAAACGGCTCAGGGATTTTTTCCTGCGCCATCATCAGCATGTGAATCACGCTAGAGCGTTCGACAAAGGATTCTTTTTCTTCCTTTGGCTTTTCCCAGCGCGGCTGAGGTTTATCGCCCAAATTCTCTAGGGCATAACCGCCCCATTGCAAAAACCAAGCCGGATATTCCCAGGGTTGTACATAGTTCGTTGGCCCCCCGTTCATATACCTCTCCCGCATTTCATGCTTGCCGTAGTGGAGGGGCAATATCACGACGAGACCTAGCAGAAGGGGTACTATAGGGAGCTTACGTCCGCCAATTAAATAGGCCACAACGGACAGCAAAAAGAGGGTCAGCGCTGTTTTGAGAATGAGGGTGGCGGCAGCACTGAGGATATTGGCACACAGAAATATAAAAAATAGCCTTGCCTTACTGGGTGGCAGCGCGCCCTGCCCCGTGCGATAGGCCACCACAAACACACCCAAAAAGCTGAGTCCTAAAACAATGCCTCGGACAAGGGTAAATAAATTATCTGGGATGCCTTTCCAGCCACCCATAATATACATATTCAACAATGCCGCCACGCCCACCATTGCTGTAAAAAAGCTGTCCGCTGACTCGGCGTTGAGCGCAAAAAAGGGCTTCTCTCGCTTGGATGTGCCCTGCACAAGGGGGTACCAGACGAGGGTGCCGCTGACCAGAAATAAAACCGTGGCGAGGGAAGCCTGAAGGTGTTGTTCTGAACTGTATTTAAGAACGTTAGGATTTTTGCTAAGGAGGGGCAGGCAAAAAGTCCACAGATAGGTGATGCCGAAAAAGGGGAAGACAGGGATGCCTTTCACTTTATTGGCACACCACAAATAAAACGGATACATGCAGGCAGCCCCAATCATCAGGCAGCCCAGGGCTGTGCGCGGGGCAACCTTCATCAAGGATGTTGCATTGCCTACCAATAATAGCGCAGTCAAAATCCAGAATAGTGAGGTGATTGACTGGTTTTTGGCGGTAGAAGCCATGCTAAAAAGTGCGTCCTGGGCGAAGGTGCCATCAAAGATCTATACACCCCTAAGCATTCCCGTTTGAGGCGGAGGTCTCGACAGAACCCCACCAAAAAGTTGACCGTCTCTTTATGGCAGCAGGTTCGATAGGGGGTTAGACCGTCGCCCTTCCCGTTGCGCAGCGATCAAAGACCTCGCAAAGCTTGCGGGTCATCGCACGGGCCGTATAGGGTTCAAAAGCAGGCCAGTTAAGCAATGGCTGGTAGCCTTTGGGGTGGTTCAGGAATGCCTGAAGTAAAGGAGCGATCGCCGCTACACTCATCTCCGGTGCAGCCCCTGGCGTAAACGTTGCAACGTGCCCCGCCCGACAGGCTTGGAGAATGTCAACCACCGTACTATTGGGGTGAAAGATCGCCAGGATGGGTTTACGCGCCAATACCGCAGGATACAGCTTTGACGCGGTATAGCGTGGATCGTCAGAGCCGATCATCAAAATAGCATCGCTCTCTAAAAGAAGCTGCTGGGCTTCAAAGTAGGGGATGCGGTGGGCGTACTCCGTCACCAGATCGCTTAGGCCGTATTCCTGGGCGAGTGGCTCCACGGTTTTGACTGCGCGATCGCCTTGGGCATAGCTCGTCCCCACAAAATGGAGCCGGAGCGATCGCAGGGCTTCTGGCTGCTGCTGTCGCAATTGCTGAAGGGCGTAGAACAACGCACGGAGCGCCGTTGCCATATCTGCCCCGCCGCGACCCACGTAGACCCAATGGCGATCGCCATCCTTGGGGTCAAAAATAGATTGGCGAATATTGAGCGTCGGCAGTTGGGCAAAATCATCCTCTGGCGCACCGAAGGGAAGCGTACTACATTGTGCAGCGGAGAGATGGGGGTAGCGCTGCTGCAATAGCTCAGGATAATCCGGTGATACCGAAATAACGTGGCTCACGGACTGCATCGCTTTTGGCTCTAAGAACTGCGCCATTGCTTTATCCACGGCATACTTGAATCGCCCGCCTGGAGGAACGGCGGCTTTCCCCTTTTGGGATTTCCCGTTCTGGTTTTGGTAAAACCCACCCAGCCACGGGTCTTGGAAATCCAGAACGTAGGGGACACCAAACTTACGCTGCCACCTTGCCCCCAAGGTCATGACCGGGAAAATAGTGGTGGAGAAAAACACCGCATCAAAGGACTTTTGGGAAAGAAGGCGATCGCCCCTTCGCTGAAACAAGGGCAAACACCGCAACCCTAAGTTGCCTAAGCCTACTTTGCGGGTATAACGCGTGGAAAACGCCGCCGTGCGATGAATGGCTAAGTCCGGCGGCAGCAGTTGGGTGAGATAGGCATCTTGGGGATGTTCTACAAACTCCGGTGCAACCGTTAGGATTTCTGCTTCCCAGCCAAACTCTGCCAAGTAGGGCAGCATGGTGCGAATGCGCTGGCTATCGGGGGCATTGATGGGCGCAAAGTGGGGACTCACCATCAACACCCGTTTGAGAGGGCGTTGGGATGGGGGGATGTTGGCGATCGCACGAGAGTCAGTCAGCATGGGTCTATCCCAACCAATAAAAAGCTAAGCCACTTGAGCCGCAGCAGCAGGAACTGCAAGGATCTCCCGATAAAGTTGTTCGTACTGGTTCACAATCGCCTCGGCAGAAAATAGATCTTCCACTCGTTGGCGACAGTTCACCCGATTAATTTCAGATAGACGGGCGATCGCCTCGCAGGTGGCATCCAAATCCGCTGCAATAAAGCCATCTACGCCGTGGCGCACAATTTCAGGCACGGCTCCACGGGGGGTAGAAATAACGGGAGTACCGCAAGCCAAGGCTTCCGTAAAAACAATCCCAAAGGGTTCCTCCCACTCAATCGGCACAATCATGGCTGCCGCCTGCCCCAGCAATTGGTTTTTCTGAACGTCATCGACCGGGCCAACATATTCAATGCCGTCTCGCCCCAAGTGGGGTGCGATTTCAGTGCGCCAGTATTCTTGGCCTTCCTCGCTGTTGACCTGGTTCCCTGCAATCAACAACCGTCGTCCTGTTTTACGCGCAGCAGCGATCGCCGTGTGGGCACCCTTGATCCGCTCAATTCGACTCAAAAAGACCAGCGGTGCATCAGGCGCAACCGTGGGCTGACATTGAAAGGTGTCCAGTTCTACAAAGTTATAGATGGTGCGCCATGTTCCGCCTGCAGCGGCTCCATCGCGGCTAATGTGTTGGCTACATCCGGTAAAGATGAGGGAGTCTCCGGCAAGCTTGGCACTCCAGCCCACGGTGCGACGGGCGGGTTCACGACCGTAGCTCATAATCTTGGGCAGCGATGTCGCCATAAAAGGCAGCATGTACAACAGCCGCGAAAAACTATGCACCACATCGGGTTGGAAGCGTCGTACCGCAGCCTGTAAAGCAAAGGTATTGCGCACGGTATCCCAACGGTTTTGGGAGTCTAGCCCAGGCCAGGGATAAAACGCATCGGCTGGCGATTCCGATTCTGGGTGAGCAACCAGACCAACCTGATGTCCTCTAGCCTGAATGCCGCGCAAAATGGTATCGACCAGCCTTTGTACACCGCCGTAAAGGCGGGGCGGCACCGGAATTTCAGGGTCGGCGGTGAAGAGGACGCGCATATTATTTACCCCAGCGTTTGTCAGCACGAAATGGGCTGCTGTAGGGCACAAACATCACGTCAATTTGCCATAGGGCATCATCTAAGGGACGACGGTGAAGTTCGCAAATGTCAAAGGTGCCCCAACCTCTTTCGTGGAGCCAGCTCACGGTTTCGGCAAACAGCGAAACACCCTGGTGGATATCAATCAGATTCACTTCTGCCAAAATACCTTGCAGGTGGGGCAGCGTTTGTTCTGCACCTTTTAACACTTCCAGTTCGTAGCCTTGAACGTCGATCTTGAGTAGCTCTGGGGGGCGATCGCTAAAATTTGCAGCCACGATGGAGTCGAGGGTGTGCATGGAATGGTAGGACACCGGAAAATTTTGGGGGACTTGCTCGGTTAAGACCGAAGAAGCCGTTTCGGATTCATTCAGCGGAATATTATCAGCCATCTTTGAGCCAACCAATCCTGGAAAGACGCGCACGGCATCACATTCGTGGGACAGGGCCTGAAGGTCTTTAACTCTGGCGGGAAGGGCTTCAAAACAGGCCACTTTCACCTCAGGCCAAACTTCCATACAGATGCGGGCAAAGTCACCTTTGTAGGCGCCCACATCAAAAATGAGATTGGGCTTAAACCCCTGCTTAGAAATACGCTCCAGGCTGCTGGGAATTTCGGGCACACCTAAACGTTCGGATAGATATTCACGGAGCTGAGTTGGAAGTTTCATGGGTTGCTCTCCTAACAATAAAAATAATGGTGAGCAGAAACGTTTATGAGCTGCTCTTAAACCGAAGCACTTGTTGGAAGGATGCCCCCTAATGAGGGTTGACTGTGCAAAGACGGGGCGATCGCCTGTTCTAATGTCTCGATCAATCGCCCCGTCTGGGCTTCCCAACACAGGTGTTCTTGAGCTGCGCGATAGGCCGCCTGCTGGGCGATCACCAGGGTTTCGGGGTGGCCTACATAGGCATCAATCGCCGCCGCCAGCGCCGCCGGATCGTCGGGCGCAATGAGAGTGCCTGCACCAGGGGCTTGCCCTAGGGCTTCTCGTTGACCTTCTGTATCTGTGGCAATGACGGCTAAGCCGCCTTGGAGATACTGAAAGAGCTTGTTGGTGATGGTGTGCTGGCGGCTGCGGCAGAAGGGGGTTTCTAAGGCCAACCCGATGTCGTGGTCGGCAATGCGCAGGGGCAGTTCGGCATTGCTGACGAGGGGATGGAGGGTGAGGCGCGATCGCCAATCTTCTGGAATGAGTGGTTCCATCCAGCTGCTGCTGCTGTCGGGGTAGTGGCCTCTCAGATGGATCTCTACGGGGGACTGCACCAGGGGTAACGCGGCAAATAGGGTTTCTAGACCGCGACCTGGCCCAATCGTATGAGAAAACCAGTGGAGCGAAGGCGGATTGCAGCGCGGGGCATGGCTCAGCGGTGCCACACCCTCCGCACGGGGAAAGGCATTGTAAACCACCGTAGGGGGTGGGGCGTGATAGGCCTCTGCCATGGCTGCTGCCATCGTCTCTGAGGTGGTGAGGGCGTAGGTGCAGCGCTGGGCTAGGGTTTGCTCAAGCTGGCGCAACTGGGCGATGGGGCGAGTCTTTTGGGCACTGGGTAAAAGATCTTCAGAAAACCAGTCCTCAAAATCTACTCCCACCCGTAATCCACGTTTGAGCAATTCCACGCCAGCCCACAGCCCTGCTTCGGAATGCACAATGGTCAAGTCTGCGTTTTCCCGAAGGGCGCGGCGCAGCATGGCTCGTGCCCCGTAGCCCAGCAGTTCCGGCGAGAACTGTCCCCAACGGCGAAACCGTTCGCGGGCGATGCGGGCAGGAAGGCGGACCCCCAGCCGCTGCCACCGCTGGGACGGCAGGGGACGGAAATCCAGAATGGGTTCAAAACGGTAGGGGAGGGTTTGGATCAGAGTTCGATCGCGTTCGACGAGCTGCGGATCGAACCAGATGCCGTATACGGTCACGGAATGCCCCGCTTGTGCCAAGGTTAGGGCTTCCTTTTGGGGACGGGGGGCGGTACAGAGGTGTGCGCCAATAAAAATTGCAATCTTAGCCATGAGCTGTTTCCCCTTGCACGGCTTCGACATGGGCAAGATACTGTTGGGCGCAGCGCTCTAGGGTGAGATGCTCCAGAATGTAGTCCCGTGGGGAAAACAGTCCATTTTGACGCTTGTCTTGAAAATCTTCTAGCACTTGGGGAAATTCCCCAAAGGCAGGGAATTTGAGGCCGCAATGACGATCCCAGTAGGGTACAGAACTGACAGGCGCAAACTGTTCCCGTTGGGGATAAAAGTTGGGGTCGCGCCAAGCCCCGCCCCGATCCCAGGCCAGAATGGGGACGTTACAGGCCAACGCCTGCTGGTAGGCAATGCCTTGGGTTTCGTGTTCGCACAGAAAAATCATGGCTTTGCACTGGTGCAGCAGGGCATGGAAGTCTCGTTCTTCGTACTGTCCATAGCGCAGTTCGGCGAAGGTAAGTCCTCTTCGGTTCAGTTCCGCTCGGATCGGGTCGATGAGTTCGGTGGTGTAGTGCTCATGCTCCCAGCGCACTTTGTCGTAGAGCAAGAAGTCAATGGTTTTAGGTTGGTCGGGGTGCGGTTGCCACTGATCGGTATCAATCCCAACGGGCCAGGGGTGAACGCGATCGCCGTAGTAGGGTTTCCACATTTCCACGACCCAATCCCCTGGCACTAAAATGCGGCGAATCGGAAAGTCTTGGAATCCAGGGGGTTCATCGCAGGGATGGGAGAAGATAGAAGCCCCAAAGAGAATCGGGTTTTGCCAAGGGATAGTTTCTAGCACATTGGGCTTGCCGATGATACAGGCCACTTCATCGGGATGGTTGCGAATGTAGCGATAGTCGTTTTCGCGGTAGGGAATCCCCAGGCGATCGAGTCCGATCTTGAGGTTCAAGAAGACGCGCTTCTGGCCAGAAATCCTGGGATTGCGCCGGACGAGGTTCCGAATGGCGCGACGGGGATGGCGATCGCCCGGAAACCAGCGATCGGGGTCGGGTTCTTCGTAGAAAAGGTTGAGCGGTTTCATAGGTCAAGGCCAGAAAGGTTGAGGTTGTAAGCCACAAAGCAAGAACGGGTTAATCCCTTCCCAGGCTATGGCGCACACACAAGGCTGCGGAAAATCAAAACGTGGTCAATCCCCTCTTTGGAGGGGTGCCCGTAGGGCGGGGTGGGTTGGTCAGTAGCGCCATGACTCACCCACCCCTACCCCTCCCAGGAGGGGATTGAGAGATTGGTTGATGGCACAGCCTTTGCATAGGGATAGGTGCATAGGGATAAGTGCATAGGGGTAAGACACATCAGGAATTAAACCGATGAGGGCTTCAATGAGCGGGGTAAACTCAACCGCAACCCTGCCAACAACTCCCGTCGCCACTGGAGGATGCGCTCGGTGTAGCGAAAGCCGAGTCGTCGGTAAAGATGTCCCAAAACGCCCCGTTCTGGGGGCTGAAAGGTTTGGTCTAGTTCGTATACCCAGTGAGCAACAGCGGCTCCTTCTTCGGGGTGGGTATAGGCAATCCAGTGGGCCAAATGCCAGAGAATCTTCGCCGCAGCGCGACCACGGCGCGGGGTTAATTCCCCCATCTGCTCCAGCTTTGCCAGACATTTACGGTAAAGCCGCAGATGCTGCCAATGGGTGGCCACCGAGTCTAAGCCTTGCGCCGCCTGCAAGCGAACGTGCTGATGATGGCGATGACAAAACGCAGGGTGATCGTCTACCGCCACCTTGGGATGAGCCATTGCCACTTCCAACACAAACAGGCGATCGTCTCGCTGGGCAAAGTCTGGTCTGTGAGGAATGGCAGCAATAAATTCGCGCCGAAATAGATAGGCCGAGTAGTGGGAACTACTGCACTCGCCAAGCTGCTGGGCAATAAAGTCGTCACACTCTACCCACGGGGAGGTGTGCAGTAAGGTGCCGGGTTCGGCATAGGCTTCGTAGCCTGCCACCACCACATCGGCGGTGGCAGCTTCTGCCTGTTGAAATTGACGATCGATTGCGCCTTCGCACAGCCAGTCATCAGAATCTAGAAAGCGCACGTACTTCCCCTTGGCGTGTTCAAAGCCTCGGTTTGCGGCCCAGGGTTTACCCCAGTTTTCTTGGCGCAGAATCACCAGGTCAGGCTGGGTTTGCAGCCAGTCCCAGGTGCCATCGGTGCTGCCATCGTCCACCACAATAATTTCTGTCTGGCAGGTGCTGTTGCGACAGGAGGCGATCGCCTGGGGTAGACACCATAGACGGTTGTAGGTGGGGATAATGACAGAAACATCCATAGGTCAAACGGGGGTTAGGAAGATACAGATTGTGACGGGAGAGAGAAGGCGGCTGATCGCCCCCTAGTCTTCCATCGCTGAGCTTGAACACTGATTCGGCGCGCCACCTTCCAGCCAAAGATGCGCCCAATCCATTGCAGCCCTTGCCCTCCCAAGGGTGGATGGTAATCGCTGCCACCCAAAGCCTTGACCTGTTTTAAGGCCGCTGCGGCAAGGGAACGATGAGCGGGATAGGCGGCAACGGCATATTCTAAGAAACAGCGCGCTAGGGCACGTTTCGCACGGGGATCTTGGGTGTGCGCCAAGAGGTGTTGGGTTTTAAGATCCAGGGCAAGGAGAGCAGATCGCTGATGGCGCTCTGACCGGGCACCGCTGAGACTCACGCCACTCCGATGTTTACGGTAGTAGGAGACCGCTGTAGGCGATCGCCGAATGCCCGCACTGCTCAAAATGGCGCGGGCGAAGTATTCCCCGTCATCGTCTACCGTGAGGGCTTCATTCCACGGCCCGATCTGCTCAGCGATCGCCCTCGGCATCAGCCAAGCGCCGGGATGCACCATTGCGCCTTCTCCATCGCCGCCAAAAAGTCTGGTCAGCCAAGCCACAGGGTCGTCGCTATCGGCAAAAAAGGGCAAACCCTCATGGAAAATGCCGCCTGCTGGATCGTCGCCATCAAAAAAATGCATTGTGCTGCAAATCGCCATGCAGTGGAGTGGACTTTGCTGTAGCAACTGCACCTGATCTGCAATTTTGTTGGGACTCAGTAAATCATCCGCATCCAAAAACTGAATAAACTCACCCTTTGAGGCGTTGAATGCCGTGTTGCGAGTAGCGCTTGCCCCGCGATTGGATTGGGCAATCACCGTTACTCCGCGTGGTGCAAAAGATTGGGCGATCGCCACACTGCCATCCGTTGACCCATCATCCACCACAATGATTTCCGTGGGAGTCCAGGTTTGAGCCAAAGCCGACTCCAGGGTTTGGGCTAACCACGGTGCGGCGTTGTAGCAAGGGATGAGGATGGAAACGAGAGGGCGCATGGCAACGGCTGAATGCAACAAAAACGGCGTGTAGGCGTAAAGACTTTGGAACCGGAAAGATTGCTTAGGCGAGTTCTCCGGAGATGGACGGCGATCGCCTCAGCTTTTCAACCTTGGTTTGTACTCTTTGGAGCCACAGATCGAAACGAATCTGCCAGCCAGACCAAGCGGTGCGATCTAAATACTCAAAGAAGTAATGCTTTTCTGGATGTTGAAATCCTGGCGTCCAGGGTTTGCCGCTTTCTGTGAAGTGAATGATGGCAGGATGTTTCAGCAGTCGCTTAAACAACGCCTCAGAGTAGGGACTGTCTTGCCAAGACTGACAGCGATGCAGGACGCTGGCGCGGTTCCACTGTGGGTCTAGTTCGCCCCAACGATCAAAGAGAATGGCGTTTAAACCGTCTTGATCGTGCCAGCGCACAAACTCTCGATTCTGTTCGATATAGCTCACCACTTTCTGAGCCAATCTTTCCCTACGCCACAGCGCTAGATTGAGGCACAAAACACCGGAATTAAAATACTTGCGATTGCTAGGAATACCCAAGGCTTTGTAGTTCAGCAAACCCATGGGAGAAGACACATAGTGGGCGTTCAGATCGGCTACTGCAAGGAGGGCTTGATTGCCAAGATGTTCATTCCATAGGTCTTCAATGTCTCCCAGCACAATTAAATCGCTGTCCAAATACAGCGCTTTTTCGATGTGCTTTGGCAGCAGATCGGGAATCAGCAGACGATAGTAGCAGGCGGTTGTAATGTGACCGGAGATCATCAAATGCTCAACCTGAGTTGCATCGGGGGTGATCCACTGCAATGCCACCCGATGTCGCTGCATGGTTCGTTCTAGTCTGCGGCGGTTCTCAGCCTGAATGCCTCCATCAATCACAAAAAGCTGAAGGGGGCGATCGCCCCTATGATTCATTGCTACTGAAACCACCGTCACTGCAAGGGGCAGGGCGTAGCGATCATCGGCGGCACACACCAACACAATGGGATCGAGTAAAGACGAAGGCTGGGACATAATCAGGAATGGGTGAAAGGCTGGAGAAAGGTGATATCCAGTTCAAGCTGTGGCCTGTCGCCGCAAGTGGGGCTTCAGCCATCGGATCAGGTACTCCCGCGATCGCAGGGCTAACCCTGGACTCAAGCTACAAATCTGCTGGAACCAAAAGCTGGTACGCGGGGGTGCAGCGTAGGCCAACTTGCGGGCGAGGGCAACACAGGCATCGGCATTTTCCCAATCGGAGTGCGCCGCAGAAACGGCGGCAATATCCCAGAGGCGCTGGGCAATCTCCGGTCGGTATCGCTCTGATACCTGATCCGCCACCTTCGCCATGACGTGATACTGCGATCGCAGACACTTATTCAAATTGCCGCTGGACATGGAGTTGGCGCGGCAGTAGTTGATGATCGTCACCGTTGACTCTGCGGCAAAGGTCAGTCCGGCGATTGCCAACCGACAGTGGAAGGCCACGTCTTCGTTGTAAAGCACCAGCGGGTCGAGGTCATAGCCGCCAGCTTTCAGGAGGGCTTCGCGGCGGTAAAGGCCGCAGAACGGGTTGATTTGTTCACGGATGCCGTAGGCGATCGCATCTTGCCGGAGCGCCCCATCGTCAAACTGCCGCACGTAGAGCTTGGCATCGGTTTCGTGATCGCGGGCTTCATAGTCAAACAGCACCACATCCGGTGATGGGTCTTTTGCCATCCAGGCTCGTGCCGTTTCCACAAACTGTGGGTAGAGGGCATCGTCTGCATCGTGGAAATGAATCCAGTCGCAGCGGGTTTGGGCTGCGAGGGCATTTTTGCCGTAGGAGCAGCCTTTGTTTGTTTCCCCCCGTACCACCTGAGCGCCATAGGCTTTCGCGACCGTACTGGTCTCGTCTGGGCTGCAATCGTCATAGACCCAGATCTCATCAAAGGGTTGGGTTTGTTGCCGTGCCGACTCCAGTAGGCGCGGCAGGTAAGCAGCGGCGTTATAGGCAGGGATGCAGAGCGCCAGAGTGGGGGCTGTCATAGCGGTTTCAACCTAAGGGACAAAGGCAGAACAGATAGGCTGTGATGATTTGAAGGTGTCTCCTAGCGCCACAATTTCTTGAGACTGCGCCGGAACACATAGCGAACCAGCGGCTGTAGCGGTAAAGCATCCAGAAAAGCCAGCGGATTGCCTGAAAATGGACGAGGCGTCGTTGCCTCCCGCAGCCATTCCTGGGGCGGCGTTTGCCAGCGACCGTGATGCATTAGCTTGGCGTAGGCTTCCGAGCGCTGGTACGCCACCCGTTCGGGGTCAAGCAGGGTGCGAATCGTATCTTGAGCCGCCTGCTGCATTTTGGTACGCTCAGCGGGACTGAGGGCCAAACAGCGCTCCAACGTCTCTGCCAGCGCCTGGGGGTCATTGGCTGCAAATCGAAAGCCATTCACCCCCGATTCAATCAAAGCGGTGGCCCCAGCCCCTTCGGAGCACAGCACAATTTGGCCGCAGGCCATTCCTTCTGCGCTGGTGAAGTTAAAGACATCCCACAGGGATGGCACCACCGTAAACGCAGCCTCTCGCTGATGACGGCGCGTCTCTTGGGGCGATAATGTCCCCACACACTGCACCTTTTTTCGCCACAGATTCGGGTACTGCTGGGCTAACCAATCAGACATAAAGGTTCCCGACTGACCGTAGACGGTATCTCGACCAATCCAAACCATTCCTGGAGCGCGATCTCCCAAGAGCTGGAGCGCTTCACACAGCACCGCTGGCCCCTTCCAATGCTGAATCCGCCCCACCACTACTCCAGCTCCAGATTTGGCTCCAGTGTTTGAGTCAGATTCAATCAAATTTTCTGCGTGGGGTAACGCTAATGCCGGAGGTAAGTAGTCCACTTCCCGATGAATCAAGGCTTGCCAATAGTGGGCATTGCTAGGGCTATTGCTTTGCAGCGCATCGGCCACAGCAAAACAGCCCGTCTCGATCAGCCGAATCAACCTTCCCTGCACAGGCTTATCGAGCTGCGGGTCATAAAAATCAATTTGCCCCATGCTGCCGTGGAGCTGAATCACTGTGGGCGGGGCTTCGGGGGAAACAATCCAAGGGACGAAGGTGAGTCCCCAGTCCGTTGTTTCTACCGCGTCAAATTTTTGCCCCCCCTTTATAAATTCCCAAGCAGCCCAAGCTGTTGCTAAACTGCGCTGTAATTCTGGCAGACTCGCGTAATGGGCAAAGGCCGACATCTGGGCGGCGATCGCCCCCTTGGGCACACAGGACACCGTCACGCCCGCCTCGGAATACCCCTCGAATTCTCCACTAAAGGGATTCGCCACCAGCACTGTCACTTCATGCCCCTGCGTCACCAATTGCGGCAAAAACTGGGCATAGAAGGTGCCAATGCCGCCACCAGAATGGGGGGGATACTCAGGAATGGTAAACAGGAGTCTCATGGTGAGTTAACGGGCGATCGCCGTGGAGTGAGCCTTCAGCGCACGAACCGCGCCCCCGTTTGCAATCCGTACAATGCCGTGATCCGCCCGATAGGCCCACATGGCATCGCCCAAAATAGAGGGATGTACGTCGAAGGACAAAATATCTTCCGCCGCCATGTACTCCACAGGGTCATTGGCTCGGTAGACAAAAATGCTGACCCGATACTGCCCCGGCATGAGCTGAAGGCGTGGCAGATTGAAATATAGTTCCGTATCGTCCTTCAGCAAAAAGGGTGGAATATCTTCTTCTGGCGTACAAATGCTAGAAACTAGGGTGCCGATGGCATCATAGATCCGCACCACCACGCCCACTTGGGTCATGGGTTCATGGGCACGAAACCGGAGCTTAAGCTGGTAGTCGCTATTAAACATGACCGCTGCAAGCTGATCGCCCGTCTTCACATCCTCCAGATAGGCATCCAGCAGCTCAATCCCGTGGACATTCACCTTGCCGCGATAGCCGCCCCCTGCTTCCGTAACTCTCAGGTAGCGCGCCACCCCTTCTTCTGCCGTGCCCCTAAAGCTTAAGGTTCCTTGATCCAGCAGAAGGGAGACATCACAAAGCTGACGAATCGCCGCCATATTGTGGCTCACGAACAGCACCGTCCGCCCCGAACTTGCCACATCCTTCATTTTGCCCAGACATTTGTTCTGGAATTGGGCATCCCCCACGGCCAACACTTCATCCACGACCAGAATTTCGGGTTCCAGGTGAGCCGCGACGGCAAAGGCCAGTCGAACATACATTCCAGAGGAATAGCGCTTCACGGGCGTATCCAGAAATTTATCCACCTCCGCAAAGGCCACAATTTCATCGAACTTGCGCTGAATTTCGGAGCGCATCATCCCCAATACTGCGCCGTTGAGAAAAATATTTTCTCGTCCGGTCAACTCTGGGTGAAACCCCGTCCCAACTTCCAGCAAACTTGCGACCCGTCCCCGAATCCGAATGCGGCCATCGGTGGGTTCAGTGATCCGGCTGAGCACTTTTAGCAAGGTAGATTTCCCTGCACCATTGCGTCCAATCACCCCAATCCGTTCGCCCTGCTTAATCTCAAAAGAGATTCCGTTCAAGGCCCAAAATTCCATCTCCTGCTCTTGGGGCGTCGCGCGACGGCCGACGGTGTTCAACACCGACCGTCCAATGGACTTGGTGCCCTCCACTAGATTTTCGCGTAGCGACTGGTAACGTCCATGCTGCTTACGTCCCAGTCGATAGCACTTTCTTAAATTTTCAACACTGACGACAACATCTGACATCTCAAAGGAGCCTCTTAAATAACATCCGCAAAGGAGCGTTCGTAGGCTCGGAAATAGTTGATGCCGCTGAACAATAGCGCCACGACCAAACCGAGCGAGAGCAGAAATCCGGGCCAATAGATAGCAGCTTGCCCACCTAAAATGGCCCAGCGAAACCCGTCAATGACGCCCACCATGGGGTTAATGGAATAGAGCAAGCGCCACTGCTCCGGCACAATGGAACTGCTAAACCCCACGGGAGAAATGTATAGGCCAAACTGAATAATGAAGGGCACCACGTAGCGAAAATCTCGGTACTTCACATTCAGTGCCGCCAGCCAGAGTCCTGCGCCAATCGCAGCAGCAAAGGCAATCAAAATAAACAAAGGTAAGGTCAAAATCCGCCAGGTCGGCATAAAGTCATACCAGGCCATCAGCCCCAGTAGGATAATGCCGGAAATCATAAAGTCTACAAAACAGACGATGACGGCACTAGCCGGCACAATCAATCGCGGAAAATAGACCTTTGAAATGAGGTTGGCGTTTCCGAGCAAGCTGTTGCCGCTTTCTGAGAGAGAACTGGCAAAAAATTGCCAGGGCAACATCGCTGAAAACACTAAAATCGGGTACGGGACACCGTTAGAGGGAAGTTTCGCCAGATTTCCAAAGACAATCGTAAAGACCACCATGGTTAGAAAGGGGCGAATCAGCGCCCAGGCCATCCCAATCACGGTTTGCTTATAGCGCACTAAAATATCGCGCCATGCCAAAAAGTAAAAGAGTTCGCGGTAGCGCCACAAATCACGCCAATAGCGCCCGCGATGCCGACCTGCCTCAATAATTAATTCTGGTGTCGGAGCATTCATAGTCATCTGGAATCCACAAGCAGTTCGATTCTTCTTGCTTGCTAGTGTGAACCATCACCCATGAAAATCTGACACTGGCACCGTTCACTTCATGGCATCTCCATGACATCTCAAAGACATCTCGAAAACATAAAGAATTAAGGGTCTTCCAGAGAAAAAAGCGCTTTGGTTTAACCGTATGAAGTCAAGGCCATCCAGCCGCACTGCCCAGCTTGTTGAGGGAAGTGGCTTTTTCCTTACGCTGGCGTAGTCTCGCTGCTAGAGCATCGCCTTTTCTCGGCTAACGTTTGTGGCGATTGTCCTAAACTCCAGCTTTAGATAATCACTACTTCTGGCATTAGAATAGGGCTGAGATGCCTCATACATTTCCCTCTAAAATAAGCTGATGCATATTACGTTAGGGTCAGAACAAGAGCAATTTATCTCCGAACAGTTGGCACAGGGGAAATTTCAGTCTGCTGATGAAGTGGTTACAAAGGCGCTACAAGTTTTGGAGCGGCAGCAGAGAGACTATCAGGCGTGGGTAGAAGAGGTTCGGGAAAAGGTTGATGAAGCGGCACAATCGTTGGAAAGAGGTGAGAGAATTCCGTTAGAGGTTGTTACGGATCGGATACAGGTCAAGTTTCGCAAGGCGCGTGAAGCTGAAGGGTGAGCAATTGTTTTCTGTCAAGACAGGCCAGTCAGGATTTGGACACCATTGCTGATTATTATTTGACTCGAAATATTGAAGCTGGCGAAAATTTATTTCAAGAATTTACGCGAAAATGTGAAAATCTGGTGCGTTTTCCAAGTTTAGGGCGCAGTTATGGCCATATTAGACCTGGAATGCGCGGAATTCCGTTAGATAGCTACATTATTTTCTATCAAATTGTGAATGATGGGGTTGAGGTTTTACGAGTAGTTGGCGGTCGGCAGGATTTAGAGGAGTTGTTTTAGTCGTGCTTGCCCTCTCTTCTCCAAGATTTATGGCACAGAAATTCAGGTGATGCACTAGATCTGTGGGTCGAATTTCTAAGTTAAGGTCAGACAGCAAACTTTGATGGGCATTACCCACAGGTTTAGAACACTACCCGCAGGGACAAGCGATCTCACCGGATTCACGCTTGCCCCGTAATTGGCCCCATAAATGCAGTTTCCAGCGTCACTGTAAGACCAATGGCAAGATCCGCAAACTCGCAGGGCGCTCGGCAATCCAGACCCTAAGATGGCAAACATCAAAATCAACGCCAAAACCACTTCGAGCATAAACGACTGTTGCGAGTTGCCGTTTAGCGGCAGTGTTGCCCCCATATTGGCGATATTGCCCAGTGAAAATCTCATGAAAGCAGACGAGCCAATCGCCCCGATCGCCCCAGCCACCCCACACCCAACGGCACTCAATCGCCCCCTTCTGCTTGCCATGCGATCGCCCGACTCGGTTTCGGGTCTGGTAACTTCCGCGTCACCATCGCTGCCGCCAACACCAGCGCCGCAGAAACCCATAGACAGCCCACCAGCCCATAAAACTGGTAAATCAACCCCGATAACACCGTTCCCGCCAAGCGTCCGCCGGAATTTGCCATGTAGTAAAAGCCCACATTCAGCGCCACCTTGTCATCATCGGTAAAGGCCAGCACCTGGTAGGAATGCACCGCAGAATTAAACGCAAACACCACGCCAAATAGCAACAGGCCCCCCACGATCACAGCATTCGCTGGGACGTTGAGCTGAAGGGCAAGGGCGATCGCTGCTGGCACCGCCACCAATGAAAACGTCCAAAACTGCACCGTCTTAGCCTGGGGTGGGCGACCCGACCCAAACTGTCGAATGAGCGTCGGCGCTAAAGACTGAATCATGCCGTAGCCAATCACCCAGCAGGCTAAAAATCCACCCACCTGAGAGAACGACCAGCCCAACACACTCCGCAAAAAGACCGGTAGCCCCACCACAAACCAGACATCCCGTGAGCCAAACAAAAAGAACCGCGCTGCTGAAAGGATATTGATCTCTTTACTTTTAGAAAAGAGCTGAGAAAACTTAACCTTCGCCTTAATTTTGCCCATCCCCTTCGGCAAAAATAAGCCCGTAAACAGCAGCAAAAATAAGCAGCCCGCCATAATCCATAGGGAATGGACAAAGCCAAACGCTCCCAACAGCGCACTCCCCACAAAAAAGCCAACCCCTTTGAGGGCATTTTTAGAGCCCGTTAAAATTGCCACCCACTTAAAGAGTGCAGACTGGGCATCCTGCGGCACCACCAGCCGGATGGCGCTCTTGGTGCTCATTTTGGTTAAGTCTTTGGCAACCCCAGAAAACGCCTGCGCCATCATCACGTACAGCACCGCAATCCACTGCGCCCAGGCCGGATTCAAGAATGACAGCAGCACCAACGACAAAATCTGTAGCCCTAACCCAGCATAGAGCGTCACCTTAAGGCCAAGCTGAGAGCCAATCCAGCCGCCCAAGAAGTTCGTAACCACCCCAAACACTTCATAGAACAAAAACAATGAGGCAATTTGAATGGGCGTATAGCCGATGTTATTGAAGTAAAGCAGCACCAGCAGCCTGAGCGCACCATCAGTGATCGTAAAGCCCCAGTAAGTCAGCGTCACCAGAATATAGTTTCTGAAATTGGCGCGCGAAGCAGTAGAAACTGTCATAGAAGCTTCCTTCCCTGATGCGTCAGGGTCAATTCAGGTTGGGGATCAATTCAGGCTGAGGGCAACCTTTCTGGCCAGTTCCACCATGCGGTTGGCGTAGCCCCACTCGTTGTCGTACCAGGCCAAAATCTTCACCTGGGTTTCGTCCACCACCATGGTTGAGAGGGCATCAATAATCGACGATCGCGGGTCGTCTTTATAGTCAATGGACACCAGCGGACGTTCTTCATACCCCAAAATGCCTTTCAGGGAACCCTCCGCTGCTGCTTTTAACAAGCCATTCACTGCCTCTACGGTGGTAGGCTGCGCCACTTCAAACACACAGTCCGTCAGGGATGCATTGAGTAACGGTACTCTGACCGCTAAGCCATTCAGCTTGCCCTTGAGTTCGGGATAGATGAGTGCGATCGCCGTTGCAGAGCCAGTTGTAGTGGGAATCAGCGACAGGGCTGTGGCACGGGCACGGCGCAGGTCTTTGTGGGGCGCATCCACAATGGTTTGGGTGTTGGTGTTGTCATGGATCGTTGTAATCACCCCGTGCTTAATCCCCAAGCCTTCCTGAATCACCTTCACCACAGGCGCTAGACAGTTGGTGGTACAGGACGCTGCGGTTAGAATGCGGTGCTGAGCAGGGTTATAGAGATGGTCATTAACGCCCATCACGATGTTGAGGGCTTCTGCTGCTTTCACAGGAGCCGCCACAATCACCTTCTGGACACCTCGATCAAAGTAGGCGTTAAGGGTTTCTGGCGTTCTAAACTTACCGGAGCATTCCAGCACCACATCAACGCCAACGGCATCCCAGGCCACCTCTCCCGGCTGGGCAGCGTCGCTGAAGCTTAAGGTCGTTTTTTCGTCAATGGTGACCGTATGGTTGGCTCCACTCACCTCCGGTGCCCAGCGCCCATGCACCGAGTCAAACTTGAGCAGGTGAGCGGCGGTTTCAGCCCCCCCCTTAACTTCATTAATATGGACGAACTCAAGCTCTGGCCAGCCCCAAGCTGCCCGCAGCGCCAGCCGTCCAATGCGGCCAAACCCGTTTATCCCGACTCGAATACCCATGCTTGCTCTCTCAATCAATCTGATTTTTCAAAACCCCTGAAACCTGGTCGTGGAGTTCTGGGCTAGACCACACCTGCCCCTCCGACCACAGACTCAACCGCTAGGAGGCGACTGTAGGAGCGATCGCGCAAAGAGCCATACAGAAACAAAACTTGAGGCGGATGGTCAAAGCTGCCCATAGGAAAGAATCGATACGTTCAACACATTGACACTCATATATATTGAGAGTCATCAATATACTGAAGCTTATATCGAACGCTGTCAATATAAGGGTATTGCGCAACACATTGCCCCATTGACCCAAGCCTGCTGGCCATCGTGCTTTATGCTGCCGGGCATAGTGAGCTGCCGAGCATAGTGAGCTGCCGAGCATGGTGAGCTGCCGAACATAAGATTATGGAGATGCACTAGACTAGAATGTATGTGCCTAGGGCTTTATGGCAGATTTCACCCCTTCTCCTGTGCTGCACTCCGCGCTCCAAAATTCGAGTGAGCCCTTGAATGGAGCAATGAGTGGGCCAATGAATGGGCCGGCCATTCTAGCCTGTCCCCTTCCCCTGTCCCTTGTGCCGCCCGAAGAACTTTTGCCGGAGTTGGGGCATGAGCTAAAGACCCCCTTGGCTGGCATCATGGGTTTATCTCAGGTCATGCAGCGTCAGGCTGGGCTGGGCGATCGCAGCGTGCAGTATGCGGGGCTCATTCACCAAAAGAGTCAACAATTGTTGATTGCCATCAACGACTTACTTGACCTGACTCAACTTTGTACCCACCAGTTTGTTTTGCAGCTCCAGTCCGTTGAGTTTTACTCCGCCTTTAAAACTGCCCTCCAGGTCGCCCAGCGAATTTCCGGACAGACTATTGCCATTAATATCAATTCAGGCAGCATCGATTCAGGCAAGAACGACCAGGCATCAGACGCATCAGCGCAAATCCCATCCCCATCCCAATCGCCCACAGGCACTGCGGACAGTTGGCTGCCACCGCATCTTGAGCATTGGGTTGTCGCCGATCAGTCCAGGGTAGAGCAGCTATTCATTCATCTGCTGGGCTATCTGTTTCTTCAAAGCTCGCCTCAAAGTTCTTCCCAAAGTTCTCTAGGGCGTACCCTAACCGTTGATATTTCACCGTGGGGTCACTGGAGCTGCTTCAAAATCAAGATGACGCCTCTCGCGCTTTCAGATCACGAGCTGATTTCTCTGGGCTGGTCTGGGCAGCCCTTGGGAGCCGATGCCTCGGCGGTTCCGTACCGTAGTAGCGCCGTACTCAAGTTTTTGCTGGCGCGACGGCTGGCTCACCTCCAGGGAGCAGAACTGACCTGGCGCTCGGATAAACCCGCCGGACAAACGACTCACGCAACAGAAGTCGCCGTTTGGTTTCCCCGTGATTTGACCCACACCACACCCCTCTCGCGATCGTCGGTTAAGGCACCGCTCTGGCTGGCGATCGCCCAGTGCTCCGAGGTGTTTCAGGAACTGTTCCAGGTGCTTCAGGGCCACGACGCTCAATTACTCATGGCGCGATCGCTCCCCGAAGCGCAGGAAAAAATTCAGTTTTTGTCGCCCACCGTCATTCTGATTCATAGCGAATTTGCCGAGGCCTATGGCCTGAACGTCATCCAGAATTGGCTCATGCAGCAGCGCTTCATCACATCAAATACTGCCGCATCGAATCCTGCCGCATCGAATCCTGCCCCATTGCACCCTATGGCACCTATTCTCGAAAAACAGCCCATGCTCCTATGGGTTGGAGCCGTCCCCTTCTCTGGTCAGTTGACTGGGCCAGACCCTATTCCTTCTTGGCCAATGCCTTTGTCCCTCGATACCTGTCCTGCTCTCGTCAATCCTCAGCAATCGGGTCAGCCATCGCCGCCAGCAGATCCTCGCGTAGAGGTTCGCGCAGAGATTTGCTCAGAGGTCGCCTATGCTGCCCCCTCTGCTCGGAGTCAGTCCCCAGCGTCCCATCGTCCGCTGACGCTGCTGCAGCTCGATAGCGCTGCGATCGCCGATACGCCCAGCCCCAGAACCCTAGACCTCATTACCCAGCTCGTGCAGCGCTACGGATGCTCTATGTTAGCGATCGACGATGCCCATCAAGCCGAATTGCTCATCCGCATCTGGCAGCCCGACGCGATTCTTTGTCCCGGTACGCTTCCAGAATGGGCAATGCAGGTTTCAAAATCTTCTCTACTCACGACCCTACCTATTTTTCTGCTTCAGGAAACCGTAAACCTTCCCCCGTCCACACTGCTGCACTACATTCCCTACGCCCCTCCCCAGCCTCTACCAGAGAGCGCCTTTGCCGCTGTAAGCCTATCCCCAGACTTGGTCGATCATTTTTATCAACAGCTCCTGAGTGCGACTTCACGCTTATCTCAGCTACCGTAAGTCTTGAGGTCACGCGATCTTGCGCTTCCACACGCTACCCCAATCTGCTCCCCGACCTGTTCCCCAATCTGCTCTCCAATGGGCACCCTAAGCTCCCCGATCTGCACCCTAACCTTGCTCCTCATTACGGTTGGTTCGGTAAATACGCCTTAAGATTTCTGCCCCAGAGCGCCACTATAGGAAGGAGAGTGCAGGCGAAAAGCCGAATAAAGAAGGAGCAAGATAACGTCCTATGGCTAAAGTTGTTGGAATTGACTTAGGTACGACAAATTCTTGCGTTGCGGTTATGGAAGGCGGTAAGCCGACGGTGATTGCCAATGCAGAAGGATTCCGTACTACCCCCTCCGTGGTGGCCTACGCGAAGAATGGCGATCGCCTTGTCGGCCAAATCGCTAAGCGCCAGTCGGTCATGAACCCCGAAAACACCTTCTACTCCGTAAAGCGGTTTATTGGCCGCAAGGTGGATGAAGTCGGCACTGAGATGACCGAAGTGTCCTATAAAGTGTTGACCGTCAACGGCAACGTCAAAATTGACTGTCCCGCCGCAAGCAAGCAGTTTTCTCCTGAAGAAATTTCAGCACAGGTGCTGCGCAAGCTGGTGGATGATGCCAGCAAGTACCTGGGCGAAAAAGTAACCCAGGCCGTCATCACCGTTCCCGCTTACTTCAACGATTCCCAGCGTCAGGCCACTAAAGATGCCGGTAAAATTGCTGGGGTTGAAGTGCTACGTATCATCAACGAGCCTACCGCAGCTTCCTTGGCCTACGGCCTAGATCGCAAGAGCAATGAAACCATCTTGGTCTTTGACTTGGGCGGTGGAACCTTCGACGTTTCCATTCTAGAAGTGGGCGATGGCGTGTTTGAAGTGCTAGCCACCTCTGGGGATACCCACCTGGGCGGCGATGACTTCGACAAAAAAATTGTGGATTTCTTGGCCTCTGAATTTCAAAAAATAGAAGGCATTGACCTCCGCAAGGATCGTCAAGCCCTCCAGCGTCTCACAGAAGCCGCTGAAAAAGCCAAGATTGAGCTGTCCAGCGTGACTCAGGCCGAAATTAACCTGCCGTTTATTACCGCAACCCAGGATGGCCCCAAGCACCTGGATACGACTCTCACCAGAGCCAAATTTGAAGAGATTTGCGCCGACCTCATCGACCGCTGCCGGATTCCCGTTGAGAACGCTGTCCGCGATGCCAAGATTGACAAAAGCGCCTTAGACGAGATTGTGCTCGTGGGTGGCTCAACCCGGATCCCAGCGGTACAAGAGATTGTGCGTAAGGTGCTAGGGAAAGAGCCCAACCAAACCGTTAACCCAGACGAAGTGGTGGCCGTAGGCGCTGCAATTCAGGCGGGTGTGCTGGCTGGAGAAGTGAAGGATATTCTGCTGCTTGACGTCACACCGCTTTCCTTTGGTGTAGAAACCTTGGGCGGCGTGATGACCAAGCTCATCCCCCGCAACACGACCATTCCCACCAAGAAGTCGGAAGTCTTCTCAACTGCTGTGGATGGTCAAACCAACGTAGAAATCCATGTGCTTCAGGGTGAGCGTGAGCTATCCACGGATAACAAGAGTTTGGGAACCTTCCGCCTAGACGGCATTCCTCCCGCACCGCGTGGTGTGCCCCAAATTGAGGTTACCTTTGACATTGACGCCAACGGCATCTTGAACGTGACGGCAAAAGACAAGGGGACGGGCAAGGAGCAGTCTATCAGTATCACGGGCGCTTCCACCCTGTCTGATTCAGAAGTAGAGCGCATGGTGAAAGACGCTGAGTCTAATGCAGACGCTGATCGGGAGCGCCGCGAAAAGATCGAGGTCAAAAACCAGGCCGATACGCTGGTCTATCAGGCGAAGAAGCAAATCGAGGAGTTTGGCGATAAGGTGTCTGCTGCCGATAAGGAAAAG
This sequence comes from Thermosynechococcaceae cyanobacterium MS004, assembly GCA_022402525.1. GTDB lineage: Bacteria > Cyanobacteriota > Cyanobacteriia > Thermosynechococcales > Thermosynechococcaceae > JAAURS01. The sequence goes on from JAKRSB010000139.1 coordinate 46,128, forward strand.
GCAGAAAACCAAGTCAAGGCGCTTGAAGATGCGATCGCCAGTGAAAACACCGAGCAAATCAAAACGCTGACAGCCGAGCTTCAGCAAACGCTCTACTCTATTGGCACCAGCGTATATCAGCAGGCAGAAGCTAGCGCTCCTTCTCCAGATGGAGACGGTGGCTCCGATGCTTCGGATAGCGCCTCTGCAAATGATGACGTGATTGATGCCGAGTTCTCCGAAACGAAGTAGGCTCCAGACTCTTTGGCGGGTGGTTTCGTTCGGAACCTAACTGAACGCTAGCCTCCCCTCGCTTTAGCCGCTGGGTCGTTAACTGCTCCAAACCTCCTCCTTGACGCACTCTTTTTCAAGGAGGAGATTTTTGTCTAGGTGCGCGCCAATCATTGCTTTTCCTGCACTTCAGCCCAATCCTAGACCCAACAGCCAAAAAGCAGAGCTTAGCTAAGCTCTGCTTTTTTTGAATGGAGAGTTTTGAATTGAGAATTGAAAACTTTTATGGAGTTTGGTGAGGTCTGACGGCAACGAACTCAGCTCAATAGGCGGCTACGGTTTCTCGTCAGTATCAATTTTAGGAACATAGTTGGGCCGTTCCTTGCCTTCCCAGCCAGCGGGACGTTTTGAGTTATAAAAGGCCACTGACCCCAGGGAGACAGCGGCAACAAAGCCTAGCGCCAATACAGCATAGAATGCATAGGGCGTATGGGAACCCGTTCCCATCAAGGTTGTCAGGTCAATTGCAAACAGCATAGGATTTAGTGCCCAGTTCATTGCCAAGTTTGGGAAGATAATTTTAGTGGCTTTAATTTTAGTGGCTTTATCATGATGTTGCCCAGGCTTATTGCCAATGTCTATGGTCAACGCTTATCGCCAACGCCAGAAATCTACCTACTCTAGATTAACGTTTATGGAATTAACGTTTATGGACTAGCCTTCTGTTAAGTCTCGAATCAACATGGTGCGATCGCCCAAGTATTCTGAAAGAATGTGAGACTCTTCTGGGGCAAGACACACCAGTCGCTGCAGCTCATGTAAGACCTGGCGGATGAGCTGTACATCGGAAAGCCCTGAAATCAGGTTGGGCTGGATGTTCTCAACCACCGTCCAAAGAAGGCGAAGCATGGAAGGAGAAGGTGCTCGAAGCATGAATAACTCGCTTGTTTGAAAAACTTAATCTTTTCTTCATAAGTTGATTGTTTTGATTGTAGCCCTCAATTCGGGTTTTGCTGACGCTCAGCCCCCAGAAGTTCTTAAAAATACACGCGGCTGAATCCTGTCCGGGGAATCTTCTGTAAATCTGGAGGTGGGCTGAACTGGATCAGATCTCCTCCACGTCTATTTTCCCTGCTCCCAGGCCCTTGGCCTGTCTAGGTGAAGGGGTTGAAGGGAACCATGAATGCAGAATCGAGTATCAAGATCGGGAAGAAGGTCCAAGACCTTGCCAGAAGTCTAGTCGCATAAGATTCAGATGGTCAGCGTCAAGCTCTTTAGCGTCAAGCTCTAGAGAGGCTGGGGATAGAAACTCAGCAGCAGCGGAAAGGGTCTGGTGGAAAGGGGCTGGCTAAAAATACTGGCTGTTTGGTGCATTCGTTTTTACTCATCTATTGGCTTTCGTTGGGTATTTCAGGTTCACACAATCTATGACCTCTCTCAAAACACAGGCCATTCGAGGCATAATCTGGACAGTAATCGGGTATGGCTCAAGTCAGGGTCTGAGGCTGGTCAGTAATTTAATTCTCACCCGGCTCCTTTTCCCGGACTTATTTGGTCTCATGGCATTGGTGCAGACCTTTCTCATGGGGCTGCATCTTTTTTCGGATATTGGCATCAGACCCAGCATCATTCAGAATCCGCGAGGGGATGATCCTGACTTCTTAAATACGGCCTGGACGGTCCAGGTGCTGCGCGGAATTGCGCTTTGGCTGTGCTGCTTGGTCGTTGCGGGGCCCGTCGCCACGTTTTACCAGAATCCACAGCTCGCCTGGCTGCTGCCAGTCATTGGGCTAACGACGATTTTCGATGGCTTTACCTCAACCGCGATCGCCTCTCTCAACCGCCATCTAGAGGTGGCAAAGCTAACTCGGTTTGAATTTGCAGTACAGCTCATCTCAACCTTTATCATGCTGATTTGGGCCTACTATAGCCACTCTATCTGGGCACTGGTCGGCAATAGCCTCGTGAGCGGCATCCTCAGAATGATTTGGAGTCATCACTTAGGACAGACACACCCTAATCGGTTTGCCTGGGATGCCAGCGCCTGGAAAGAAATCAAAAAGTTTGGGCAATGGATTTTTCTATCTACCGCCATGACCTTCCTGGCTGGGCAGGTCGATCGTCTGATTTTGGGTCGTCTCTTTTCACTGGATCTGCTGGGAATTTATGCCATTGCCTTCACCCTTTCAGACTTACCCCAAGCCGTCATCCAAGCCGTCAGCGGCAACGTAATCTTTCCGGCTATCTCCAAACAGGCTCACCTGCCGCGCCCAGAACTTCGCACAAAACTCTTAGCCCAGCGGCAGCCCCTCGTCTTTGGTACAGCCCTAGGGCTTTCATTGCTGATCTGCTTTGGCGATCTGCTCATTCATTTGCTTTACGATCATCGCTACGACCGAGCGGCCTGGATGCTTCCCATTTTAGCCTTGGGGAACTGGCCTCGAATGCTGCCATTATCAACCTCCCCAGTGCTTTTTGCGGTGGGAAAGCCCATCTATGGCGCGGCAGGAAATTTTATCAAGTTTCTGTATATGGTAGTGCTATTGCCCTTGGCGTTTAAGACTATGGGCCCTTTTGGCGCAATTGTAGTGATTGCTTTTAATGACTTCCCGTATTATGTGATCAATAGTTACGGGCTTTGGCGGGAAGGCTTTTCGAGTCTGGGGCAGGATCTACAGGCAACAGCCGCGCTGCTTGGGATAGTGGCGCTGATCTTATTGGCACGCTATGAACTGGGGTTTGGCTACCCGCTAGTCGATCTCTATGGTGGATAGGGGAATGACGGGCAGGAGCTATTGATTTTGACTGGGTGAAGCCTAAAGACTACCGGATGCGGGTGGTATGATTGTAGACTAGTATACTGGGTCTTCCTGAACCAAATACTTTTACCCCACGCATTCTGCACACATCACCATGACACAACGTACCCTAGGCGGCACCAGCCGTAAACGGAAAAGAACCTCTGGCTTCAGAGCGCGGATGAGAACAGCAAACGGTCAGAACGTGATTAGAGCACGTCGCCGTAAAGGACGTCATCGCCTAGCTGTCTAGGTTGATCTAAAGTCTTCGTTAGATCTTCGTTAGCAATGAAGTCCTCTACAGAAAAACTCTCATGCTGCCCATTCAAAATCGACTGCGGCATCGACGAGACTTTTCTAGGGTCTATCAGCGGGGCACCCGACTTAATTCCTTGGCCCTCAGCCTTCGGGCCTATTCGAGAGTAAAGCAGGCTCATCCGCCTGAAGAATCCAGTCATCCTGTACGCATCGGGTTTTCTATTAGTCAGAAAATCAGTAAGCGTGCCGTCATTCGCAACCGCATCAAACGTCGGCTTAGAGCTGCGTTTCGGCAGCTATTGCCGCGCGTGCAGGACGGATGGGATCTAATCCTGGTTGTGCGCCCTGACGCCGTTGAGTGCGACTACCTCGAATTTCTGCAACAATTGGAACAGTTACTGGCGCAGGCAAACATACTCCATGGGAATTAAAGAAGACGTTTACTTTGAAGGCCCTCCCCACGTTGGGGATCTAATCCTCAACCTTTTGCTAGGGCTAACCGTCATTTGCCTCCCCTTGACTGTTGGGGCCATTGTTCGTTCGCTCTGGCTGCGCTACCGCATTACAAATCGGCGGGTGACGGTGACTGGAGGCTGGTTAGGGCGCGATCGCTCTGATGTGGTTTACTCTCAGATTACCAATGTGGTTTCCGTTTCTCGCGGCATTGGGCTCTGGGGCGATATGGTCGTCACCCTCAAAAACGGCAGCAAGCTGGAGTTAAGAGCGGTTCCTCGTTTCAGAGAGGTTGCGGCCTATATTCAAGAGCAGGCCGGACTCAATGCCAAGGTTCCCGCTGCTGTATAGGCTCCCTTTTGAGCCGTGGGCATCAATAAAGTTAGTGCAAATCTTGACGTATAGAGGTCAGCTTTAATCACGATGGACTTTGGGGTTGGATTTCTTTCAAACAACGTCATGCTGCCGATCCTGGATTTTTTTTACGGGATCTTTCCTAGCTATGGTTTGGCGATCGTTGCGCTGACGTTGGTCGTTCGATTTGCGCTGTATCCGCTCAGCGCTGGCCAAATTCGCAATATGCGACGGATGCGTGTAGCGCAGCCCATCATGCAAAAGCGCCAAGGCGAAATTAAAGAGCGCTACAAAAATGATCCTGCCAAGATGCAGGAAGAGCAGGCCAAGCTCATCCAGGAATTTGGAAATCCACTGGCAGGCTGCTTGCCTTTGGTGGTGCAAATGCCGATTTTATTTGCCCTTTTTGCCACCTTGCGAGGTTCGCCTTTCTCGGACATTAACTACACCGTCGATGTTCAGGTCGTGCCCAAGGAGCAGCTTGAGCAAGTCCAGGCGCAGCCCCTAACCACAAAGCCTCAAAATATTTACGTCTCAGATGGCCTGCACTATCCCGTACTGGCGATCGTTCCGGAGGGCAGCAAATTAGCCCCAGGAACCTCTGCTAAGGTTGAGTTCCAGAGCGTGTCTGGGAAGCCCCTCAATGAGCTATTGCCTACAGAGCATGCATCAGATGTAGACCTTAAGCCTCGGTGGAAAGTCACCAAGGGTGAAGATCGCGTCAAGGTTGATGAATCGGGTCAGGTCACAGCCCTTCAGCCCGGTGAGGCAACTATTCAGGGCACCATCCCTGGTCTTGCCTCTCAGAAAGGGTTCCTGTTCATTCAAGCGCTCGGTCAGGTGGGTGTCGTTGACCCTGATACATCAGGCGACGGTAGCAGTGGCTTTAACTTTAATGCCGTTCACTGGGACGTCCTTGCCTTGATTTTGGGATTTGGCGTGTCGCTATACGTGAACCAGCTTCTGTCTGGACAGGGAGAAAGCAGTACGCCTTTACAGCAGCAACAGCAGGCCGTCAATAAGTTTTTGCCCGTGATCTTTTCCGGCATGTTTATCTTCATTCCGCTTCCCAGCGGCGTGTTGCTCTACATGCTTATTGCAAACATCTTTCAGACGGCTCAAAGCTTTATTCTTTCGCGGGAGCCTTTACCTGAAAATTTGCAGAAGATTTTAGACGAAGAGCAGAAGCAAACAAAGGGGAAGGGAACTGCACCAGTAGCGCTACCCTTTGAGCGGAAAAAGAAAGCCAGTGAGTAGGGTGGCAAGGTCGAGGGATTGGGCGTGAGAGAGCGGAGAGCGGGCGTAAGTCATTAGGAAGTTCCATGTCAAAGTCAAAGGAAGCAGCAGAGTGGCTAGGAAAGGTACTAAACTTCTGTAACCTTTCCACCGAGTTGCGCACCACAAAGCCAGAGTCTGTCTCTGATGAACTCCATCAGTTCGGTGGAGAGTGGTTGACCTTGGACGATCGCCTACTATCCGCTCAGCAACTTGAAGTCCTGACCGCCCAGAATCATAAGGTGCTTGATGCCCTTCAGTACCTCATTAATGCAACGCTAAATCTAGGATTAGATCCTGCAGAGAAAATCGCCTATACCGTTGAGCTATCAGGTCACCGGGAGGAGCGCTATCTGCAGCTTGCGCAGTTGGCCAAAGATATTGCTCAGCAGGTGCGTCAGACCGGAGAGGCTGTGGAAATGACGCCATTGCCCTCAGCGGAACGCCGCTTAATTCATACTCTGCTGAGCGAAGAGGTGGATCTTGAAACCTTTAGTCGCGGACAGGAACCTGATCGACGCCTGGTTGTTGGACTTAAGGCTCCGGTTGAGTCCTGAGCTAGTCCTATCTCTAGGGCTTCAGAACCTTTTTCTAAGCGATCTAGGCGTGAGTTAAGGGCTTCAATGGTTTAAGGCTTAAAATTAGGGCTTCAAACTCCAAGGTCATTATGGTAGAACCCATTCACTTACCGCAGTTGCTCCATGCGCCAGGGCAGTCAGACGTGGTGTTGGTGCAGGAGTGGTTTGCAGATCTCCAGTCCCTGACGCCTGTGCAGGGGCAGGTTAAGGTGGTGCATCATGGAAACTTTTTGCAGGTGGACGGTACGGCGGAGACGATTGTGACCTTGACCTGCGATCGCTGCCTTCAAAGCTATAACTACCGCCTTGCCACCGAAACCTCGGAATTGATTTGGCTCAGCGAAGTGACCGAGTCAGATGCCCTTCAGGGGATCGTGACCGAAGATTTAGACCTTGAAGACTTGGTTGAAACCCTACCGCCAGACGGCTATTTTCTTCCCGATGATTGGCTGTATCAACAGCTTTGCCTTGAATTGCCTCAGCGCCAGCTTTGCGATGAACAGTGCCCCGGCATTGAAATTGAGCATCCTCAGTCAGAAAGCGCTTCTCCCCTAGACTATCGATGGGCGAGTTTGGCAGACCTCAAACAGCAGCTCGAACGGGGGCATTCCTGAATTTTTCAGTTTGGATAAATTGCTTAAATGAATTGCTTGGATAAATTGCGCTTAGACTAAAAGTAGTAGTAGAATTGTAGACTGTGTCCAATACTTGAAGCACCATGCCTAAATTAAAAACGCGACGGTCTGCTGCAAAGCGATTTAAGCGCAGCGGTAGCGGTAAATTCCTGCGTCGTAGGGCATCCAAGAATCACATGCTAGAGCACAAGCCTACGGTCCGCAAGACTCGCTTGTCTCAAAAAGCAGTGGTGGATGAGCGGGACGCAGATAACGTTCGCCTCATGCTTCCCTACTCCTAAGCCCACTGCATCTCACTCCTCTCAAGCTCAACAGACTGCCAATACACTGGAACGAAGGACTAAGACATGACACGGGTCAAGCGCGGTAATGTCGCTCGTAAGCGCCGCAAAAAAATATTAAAGCTGGCTAAGGGATTTAGAGGGTCACACTCTCGCTTATTCCGCACTGCCAATCAGCAGGTGATGAAGGCGCTCCGGAACGCCTATCGTGATCGCCGTAAGCGAAAGCGTGATTTTCGTCGTCTGTGGATTGCCCGCATCAATGCAGCGGCTCGTCAGCACGGTCTGAGCTACAGCCAGCTTATTGGAAATCTGAAGAAAGCTGAAGTGGGACTCAACCGAAAAATGCTGGCGCAGCTTGCAGTTTTGGATCCAGACGGGTTCACCAAAGTGCTTGAGTTGGCGGCTGCGCAGGCATCCAAGGCTTAGGGCTATTGAGGTGGTATGGCCTGATGTCGAAAGGTTTCAGGCCATGCATCGCCAAGTTTGATTTCGCCTTTTCAATTTTTTTACCTATGAATGTAGTACGTACTTTGCTGCGGACTACATTTTTTTATGGGATTTTGATGGAGCGATGAGTTTCCTTGCCGCTCAAGGCGATACCGCGCTTGCGGAGCTGAGCGATTTGTGAAACCGCCCCTTTCGCCCTAAGATAAAACCAAATGATATGGTAAGAGCCATCACGTAGGATAGGTAGATGGCGCTAATGGCTCAAGATTCTCTCCTTTTGGCCTATTCTGATTCATGAAAGTCGATGCGATATCAGCGCTTGTCGTTCAATCTTTTCGCTCAATCTTTCCTCAGTGAATTCAGCCTTTCAATTCAACCTTTGCGCTAAATCTTTTAGCTTTTCCTGAATGTAATGTCCCCCAACGACTCCCCTGCACCCCAGCCCGTCACCGATCCTGGCTCAGAAAAGTCTGATTCAGAAAACACTGATTCAAACATAAAGACTGATTCAGAAATAAAGACTGATTCAGAAATAAAGACTGATTCAGAAATAAAGACTGAATCCCAGATGCCCTCACAGCAAAGGCTTTTTAGAGCCCTTGGCAGTCTTTCTCAAAAGGTTTTGTCTCAAAAGGTTTTGTCTCAAAACCGATCGCAGGGGTTGTTTTGGATTGTGGTGCTTGTCACCTCTGGAGTGACAGGGGTGGTTGCGTTTCAATGGTTGACGGGACTGCCTGCTACGCCAAACTGTCGCAAAATTTTTCAGGTCACGCTCTCTGATTCCAGCCAGCTTTACTGCGCCGATCAAGCAGCCCGCAAGGGGGATGAAGCGTCGCTCTCTGCTGCACTTAAGCTGGCTGGCTCTATTAATGAAAAAGATCCGCTCTTTGAGCAGTCTCGACAGCTTGCCAATCACTGGTCTGAAGCTATTTTGGTGTTGGCGCGCCAAAAAGTAGATTCTGGCAACCTAAAGCAAGGGGTTACTTTGGCGGAGCAGGTGCCTAACACGAGTGCAGTCTACCCTGAAGCACAGAGCATGATTCAGGATTGGCGGGCGAACTGGAAGCAAGGAGAATCGATTTTTAAGGAGGCGAGAAAGGCCATTCAGGAGCAGAACTGGGGAATGGCAACAGAGCAGGTGCGAAACTTAGTGCAGATTGGCAGTGACTACTGGCAAAAGCAAGCGGATCGCATTGTTGCCGAAATTTCCGTGGAGCAGCAGGCATTCCTAAAAATTGATGCAGCCCAATCCCTGGCGAGTTATGGAACGTCGGACGATATTGCTAAGGCGATTCAATCCGTGAGCCAAATTGATCCCAAGCGTCTCGCGCGCAAGCGTGTGGTTGAAAAGATTGACGAGTGGAGCGGCAAACTCGTGGAGATTGCGAGATCCGCCCACGAGAATGGCGACTATAAGGCGGCGATCGAAGCTGCCCAGAAAGTACCCCCCAATGCCAAGGTAGCCAATATTGCGGCGGGGTATCTGCAATTGGGCCGTGCAGAGACTCTGGAGCGAGAAAGCGCAGCGGAACAGGATTCGGGCAGCGGGACAGGAGGTTCAGATTCCCTGTGGCATTCCATGCAGGCTTATGCCTATGTTGCTCAAATTGACCCCAGCACTCCTGTCTACCAGACCAGCCAAGCACAGCGCCAAAAATGGGAAGGGAAGGTTCAAAACTGGGGGCAGTTGGCGATCGCCCGATGGTTGGCAGATATCGACCAGGTTTCTGGCTATCGTACCGCGATCGCCCAGGCCTCGATGGTTAAGCCTGACCAACCTCGTCGGGTGGAAGCCCAAACCTTGATTGCCGCCTGGACCAAACAAATAGAAACCTTCACAGACCGTCAGTTTTTAGCCAGAGCCAAGCAGATTGCGGTGGGCAATACGATCGAGAATCTGCAAAATGCGATCGCAGAGGCCAGCAAAGCCCTCTCCGGCACGCTTCAGGGAACGGCTCAAACCCTTGTTGCAGAATGGCGTAGCTCCGTAGAGCGCGTTCAGGATCAGCCTATTCTTGACCAGGCGCGGGCGCTTGCCCAAAAGGGCGACTTAAGTGGTGCTATTCGGATTGCTGAGACAATCGAATCCGGTCGGGCGCTCTATGGACGTGCCAGGGATGAAATTTATGGCTGGGTGGGGCAGATTCAGGCCGTCGAAGATCGGCCTATTTTGAATGAAGCCGAAGCCCTTGCGAGCGAGGGGCGCTTGTCAGAAGCTATTGCCAGAGCCTCCGACATTGGCTCCAATCGTAACCTCTACGGAGAAGCACAATCTCGCATTGCAGACTGGGCCGCCCAGCGCCGCCAAATTGAGGAAGCAAATCGCCCTCAGCCCGATCCCATTGAAGAAACTCCCTCTCAGCAGGAAACTTCCGGCAATACGGGTGCCCCTGTATATGAGGAACAGCCCGCCGCACCCGTTGAGAACAGTGCGCCGCCGCCAGAGTCAGAACCTGCACCGCCAGAGCCAGAACCTGCGCCGGACGCCAACAGCGCAAACCCAAACTTTTAGGATCGTTCCGTCACTGTTAGCAGCAACTGTTGGCAGCAACCGTTAGCATCGACTGTTACAGCAGCGTTGCGGGCGTATCCGGGCCCGAAGCGCTTGATTGGGCAGACTGGATAGATTACTGCTGGATAGAATGCGACTGGATAGATTGCTCAATAGAATGCGATTGGATAGATTGCTCGGCTTGAGCGATCGCCCTGCGCATGTTCTCAACCGCACCTAAGTCCACAGAAAACCCTGTCAAGCCAAACCGCAGTAGACGCTCTAGCCATTCCTCCGAGGCGTAGTCCAGAGAGCCGCACAAAATACTGGGCAGCTCTAGCTCAGCGGCTCGCTTGACTAACTGGGCGATCGCCTCTATCACGGTCGTGGATTGCTGCGCCAGAATGGACTCAAACGCGGGATGGTCGCGGTCAATCCCCAATAGAAGCTGCGTCAAGTCATTGAGGCCAATGGTAATGCCTTGAATACCAGCCCGTTTGTAAGCGTCCAGGGAAAATAAAACCGAGGGCACCTCCGCCATCATCCATAGCGATAGGTGCTGGTCGAGGTCAAGCGCCTGCATTTTTTGGACGCAGTACCGTACCTCCTGGGGCGATCGCACAAAGGGCAAAATGAACCGTAAGTTGTCAATGCCGTCCGCAACCAGCTCTTGTAAGACCTCTAGCTCAAGGGCCAAGAGCTGATCATCATAAAGATGCCGTAGCGCACCCCGTAAACCAATGGCCGGATTATTCTCCGCCGGAGGTGGAGCCTCAGCAAAGGGCTTCGTTGCCGCAAAGACTCGCCGCCAGTCCGTTGCATAGAGATCCACCGCGCGATAGTAAACCGGACAGGGCATGAGCGCATAGCTCATCTGCTCCAGATCTCCACGCAGCTTTCGCTTAATTTGTGTGCGGCGACTGCCCTGTAGCCAGGGGGGCATATTGGGGATCGTATTGGGGGCCGTATTGGAGGCCATATTAGAGGCCGTATTGGGAGCCGTATTCGCCTGGCGAAGCTGATCGAGCAAAAGCCATTCCCCGCGCACCAGTCCGAGTCCGTCCACGGCCAGCTCCTGTACTCGTGGAAGCAGCGTAGGCTGACTCAGGTTGACGAAGACAGGCGTGGTGGACGTAATCCTAGGGGGGTGGACAACGGCAGGCTGAGTCACTGAAGCGGCAGGCTGTATTTTATTCTGCTTGTTTGTCTTGTAAGCTGCGGAAAACTCGATAGCGCTGGGCTTTGCTGAAGCAAAAGATTGAATGAGCGGAGTTTCAGGCGCAGAATTGTCCCACTGATTGGACTGATTCGGCTGAGCATAGATCTCCCCCAGCGTCCCGTCCAGCATGACCCACTGCCCAGTCCGCAGCGTTTTGAGGATGCCTTCAATTCCGACAATCGCAGGGCGACCAAACTCTCGCGCCATAATTGCACCGTGAGATAAGATGCCGCCCGACTCACAAATCAGCCCCGCCGCCTCCTGTAGCCAAGCAAGATGAATCGGCTCAAGGCTGCGGGTCACTAAGATTCTGCCGCGTAGGGCAATAGGAGAAAGCTGCTGAAAGTTCTCGACCACCACCACAGGCGCAACGAGGTCTCCCGGTGCGGCTGGCATTCCTTTTCCTAGGCAGTTGTCTCCTGGAGAGGTCTGGGGCGCGGAAGTTGGCCAAGGCAAGTCAGGTGCCCAGCCCAAAACCTCTAGATTAGGGGGGGGGTTACTGTGGGTTTTATCTGCCCACAAGATCCACGCTACGGTTCGCGGCAGGTCTAGATGTTGCTGCTCTAGGGCTTTACCAACCGTGAGGAGCGGCTGAAGGACTTGCTGAGCAATATGCTTAAACTCTTGTGTTGAAGAGGCTTGCGTTGAGGCGATCGCGGGGCTATGGACAGTCCAAGCCGCCTTTGGCTCTAAACGACAATAGCGGTAGGATTCAGGGCACTGCTGCCCTTCCCAGACAGAGGGGGTCAGACTTTGAACAGCTTGAATCTCCACCTGTTCGCTTGACCACTGCATCCATCCCGCAGCCTGAATTTCTGGCAATGACTGTACTAAGACACTGAGATGCAGATCTTCAGTTCGCAGCCCCAGTTTTTGCAGGATATAAAGATTCCCTGCCCAGAAGAGGCTGGCCCAAAGAGACTTGAGGCGGCTCCAAAATTGGTCGACTGCACTGTTGTCGACTGCACTGTTATTGATCGTACTGTTGTCGACATCACCATTGTCGACTGCACTGTTATTGATCGCATTACTACAAAGACTGGGCGAGAGAGACAGCAGATTGCTGAGGTTGAGAGCTGGATTAATCGTGGGTTGAGAAGTCCACAGGTAGGGGGTTAGGAGAATCTGCACACTCCCTGCTTGCTGAAGGCCAGCCTGCCAGATAGCCCGCCAGCGATCGCTGAGGGGTAGCGCAAGAATACCTTCCTGAAGCTTCTGGGCCATGAACTGGAGCTGAGCAGCTTGGTTTAGGTCAAAATTTAGGTTGAGGTAGGGAAAGTCCTGGAGTGCTTTATCTGTCCAGTGCACCTGAGTCCAGACGCTTTGCATAACCGCATCTGACACAATAAATCCAGTCCGCACAAACCCATCCGACAACTGCCATTGATTTAGCTCGTGGAGCTGTACACCAACCGGATGCTGCTCCAAATTCTGGCCTAACCAAAGAAGCGGGATGACGCCTGTTTCTATACTTGCGGCCTGACCCATGGGCAAATGATTCCGATCCTGCAATTCGGCAAAAGGGTAAGTCTTTTCAGTTTAGCTGGGTTTTTGAGCCTTCACGTGACATGGGGTTTGACAGCTAGGGTGTGGTGGGGACTGGCTGACGATTAATGGCTTCAGGGCTAGGGGTGGATGGGGCGACAGGTGCAGCTTCGGAGGCTGGTTCCGGCGAGATTTCTGGTGAGATTTCTGGTGAGATTTCTGCCGCTGGCAAGGTTTGAGTCTTGCTAATCAAGACCCTAACTTGTGCATTGGGCGGTGTGGCCGTTGCGGTAGTAATGCTCAATCGGTCGGGCTGGATTTGGCCTTGGGTTTGCAGGTAGGTGCTGAGGATCTGCGATCGCGCTTGAGCCTGTACGCCTGTTTCTGTAGGAGTTTGGTTGACCGTGATCTCCAGGCCGAGGGCTGGGTATTGACGCAGTAGCGCAATTATTCTCTCTAGCCTTTGAGCTTGGGCTGGAGCCAGAGTGGTTTCATCGGCGGCAAAGGCGATGGTTTCGGTCAGGGGCGCGACGCGATTCAGGATCACCTGGGCCGTTGGAAAATTAAGCTGGGTGCGGAGTATCTCTGTCAGCAAGGTCTGTCCGTCTTGATCAATATCGCGATCGCTGAGGTAGTTAATTTGAATAGTTAGGGGAACTTCCGGGCTAGTCGTGACCGTGTAGTTGATCCACTGGGCGGGTTTAGGCAGTTTAAATAGGCGCAGAGAGGCCTCAATTTCCTGCAAAAAACTTGCCTGAAGTTCAGCAATCGTAGGCAATACGGGAAGCGCTGCTTCAGGGCCTCCTTGGAGTAGTTCGTTAGAGGCCGTTGGCACTTCGACAAGGTTGAGGGCAATGGACTCTACGGGACGGCGGAGGCGCTCGGCCAAGAGCTGCTTAAATTGGGTTTGCTCTGCTTTGGTATAAACTTTGCTGGTATAGACCTGGAACTGAATCGCAAGTCTATCTGGCTGAGACTTAAAGGATAGTGCATTGATATAGGAGCGAATCTGACCATCGGGAAAGACAGCAAAGTTATTCTGCCAGATTTCAGTGGTGGTGTTTCGCAGTCGATTTTCTTGTTGTTTGGCGGTAATTTCGTTGCGGAGCTGTCCTAAAGATTGACCCAAGGGGATAGAAATGATCAAAATCGTAACGACAATCAGCAGCAAACGCCCTGGCAAGCTGCCAATGCGCTTCAGCCTTCTTGTCCCAGGGACTCGATCTAACATCACCTGAACCCGCTGACTTTCAGGGTCTTCACCTCGCCATGCGCGTACTTGTTCGCGCACGAGGTTTGTGTCAATGTGAAGCGCTAAAAAGACCAGCATGGCCGAGAAGGTAATGGCAATAAAGTTGGTCAAAAACAGTAGCCCACCCCCCTGGGCAACCTGCAACCCTGTTCTGGGGTTAACGCTAACTGCAATCCCAATGCCGTACCCGACCACGCACAGCGGCGGCATCAGCGCCACAGCGATGGATACCCCTGGAATGGAGGTCGCAATCCCTTTCGCAACTTTACAGATGGAGACAGCGCCCACTGCCCCCGAAAAGAGCGCCACGCCAAGATCCAGTAGGTTAGGGCGAGTTCTAGCCAAAATTTCGCTGGTCATTTCTTTGAAGGGCAGCACCGACACCAGCACAACAGCAAACAAAATCGCTAAGCTACAGCTTAAAAACAGGTTCAGCAACGCCCGGAAAGCCAAAATTACATCCCCTGCCGCCAGCGCCAGTCCGTTGGCTAGAATGCTGCCCATCAATGGAGAAATGAGCATCGCACCAATGATGACGGCGGGGCTATTTAAGACCAGACCCAAGGTAGCAATGCCAGCGGCAAACAATACCTGAAGCCAATAGCTGGTATCGGTCAGGGTGACGGATTGGGCAATATCCAGGTAGACCTCTTCTTTCCGGGCAGCACTGATTCCGAGGTTCCAGGCAAACCAACTCCGCAGACGGGCGATCGCCGTCAGGATTCGGCGCAGGGGTTGAGAATAACGCATCGCAATGTCTTACTATCCAGGGATGTTACGACGGGTGTACTGTACGGGATTTGGCTGGGGCTGGTTGGCTATGCTCTACGCTGGATTCCATGCCTGCTGATAGGATAGCAGTACCCTAAGTTAGCTCCTAAAACGATGGAGGTTGCGATGATCACGACGGCTGCTCCTACATCTTCTGCTGATGTGCTGCTCCTGAATGTGAGTCACGCAAAGCTAACCGTGACGCCGGCGCAGTTTGACCAGCTTTGTATTGATAACCCAGAACTACGTCTTGAGTTAACAAAGGATGGGGAATTGATTGTGAGTCCTCCAACGGGTGGAGAAAGCGGGAAAAGAAATTTTAACTTGGCGCTTGAAGTTGGGATTTGGAATCGACAAACGCATCTAGGGGAAGCCTTTGATTCATCTACGGGCTATGATTTCATTGCCTTTGGGGGCGGCAAACTCTCTCCCGATGTGTCATGGATTGAAAAGTCGCGGCTGGAAGGCATAAATATTGTTGGGTTTATTCCGTTGGTGCCTGATTTTGTCATTGAGCTACGGTCTGCAACGGATCCGCTTAGGCCGCTCCAGGAAAAGATGGGCGAATATCGGCGATTGGGAGTGAAACTGGGTTTGCTGGTGAATCCACTGGATCGGCAGGTGGAGATTTATCGAATTGGGCAGGAGATGGAGCGTTTGGAGTCGCCGGATACGATTGATTGTAGTGAAGTAATGTCAGGGTTTGTATTGAAGATGAGCAAGATTTGGTAGCGATACGATGTGGCAACTGTTCTTAACCATGAAACGCATCCACAACGGTGGGAATACCCCGTCCAATATATTTTGTAGCGCCTACGGCCCAGATGGCGATCGCTCCTGACTGCATAGATTGCTGTGCCCCCGTGCATGTCATATAAAGACTGAGATACGTAAAAACTTAAACGAGCGGCCAGAGCCTATTCCGTTGCAATCACAACATCACTGGACTTGATCACAGCGTAAGCAGCTTTACCTTCCGCTAGCTCCAGCGCCTCAGCCGAGGTCGTTGTAATGATAGAGGTCAGCTCCACGAGCTGTAAAATTTCGAGAGTCACTTCCGTATTGACCGAGCCTTTAGTGAGCTGCTTAACTCTGCCCTCTAAAATATTGCGCGCGCTGACCTTAAGAGGCTTTTTGCGGTCGGTATCAGGTTTATTCGGCTGAGCTTCACGGGCTTTGTTCGGCTGCCGAGATTTGAGGTCAGGCTCAGATTCGTCTACATCGGCAGAGGTGGAATACTTGAGACCCCGCACCATCTCTCGCAGCACCTCTGTTTTGGTTCGTTGGGACTGTCGACAGATTTCCTCTAGAAGTTGGCGCTCTTCTTCAGAAGTCTGAAACGTGATCCATCCCTGATCTTTTCTAGGCATTTGATTACCAACTTGGTTGGTTTATGGCGTTAAATTGGTATGGTTATACCAACCTAAATTCTAGCTTGTAGGCTCATCCAGCATTGAATACATGAAGCGTAAGCAATTTCTGGCCCTTTTGAGTGCGGCACTCGCCAGCATCTTTTTGGTCTTGGGATTGCAGCTCGTCAATCCAATCCAATCCCCAGCCAGCACAACGCTCTTTGTCTCGGCGGCGGCCAGCTTAAAAGACACCTTAGAAGATCTTCTGCCTCTGTATCAAAAACGGGACTCTAATGTAAAGCTGACCTTCAACTTTGGAGCTTCCGGTGCGCTGTTGCGGCAGATTGAGCAGGGTGCGCCTGCCGATGTCTTTATTGCCGCTGCCAAGGGCCAGATCGATACTCTAGAGCAAAAAGGAGCCTTGGTTCCCGGCACCCGTAGCAATATCGCGAATAATAGGCTGGTTTTAATTGCACCCAAAAATTCCAAGCTTGTAACCAGTTTTGCAAGTTTGAAGAACCCAGGGGTCAAGCGAATTTCCGTGGGTGAACCTCGCAGCGTTCCGGCGGGGCAGTATGCTGAGCAGGTTTTCCAGAACCTGAATTTATTCAGCGCGCTAAAGCCAAAGTTGGTTTATGGCAATAATGTGCGGCAGGTATTGGCAACGGTTGAAAGTGGCAATGCTGATGCGGGGCTGGTTTACGCGACGGATGCCAAAGTCTCAACCCAAGTCAAAGTGGTCGCTACCGCAGCAGAATCTTCCCATTCTCCGATTGTCTACCCAGCGGCAGTCTTAAAGAGCAGCAAAAATATCGATGCGGCCAAAGCGTTTGTGAAATACTTGTCGGGCAGTGAGGCTAAGGGTGTTTTCCGGAAGTACGGGTTTATTGTCAAATAGCCTTCATCCATTCATGCTGGCGACGCAATGAATGAGCCATTTTTGATCCCTCCAGATCTTTCTCCCCTCTGGATCTCGCTCAAGGTTTCCCTGTTGGCAACCGTCTTTACCTTCTTTGTGGGGATTGCCGTTGCCTACTGGATGCTGGGCGATCGCGGTACGGGAAAGTCTTTGCTAGAAGGGATCTTCATCTCACCGTTGATTTTGCCGCCCACGGTTGTTGGTTTTTTGCTGCTCTTGCTGTTGGGTAAAAATGGCCCTTTGGGTCAACTGCTGCTGTCCTTTGACCTCAGCGTAGTGTTTACCTGGTATGGGGCGGTCATCACGGCAACCGTAGTTTCTTTTCCCTTGATGTATCGAACGGCCTTAGGTGCCTTCGAGCAAGTCGATCATCATTTATTAGCGGTGGCGCGCACCTTGGGGGCTTCAGAGTGGACGATCTTTCGTCGCCTTATGCTTCCCTTGGCTTGGCCTGGGGTGGTCGCAGGCACAATGCTGGCCTTTGCTCGTGCCCTTGGTGAGTTTGGCGCAACCCTGATGCTAGCAGGCAATATTCCAGGCCAGACCCAGACGATTCCGATGGCGATCTACTTTGCCGTAGAAGCTGGTGCCATGAATGAAGCCTGGTTTTGGGCGATCGCCATGATGCTCATTTCGCTTTCTGGCATTACTGCCGTGAGTTTTTGGCAAGAGCGGCGGCAAAAACAGCAGAACAAGCAGCAGAACAAGCAGCGCATAGCGCCAAGAGATTCTACGGCGAGAGTATATCGTCTTTTTCCTGGGGCTCCTGCGTCTTACGCTGAGGTATTTCCACAGCCAGTTGCGGCACCCCAATCCGGTTTAGTTGTGAACCTTCAAAAGCGGCTTGCGGCCTTTGATCTGGATCTAGCGCTGAGCACCGCAGAATCTACTTTGGGCATCTTGGGAGAATCTGGGGCAGGCAAGAGTATGCTGCTGCGGTGTATTGCGGGGATAGAAGCCCCGACCCAAGGGCAAATTGTGTTGAACGGACGGGTGCTCTTTGATAGCGCACGAGGGATTAACGTACCCAGCCGCGATCGCCGGATTGGGTTTCTGATGCAAAACTATGCCCTGTTCCCCACCATGACCGTGGCTCAAAATATTGCCTTTGGTCTGCCTAAGTCTCTTTCTGCCGGTGAAGTGAAACAGCGGGTGCAGGCCCAACTGGAGGCGATACAGCTTCAGGGCTATGGCGATCGCTACCCCAGTCAACTGTCTGGTGGGCAGCAGCAGCGCGTTGCCCTAGCCAGAGCGATCGCATCAGAACCAGATGCGCTACTCCTGGATGAACCCTTTTCTGCCCTCGATACCCAACTCCGCAGCGAACTCGAAAAGCAGTTAACCAAGACCCTATCGAATTACCAAGGACTGACCCTATTCGTCAGCCATAATCTAGGAGAAGCCTACCGCATCTGTCAAAATCTTTTGGTTCTTTCTGCCGGGGCGGTCGTTGCAAGTGGGCAGAAAAAAGCAATTTTTGAGCGCCCTAGCAATCTCACGGTGGCTCAACTCACCGGATGCAAAAATGTGTCTAGAATTCAACCCATGACGCCTCATGCCGTTCAGGCCCTGGATTGGAACTGTACCCTCATCAGTCTTGAACCCATTTCATCAACTCAGACCCACGTGGGGATTCGTGCGCATCATATTACGTTGGTAGAAACACCCGCATCCCTGAACACCTTTCCAGCTTGGTTAGTTTGGACGAGTGAAATGCCCTACTGCATGACACTGTACCTAAAGCTGGGTGCGCCACCAACCGATCCGAATGACTATCATCTCCAGACCGAAGTAGATCAGAAAGAATGGGAGGGCTTAACAGATCGCCCCTTCCCTTGGTTCGTGAGTCTAGATTCCTCAAGGCTCCTATGGTTAGATCCTTGATTGATTTGAGTTCGACAAAAAACAACCTGAGAGAGTGGTGTGCAAAGATAGTGCGGGGCGCAAGTCACCGGTCTTGAGCAAAGGAGACCAGAAAAAAGATTTTGATTTTAATCGATATGCAAAACGGCGATCGCCGCTCTCAGAGACTAGATGCGCTGTTCGCTGACTCGTCATTCAGCACGCTTAGCTCGGCCAATGAGTCTACGCCAAATCTTACGTTCAGTTAATCACAAAATTGAGGTCTCATGACCATTGAATCAACGCTCAGCGAAGCGGCGATCGAGACAAACCTGAAGCAGTTTTTACTGGTGCTGTCTGTTTCTTTGAGTGTCGCAACCTTGCCGCAAGTTTTTAGCTGGTTTCGCCAAATTCCCTACACCCTACTGTTGGTGATTGTGGGCTTAGGCTTAGCCTTTGTAGATGTGCGCTTGGTCAACCTGTCACCAGCGCTCATTTTGTTCATTTTTTTGCCGCCGCTACTCTTTGAGGCCGCCTGGAATCTAAAGTGGTCAAACCTCAAGCAAGAGCTCGTCCCCATTAGTCTCTATGCCGTGTTTGGCGTGGTGATTTCCGTGGGAGGTATTGCCCTGGGTCTAAACCAGTGGGCGGGGCTGTCTCTCACCACAGCGCTGCTGATTGGTGCCAGCCTGTCCGCCACCGATCCGGTTTCGGTGATTGCTTTGTTTCGAGAGTTGGGAGTGCCCAAACGCCTCACTACCCTCACGGAAGGGGAAAGTCTCTTTAACGATGGCATGGCCGTTGTAGCCTTTAGCTTTTTGCTGTCATTTTCCTTGGGCCGTTCAGAGTTAGCTCCAGCGCCCATCGTGCTGGAGCTGTTCAAGGTGGTAGGCCTTGGCATCGGGATGGGCTGCCTGATTGGGTTTGGTATTTCTTACTTGACCCAACGCTTTGATTTGCCTCTTGTAGAGCAGTCTCTCACCCTGGTTTCGGCCTACGGCACCTATCTGGTTACAGAAGACTTGGGCGGGTCTGGGGTGATTGGCGTGGTGACTATGGGACTGATTTTGGGCAATTTTGGCTCCCGTATCGGCATGAACCCTCGCACCCGCATGATTGTGACGGAATTTTGGGATTTTCTCGCCTTTTTTGTAAACTCCATCGTGTTTCTGTTGATTGGTGACCAAATTCGGTTTGCAGTGCTGGGACAAAACCTCCAGACCATTGCCCTCACCATTGCCGCTATGCTGATTACCCGTGCCGTGGCTATCTACGGGTTTGGGTTCGTGAGTAATCGCTTAGCCGATGCTCAAATTCCGGTGCCTGACCAAACGGTGCTGTGGTGGGGTGGGCTGCGAGGGTCAGTTTCCATTGCTCTGGCCCTTAGCGTTCCGGTCGGTTTGCCTGGCCGAGAAGAGGTGATTTCAACGGTGTTTGGTGTGGTGCTGTTTACCCTACTGGTGCAGGGACTCACCATGAAGCCTCTACTAGAAACCCTAAACCTGCTCAACCAACAGCCCTTGCGCCAGGAGTATGCTGTGGCGATCGCCCGTCAAACGGCCCTAGAGCGCGTCGTCTCACATCTCAAGAAAACAGAAACCCGTCCTGGACTCGATCCAGAATTTTCCCGCTACCAAACGGCGCTCATCCAGGGAGAGCTTAATAACCTCACGCTTAAAATCGAAACGCTCATTGACGAAAACCCCAACCTACAAACCTTTGTGTCCGAACAGCTTAAGGAAGAACTGCTGGAGATCGAAGCGGATACCTATGCCGAGCTGGTGCGGGCGGGCCAGCTTTCTAAAGAACTCTCACCCTTTTTGGATTCTTTATAACTCTTGGACTCTTGATCCCTTTGAAATAATTTTGAACTAACTGTTGGACTAACCTTTGGACTAACTTTGGACTATTGGTAAAGCAAAACCCGATGGCACACCTAATTTTGGGGTGAGCCATCGGGCTACAGGGGTGGGTTAGCCTGCATTGCTGAACGGTTTTTGAGTAGGCTTCTAGAAAAATCGGAATGGATTATCTACAACGATATAGATATTCCGAGCTGGGCTGTAGGTAAAAAAGACGTTGTTATCGGGTGTGTAGTAGGTTCTTTGTCTAATGACAACCTTTCGGCTGCGTGAAGGCAGTCTGGAATGGCGCGATCCAGGCCGATAATAGACCGTCCGGGAGCGGTTCCTTCTCCAGTTGTCGTCATCATCGTCATAGCGGGAGTCGTAGCGCCTATCATCGTCGTACCGAGATCGCCGCCGATCGCTTTTCCAGCGATCTTCGTCGCGCCCATAGCTTTTCTCGTAATATTCGCGCTCGTAGCGATCGCCTTTTTTGGGCTTGGCTTCAGCACTCAGCGTGGATAGCCCAACGCTCAAAACGGCGATCGCCAGGACTGCTGCCTGCACTCTTGAATTGATTCGCATACCCTCCAACCTCTTCTGCTTACGGCTGTGTTCATAACCCTTGTGTGAGGAGAGATGAGCAATCATTGGCCTAAGAGACGAAAGATTTCCCTCAAGGTTCCGGTGCGTTCATACAATTAATATGAATGGGCAATGGGGGTGAATGGGCAGTGGGGGTGAATGAGCAATGGGGTCAAACTACCAGGCTTTGAGCTGCAGGATCGTCACCTCTGGCGGACAGAACAAGCGTCCTGGATGATGGGTGCCTAGCCCCCGATTCACGTAGAGTAAATTATTCCCCACGCGATGTAGACCCTGTGCCCAGTCCCAGTACTGCACAATCTTGTCGCAGTTTTTGGTTAGCGGCTTCAGCCAGTGCTGAACGGATTTATGGCTATTTTTTCGGATGGTTCTCAACCCCCTGACCATCGGGCCATAGCCCGGTAAAATAATTTGTCCACCGTGGGTATGCCCCGAAAGCTGAAGGTCAACCCGATGGTTCTGAAGCGTGTTGGCGCTATCAGGGTTATGGGACAGGACAATGCGAGGGGTCTGGGACGAGATTTGCGCCATGACGGGGTGCGGGTTGAACTGGGGTGACCAGTAGTCTCTCAGCCCCACAAGGGCTAAGTCTTCGCCACAGGGATAAACCACTTCGTCCCAGAGGACGCGAATGCCAACCCCTGTCAGGGCGCGGGTAATGGTAGATCGAGACAGGGGTTGGTAGAGGTCGTGGTTGCCCAAGACGGCATAGGTACCCAGGCGGCTTTGCAGGGTGCTGAGGTATTTTGTGAGTTCATGGATGGGGCTAGGGGTGTCGGTTACGTAGTCCCCGGTTAGCACAATGAGGTCAGGGTGGGCGGCATTGGTCAAGGCGATCGCCTCTTCCAGCAGTTGCGGAGACAGGCGCACCCCGTCAAAATGAAAATCAGAAAGCTGCACCATCTTCAGTCCATCCAGGTGTCGAGGCAGATCTCGGACAGGAACTGTAATCTCTTCAACGCTGAGGGAGCCGACGAGCAGATGGTTCATGGCGGGTGGTTTTGAATGGGTGGTTCGGTTATAAATGCTGCTGGCAAGCGCGTTATCTAAAAAATCAGCGGGGTGAGAGGGCGGTCTAGCGCGATCGCATTGCACCCTATTCTGTGAGCGGTAACAGCTTCATTGAACTGGACAAAGGTTATGACAACATCAAGCCATGCTTAAGTCATCCCTTTAATCTGTCTCTTCCAGGCACCCAGATTCACTCACCCAGATCCACTCACCCAGAAGCCATTCGTGGAAAACTGGATGAGGGACGAGATGGGGGACGAGATGGGGGACAGCATACAGTCAAGTGGGGTAAGGAGAACAACGGATGCCGACATTACAAGACCTTCAGCGTCAGCGGGGCGCTCAGTTTCAAGATAACAAGGTTCCTCTAACCTTTGGAGACGAGGGACAGGCGATCGCCGCAGTGAAGTCTGGCGTGGCGCTCTATGACCGCAGCCACTGGGGACGGCTAAAGCTGGGCGATCGCGATCGGCTCTCGTTTTTGCATAACCAAACCACCAATGACCTAAAGCGCCTTCAGCCCGGTGAAGGCTGCGAGACGGTGTTGCTTACCTCTACCGCCCGCACCATTGATTTGCTGAGCGCCTACGTCACGGAAGAAGATATTTTGATCCTCACCTCCCCCCAGCGGCGCACGGACATTCTGTCCTGGCTGGATCGCTATATTTTCTTTGGCGATAAAGTTCAGCTTACGGACAGCACGGACGAAACCGTTTGCTTTAGCCTCCTGGGGCCAAAAAGTACCGAACTGCTCAAAACTCTGGGTGTAGAAACTCTCCCTCAAACGCTCGATCATCACTGCCTCAGCGCGATCGCTAATGTGACGGTCAGAATTGCTTACGGCAGTGGATTAAGCGGCCCTGGGTATACGGCGATCGCCGAGAAGTCTCAGGGTGCTGCGCTGTGGCAGGCTTTTGCCGAAGCGGGTGCGGTGCCGCTGGGTGAGCAAACCTGGGAGGAACTGCGGATTAAAGCGGGTCGTCCAGTGGCGGGGGCCGAGCTAACGGAAGACTATAACCCCCTCGAAGCAGGACTCTGGCAGACGATTTCGTTCAATAAGGGCTGCTATATCGGGCAAGAAACCATTGCTCGACTCAACACCTATAACGGCGTAAAACAGCAGCTTTGGGGATTGCAATTTGCCGAGTCAAGTCATCCTGAAGCCCTCGCCCCTGGTGAGCTGATTTACCTGGATGATCAAAAAGTGGGCACCCTGACCAGCCTCAGCGCCGACCACAGCTTTGGCCTGGGCTACCTCAAAACCAAAGCGGGTGGGGCTGGCCTTTCGGTGCGGATTGGGGAGGCGATCGCGATCGCAACGGAGGTTCCGTTTCTCTCACGAGAACCAGCTAAAACCCCTTAAATGCCTTCCATACAACGCCTTTTATGCAATGCCTTCCATGCAACGCCTGTTCTTTTCCGTTCGTCTTGACGTTTCGTCTCAACGAATTGCTCAACGAATTGCTCAATGTATTGCTCAATGCCTTTAGGGAATTGCCATGACTCAGATTTATCAGCCCCTCATCGCGCTGGCAGCCATCTCTAGCGCAAGCTGGCTGTATCTGCTGGCCTTTCGTGGACGGTTTTGGCTTTGTGATCAGCGCCTATCCCCAGCCCTCGACCAAACCCTAGACCCGTGGCCATCCATTTGGGCGATCGTGCCAGCACGCAACGAAGCGTCCGTGCTACCCCAGTCTTTGCGCAGTCTGCTGAGTCAGACCTACCCTGGTCGTTTTCAGGTCATGCTGGTCGATGATCAAAGCACCGATGGCACAGCAGACGTGGCCCGCCAAACCGCTCAGGTTTGCAGTGCTGAAGACGCTTTACAGATCATCACCACTGAGCCATTGCCCACAGGCTGGTCAGGGAAGCTCTGGGCGGTGCATCAAGGCATAGCGCAGGTGATGCAAGCTCAACATGAGCCGCTGCCGGACTATTTTTTGCTCACCGATGCCGATATTTTTCACGGGGTAGACAATCTGAAACAGCTTGTCCTCAAAGCTGAGCGAGATCGGCTGGACTTGGTCTCGCTCATGGTGCTGCTGCGCTGCGAAAGCCTGTGGGAAAAGCTCTTAATTCCGGCCTTTGTCTTTTTCTTTCAGAAGCTGTATCCCTTTCCCTGGGTGAATCAGCCGCAAAATGCGATGGCGGCGGCGGCGGGGGGCTGTATTCTGGTGCGCCGCGATGTGCTGATGGCAGTAGGTGGCATTGAGGTGATTCGTAAAGCCCTGATCGATGACTGCGCTCTTGGCGCGGCTATTAAACACCACCGCAACCCTCAAGGAAACACTGGCCGCATCTGGCTGGGCCTAACCACCACTACCACCAGCCTGCGTCCCTACCCTTCCCTCCAGACCATCTGGGAAATGGTGGCGCGCACCGCCTTTACCCAGCTCAGCTATTCCGTGGGGCTGCTGCTGCTCTCTTTGCTGGGAATGACTCTGCTCTATGCTTTCCCACCCGTGGGGTTGGCTTGGGGTTGGGTGATGGGGACAAGTGCGATCGCCCTTTTGGCGGGGTTGGCTTGGGCGCTCATGACGCTGGCCTACTGGCCGACGATCCGGCTCTATGGCCTCTCGCCCCTCTGGGCGCTCACCTTGCCCCTGGTGGGCTTGCTCTATACCCTGATGACCGTGGACTCAGCGGTGCGCCACTTTCAGGGACGGGGCGGGGCCTGGAAGGGTAGAGTCTATGCCACCGAAACGGTGAAGTAACTGACCAGTGAAATACATGACCGTGATCGAACAGCTCCCCCTTACCGCCACAGTGACCTATAGCCCTGCATTCACCCTGGTGCCCACCTACGAATGCTTCAATCGCTGTGCCTACTGCAACTTCCGCACCGACCCAGGCAAAAGCCCCTGGCTCTCGCTTCAGGAGGCCAAAACCCAGCTCTCAGCCCTACAGTCCAGCGATATTTGCGAAATCCTCGTGCTGAGTGGCGAAGTGCATCCGCAAAGCGCAAGGCGTGGGGAGTGGTTTGAGCGGATTTACGGCATTTGTGAGCTAGCGCTCTCTATGGGGTTTTTGCCCCATACCAATGCAGGGCCGCTGCTCTACGAGGAAATGGTGCAGCTCAAGCAGGTCAATGTCTCCCTAGGGCTCATGCTAGAGCAGTTGACCCCGCGCCTCCGGTCAACGGTGCATCGTTATGCGCCGAGTAAAGAGCCTACCCTCCGCTTAGAGCAGCTCGACTGGGCAGGACAGCTCCACATTCCCTTCACTACGGGCCTACTCCTGGGGCTGGGCGAAACGGCCTCAGAGCGTGAAGAAACCCTGATGGCGATCGCCTCCAGCCATCAGCGCTGGGGACATATCCAAGAAGTGATTCTGCAGCCCTATCGTCCAGGGGAACAGGAAGATTGGCAGGGGGCTGGGTTTGCAGCGCAAGAGCTGGTGGCGCTTGTGGCGATCGCCCGTCAGATCTTGCCGCCAGACATTACCATTCAGATTCCTCCCAACCTGGTGAGTGAGCCTCAGACCTTACTGGCCTGCCTAGAGGCGGGTGCCAGAGACTTGGGCGGACTTGTCCCCCACGACCACGTCAACCCTACCTATCGTCACCTTGCCCTAGGGCAAATTCAGCAGCAGCTAGCGGCTCAGGGCTGGCACTTACAGCCCCGTCTCCCCATTTATCCCCAGTATGATGGAGGACTACCCAGCGCCTTGAGGGAGCAGGTAAAACGCTGGCGTGGGCGTCTCGCAGAGAGTAGACTGTAGCAGCTGATCATAGGCTTGTATGGCTTCTACGGATGACTTCTAACACCCCCGACCACGAGAATCCCTGGGAGACTCCACCCCTAGCGCTCGACCCAGAACTCATCGAAACGTCGCAGCGGTTAGTGGCTTTGTCGGAGGAGGCATTTCCTGCCCCGCCCCATCCAGCGCCCATCCCTAAGGCAGAGGCTTCTCATCCCCAGCTTGATCCCAAACTTGTTGAGCTAGAGCGCCAGAATCAGTATCTGTTTCAGCGCAACGTCAACCTAGTGGCTCAGGTCGCGGAACTGGAGGTGCAGAATCGCCGTTTGTCTGAAGATCTGCTGGCGCTCAAGCAGTCTGCGCGATCGCCCTGGTATCTTCGTTGGCTAAGGCGCTCAGAATAGCGCGCAACCCCCACCCCCCCTGCTTTAATCTCCCCCAGACAAAAAAACAGACAAGATTGGAGACTGCTGGAATGCCGCGTCGGCCTGTTTTGACCATTTTTTATCAGTTCAACCCTTGGCAGTCCACCATTGGCGGCATTCAGACAATCATTCGCTACTACATCAAGTACGCGCCCCCAGAGTTCGATATCCGGCTGGTGGGCACTGGCACAGATCCTAAAGCGCCGACGGGCTGCTGGCAAACGCGGGAGCTTGACGGGAAGCGACTCCAGTTTATGCCGCTGTTTCACGTTGCCGATGATAACGTCCGCAAAATCATTCCCACTTCTGTCCGCTATACCTTGGCGCTGCGTGGCAAGCAGCTCGCCTCGGACTTCATGCACTTTCATCGCCTAGAGCCAAGCCTCATGACCCGCCGCTGGCCCGGAGATAAAACCCTATTTATCCATAACGATATTCACCAGCAAATTAAAAGCCCAGCCGGAGTCAAAAACGCTATTCTGTGGCGGCGCTTCCCCCAGGCGTATTTTGCCCTAGAGCGATCGCTCTTGGGGCAGTTTGAGCAAATCCTGTCCTGCAACTCAGACTCCATCGCCTTTTATCGCCAGCAGTACCCCCACTGGGCAGACCGAATTCAGTTGGTACGCAATACCGTGGATAACGAACAGTTTTATCCGCTTTCCCCCGCTGATCGCGATCGTCAACGTCAGGCACTCGCCCACAAAATGGGGCTACCGTCCGAGACGCGATTTTTACTGTTTGCAGGGCGGCTGCACCCCCAAAAAGATCCGGTGCTGCTCCTCCAGGCGATCGCTGCGCTCAACCATCTCCACGCCCAATTACCTCACCCCCACTTACCCCACGTCCACTTACTCATTGCCGGGGAGGGAGAATTGCTGTCCGTCGTCAAAGCCGAAATCCAAGCCCTGGGACTCAGCAAAACAGTCTCACTATTGGGGGCTGTCCCCCTTCCAGAACTTGCCGCCCTCCACCGCGTCTCTGAAGCCGTTGTCTTGACCAGCGCCTACGAAGGACTTCCCCTTGTGGTGCTAGAAGCCCTAGCGTCCGGTACGCCCGTCGTCACCACCCGCTGCGGCGAAACCCCAAGGTTTTTGACGCCCCACAGCGGCTTAATTTGTGAAGAACGCACCCCCAAGGCGATCGCTGCTGCGCTGCACCAGATACTGCAAGAGGCTCGACCCTTTACGATGCAAGCCTGTCTAGAGGTTGCCAAACCTTTTCAGGTGCGCGAGGTGATTGGACAAGTGTATGCGCGTATGTATGATAGATGGGCAACTTAATCCATTCATAATCCATTGATTAATCGGCCATTTATGAAAGCGTTTTTGCGCTACCCTTAAGCAACTCTGTTGTCGTCACTTAAGGAAATATAAACACTTGCAACATTAATCACGCGAAGTTAAGCTACTGGGGGAGTGTCGCCATTCGAGACGAGCCAGCCTAATCAGAAATCTAACGCTAGATTAGATCCTCTAATGCTTTAGCGCAAAACACTGATTAAAAGTCTCTCCTGTGTCGTGAATTTAAAATAATCACTTAAGGCAGGTTTTTGTCTTGAATCTTATGCTTTTTATAAATCCTTTCGAGGCGTTGCTTCAGGTTTAAATTGTCTAAGTCTCTGAAGTTTATAAGGTTTGTATGAACAAAGTTTATATAGACAAATTGTTTTAGAGAGACACAGTCTAGATGTCAGCTAAATCTCAGACACATAAAACTGTATCTTTTTGAAATGTGAGCTTACGCTGTTTTAAGATCTCATCAATTTGACAGTTTTAGCTTATTAGCTTGCTGCGCCAGTAAGAATGATAGCTATCACAAAATATGGCAGAAAAACAGCTGACTTGTTCTGCTATTCGGGTTGCATGACGCTTTTGCTGACGGGGGGAATTGTTTGTTTTATATGGTTTTAGAGAACAAGCTTCATGAGAATTGCGGTTATTGGTGCAAAGGGATTGCCTCCTCGCCAAGGTGGAATTGAGCACTACTGTGCTGAAGTTTTTCCAAAAATTGTTGAGCAAGGACATTCTGTTGATCTTTTTGCCCAATCTTCCTATACGGGCTCAACTTGGGGTGAGAAGTATGCCTTTCGGGGGGTCAATGTCAAAGTGATTCCCAGCCCAGGAATTAACGGCATTGATACCTTTATGACCTCGGCGCTGGCCGCCCTGTACTCAACCCGAAAGTCCTATGACGTGATTCACTTTCATGCTCTGGGGCCAGGTTTATTCTGTCTTCTGCCCCGCTTGGTGACGCGCTCCAAAATTGTGCTGACCTGCCATGGCCTAGACTGGAAGCGTGCAAAGTGGGGTAATTTCTCCAGCGGTGTGATTCGCCTCGGCGAGAAGACAGCCGTCCAGTTTGCCCATGAAATTGTAGTGGTTTCTGCCGACCTCCAACGATACTTTAAAAAGACCTACGAGCGCCCTACGGTCTTTATTTCCAATGCCCCCGCCAGCTATTTAGCGTCGGATTTAGATTTTTCCTTTGTGAGAGGTCTAGGGCTTCAGACGCATCAGTACGCGGTGTTTTTAGGGCGGCTGGTGCCGGAAAAATGCCCTCACCTATTGATTCAGGCGTTCAAGGCGCTTCAGGCCAAAAATCTCAAGCTGGTTCTGGTTGGCGGCAATGGGGGCGGCGATCAGTACACGGCTAGCCTCTACCAGCTTGCGGCCAACAATCCCAACATTATTTTTACGGGAGAACTCCAGGGGACAAAGCTCTCTGAAGTGGTGCGCGGGGCGCGTCTGTTTGTGTTGCCGTCCAACTTAGAAGGGTCTCCTTTGGCTCTATTGGAGGCCATGCGAGAGGGGATTCCCGTGGTGGCTAGCGACATTGAGCCCCATCGTGAACTGCTACACCCAGATCGAGGACTGCTGTTCAAGCGTGGAGACTGTGAGTCCCTGCGGCAAAATCTTGACTGGGCGCTGAACCATGAGGGGGAGATGCAGCGCATGGCTCAGAAGTCTCAGCGGCATACAGCGCTCCACCACAGCTGGAGTCGGGTTGCAGCAGAAACGCTTCAGGTCTATCAGTCCCTTTGTGGCGATCCAGTCCCGGCCATTTATTCAGAGCCTTGCCGTTCGAGCGCCAGAGGATATAGTAGATGAAATATCGAGGGGGCTTCTAAAATTTTGGGTTAGTTTTAGGAGCAATTGACTGTCATTATTGGCTGTCATTATTGACTGTAATTATTCCAAGAGTCTTCCGTATTCCCGAAAGAGTTGACTATGATTCGCATCCTACTCGTAGACGATCAGAAAACCATCCGCGAAGCCCTGCGGTTGATGCTCGATTCCTCCCCTGATTTTCAGGTGGTTGGAACTGCAAGTGATGGACATACCGCCATCGAACAGGTGGGTTTGCTCCATCCAGATGTGGTACTCATCGACATGGAAATGCCTGGTTTGGATGGGGTTAGCGCAACGCGGGTCATTAGCCAGCGGCATACAGATGTCAAGGTCTTAGTGCTGAGTATGCACGATGACGATGAATTTATTAGTCAGTCTATGCAGGCGGGTGCGATGGGCTACCTGCTCAAAAATACGCCTTCCCAAGAACTTCGCGCCGCCATTCGGTTTGTAAATCGGGGCTATGCCCAAATTGGGCCTGGTCTGTTAGACAAGATGGTTACTGCTGACGATCGCCCTGTGGCCAATGGGCACCTCAATGGTCATGCTGCTGCGGAGCCGCGCCTGGGCAATGGGTTGGGGAGCAGGTTGGGGAACGGTCGGCACCAAGCGCTAGATGTGCAGCCCCAGGCTGTGGCTGAAGAGGCGGTGGCCTCTGAGAGCAGCGAGCCTGGGACGCTAATTCCAAGCGCTCAAAGCGGGTTGCGATCGGAAGAGCGGACGGCTGCATTAGCCTCTCCCCACTATGGGGCAGCACTGAATTCAAGCCGAGAAGAGGTGGCAGAGGAGATCGAGGCGCAGGAAAATCATGTGCGCAATCGCTGGAAGCGATATCTACTGCTGGGCTTAGCCCTAAATGCATTTTTGTGGATGGCGGCGCTTGCTGCTGTGCGATTCAAGCGCCCTGTCTATACCAGCACCTGGACTCTGGATTTGCCAGCATCGCGATCGGATACCTTCTTAGAAGTGCCAGGGGTGGGCCGTGCTGCAGAAACCAATGTTTCGCCCTACAGCAACATTATGGTGGCCGATCCGCGCGCGAACTATAAAGATCTCATCAATACCTCGGAGGTGCTGAGGGCGGCGGCCGGTATTGCCAAGGTGCCCACCAATGAGTTTATGGCACCCAGGGTTGAGGTGGTTCCCAACACCACGCTGATTAAGCTCTCCGCCAATGGCAAAAGTCCTCGTGATGCTTATCAAAAGGCGATCGCCGTCCAGACCGCTTTTAACCAAAAAGTAGATGCCCTGCGCCAGCAAGAGCTTGTGCAGCAAAATAAGACTTTAAAAGTGGCCCTAGATGCTTCCTCTGATCGGCTCAAGCAGGCCCAGCAGCGGCTGTCGAGCTATAAAGTGCAGTCCGGCCTAGATTCCGGCGACCAGCTTCGGGATTTATCGGTCAATATTGAGGCGCTCCGGCGGCAGCGGGCAGAGACGGCGGGTCAGGCGGAAGACTCCGCCAAGCAGCTCAGCCAGCTCTCTGCTTCTCTGGGGCTTTCGCCCCAGCAGGCTGGAGACGCCTTCGTTCTGCAGTCAGACGCCATTTTTCAGCAGTACCTGTTGGGCTACAGCAAAACCAGCGCAGACCTGACCACCCTAGAGTCGGCTTATTCGAGTGACCACCCAACGACCGTGGATAAAGCCGAAGAAAAAGCCGCAGCCCGCGCCCAGCTCTTTAAGCGAGGAGAGCAACTGCTGGGCCATCCCATGAGTGAGGCAACGCTTCAGCAAATCAACGTCAGCAACGGCATTAGCTCAGACACCCAGCGCAGCAACCTGTTCCAGCAGCTCATTACCCTGAAGGGCAAGGAAGCCGGAGCGAGGGGGCAAATGAATGCACTGGACAGCCAAATCCGTCAGCTTGAAGCCCAAATGACCACGATGTCTAAGAAAAAGTCTATCTTGGTCAACTTAGAGCGCGATGTGCAAATTGCGGAGGCCATTTTTACGTCCACCTTAGGGAAGCTAGACCTCACCAAGTCCAGCTATTCCGTGGCCTATCCAGAAGTTTTATTGCGCACCCGACCCAGTATCCCCAGGTTGCCCAGCTCTCCCAGGGTGGTTCCCATTCTGCTGGGCACGTTCTTGAGTTCGGTGCTGGTGTCTGCGGGGCTGGCTGCGCTCTGGCTGCGCGATCGCCGAATTCAGCGGCAGCGTCTAGAAAAAGCGATGCTTGCTCTGGATACTTTTCCTGCACTACCCAGCGCCCAGCAGGCTGACCCCCGGCTTCGGCTGAGTGGCGATCGCCGGATGCTGCAGCCCTTGTCTGGTCAAGAATAGGTTGAGGCTTACTGAGGTTTATGAAACCCATCAACCTACCCGAAAAAGTAATCTGGTACTACATCATTGGTATTTACGGAATCTACTACATTGGGGGACTGTACTTGTTTGCGCCATTGCTGGCGGTCTGTCTCTCTCTATATCTCGTTAAGCAGTGGTGGAACGAAACGGACGATACCCCAGAGTCAGAGAAAATCCGCCTCTCAGCCCCTGCCTATGTTTGGCTGATTACCATGGGGCTTGTGGCGATAGTTGCCATTATTGGGGGCATGGACTTTGACCTGGGGCCTTTTAAGATTATCAGCACCCTGGTCAATCGATGGTTTAGAACCTGGTCTTTGCTGGCGCTTTTCCCGCTCATCGGACATCTCAATATCCGGCCCCAGCTCATTTACCGAGCAGTCTGTATCTTTTGTATTCAGAGCCTTGTTCTGGTGCCGCTCTTCTATCTTTTAGCCCATGTATTTGATACCCATACATACTCCTTTATTTCTCCCCTGGCAAGGTTTGGCGGGGGCACAATTTTCTATGATGTCAAAATTTTTGGCAGTCTCTTAGACGTGGGTGAAAAAAGACTGCAGATGATTGCTCCTTGGCCGCCCGCATTAGGATTAATTGGCAATATCTTTTTTTGCCTGTGTCTGCACGAACCCAACAAAAAAATCCGAATTCTAGGCATGGCTGGTGCAGCTGCCCTAACCCTCGGCTCCGTTTCTAGAGCAGCCATTATTACACTGCCCGTCGTGCCCATCTTCACCTGGGTGCTTGTCAACTTTGCCAACCCCTGGCTCCAAATTGGCTTAGGTAGTGTTGCTGCTGGAGGCGCAATTTTTTCTGCCGATATTAAGGACGCCTTTGATAGCTTTGCTCTGCAAGTCCGGGAATATCGCAGCGGCTCGACCAGAGCACGAGACGCCATTCAACAACTCGCCCTCAATGCCTGGAGAGATGACGCCCCCATTTGGGGTCATGGAACCTTTTCAGAAAATGGCCCGGTTTCTGTCGGCTCTCGCGGAATTGGGTCGCACCATACTTGGTATGGAATCCTTTATGCCCACGGACTTGTTGGGACAGTGCCTCTCGCTATTGCGTTTGCCTGGAGCTTGATGGATCTTCTGCTGAAGTTAAAAAATCATCCTAGCGCCAGCGCGGGGTTTTCTGTCTTGCTGACACTCCTGATATTTTCTGTCGTAGACAATATTGACGGACTGGCCTATCTTTACTGGCCTGGACTGGTTGTCCTAGGCATTGCATTTAAGGGAAAAGAGTCTCTTGAAGTCGTTAAGAGAGGCGTTTCCTATGTCTAGACCGCTCTCTAAGGCGGATGCCTGCGCTGGGATCGCAGCAATCTGGGTTCATCTAGATATTGGATGGATGGCGTGAAAGAGCCGCTCGCCAACGAGCTGCGAAATGACCTGGACACAACATTACATTGAGCGAAATCATTCCTGCGATCGCCATGCCAACAGTATCGATTGTCATCCCTGCCTACAACGCGATGAAGTACTTGCCAGAAACAGTGGCAAGTGTCATGGGCCAGACCTACCGAGATTTTGAGATTGTTTTAGTCAATGATGGCAGCTCAGATCACATTAAAGAATGGGTCGCTGCCCAAGACATTCCGCAGCTCAGGCTCATTTCTCAAGAAAATCGTGGGCTGTCCGGTGCGCGCAATACGGGTATTAAACATGCCCTGGGCCGATACGTGGCGCTGCTTGATGCAGATGACTTGTGGGAGCCTACCAAGCTTGAAAAACAGGTGCAGGTTTTAGAGGCTCACCCAGATGTGGGGCTCGTCTACACCTGGACTGCGCTCATTGATGAACAGGGCGCATTGACAGGGCGCTACTATCGGCGGCATGAAGAGGGAAACGTCTGGTCAACGCTGGTGGAATTTAACGTGGTGGGCTGCGGTAGCGTGCCGCTCCTTCGCAAATCTTGCCTGGAGGAGTCGGGGGAATTTGATGAAAACCTTAAGTCCTTTGTGGAAGACTGGGATCTATGGTTACGCATGGCGCGCCGCCATCTGTTTAAGGTGGTCAAAGAGCCGCTGGTGTACTATCGTCAAAGACCAGATAGTGCCTCAAAGAATTGGGCCGCGATGGAGCAAAGCTATAACCTTGTGCTCCAAAAGAACTTTGGCAGTCATGCCCCAGAGCTTGCTCAATTTAAGCCCCGATGTGAAGGGTTTATTTACCTTAACTTGGCCTGGATGGCGCTTCAGGGTGCAGGCGCAGATCAAGGTGCTGCGATGCAGTATCAGCGCAGAGCTGTTCGGGCTTTTCCTCAGATTGTGCTGCGCTTAGAATTTTGGCGCTTTTGCTTAGCCAGCACTGTATCCGGCGTACTCGGCAAAAGCGGATATCGCAATGGCCGCTTGCTGTTTAGTCTGCTTAGAAATCGCCTCAGCTTAAAGCGGAGTTGAGAGGTTCATAGCGCGATGGGTGTTCTGGAGCGGCTTCCATTACCTCTATTGGCCTTCTTCTGGCTTGATTTATGGCCTGATCTATGGCCTGATCCTGTTTTTACATGAGATGGCTTTGGCTGCAAATTATCTTCCATCGCAGATTATCCATTTCAGATTTTCCATTTCAACGTGAGTTCGATGATGCACTTGAAGCCCCTTCCCCAAAACCCCTCTCCCAAAGGCAAGGGGCTTACGAATCTTGATTTTTAATTGCCCCTTCTCCTCCCTAGGGAAAGCAGGATGGGAGGATGAGGGGCGGTTGTTGCTTGTCGAACTCACGTCATTTCAGATTGAACGTTGCTATCTCCTTTAATGCTTTATGAAACTACAAATTAAAATTCCTAAAGATGATTCCCGTAGCGTAGCGCAGATTACTGAGCACTACCTACTGGAAAAGCGGCTTGCAGCAACCCTGAGAGACTCTCAAAAAGAGCAGCGTAAAGCCCTGTATTCTGAGCTTTATGATGAGCTGTTTCAAAAGATTCCCCATCATCCCCAAACGGCTCGGAAGGTAGATGCGGAAGCAACTTGGGCAGAAGTGAACCGCAAGATGAATTTGGTCAAGCCTTACCTCAAAAGCGAGACTGTTTTTCTAGAAATTGGCCCTGGAGACTGTCAGTTTTCCTTTGCGGTGGCCCAGTCTGTCCAAAAGGTTTTTGCCGTAGATGTTTCTCAAGAAATCACGAAGCAGACAACCCCTCCGGCCAATTTTGAGCTGATTATTTCAGATGGGTGCAGTATTCCTATTCCAGATCAGTCCGTCTCTGTAATTTATAGCAATCAATTGATGGAGCATCTCCATCCCGATGATTCCTTGGCGCAGCTTAAGGAGATTTATCGGGTACTGCAGCCCGGTGGCCACTACATTTGCGTCACGCCAAATCGATTGGCAGGCCCCCACGATGTCTCCAAATACTTTGACCCGATCGCAACCGGATTTCACCTCAAAGAGTATACGCATCAAGAGCTGTACGCGCTTTTTCTGAGGGTTGGCTTTAGTAAGGTATTCACCTATATGGGTGGGAAGGGCGTCTATTACCGATTTTCGCACCAGCTGACAATGCTCTGTGAATTCTTGCTTGAAGGGCTGCCGTTTCAGGTGAGACACAGGGTTGCCAACTTTTTGCCCATTCGTGCAGTTTTGGGCGTGATTTTGGTGGCGCAAAAGTAGCTTGACTTCCAACGCTGGCTGACAAAACTTTTTTCTTGGTGGTTGAAACCGCAGCTACAAGAACGAAATCCATCTTCGCAGATTGCTGAAACCCTTGATGTATTTAGTCTGCATAGGCAGACTTTGTTCTTGTCGATGTGCTGGCGTAGCCTGTCTGTAGGACTGATACATTGGCTGGCTCCATTCACTTCACAATGGTTCCAGCGCTTTTGTTAGCCAATCAGGGTTCTAGGGTTAATCTTCTGGGGTTAAGCTTCTGGGGTTAAGCATAGTCTCGTAATACATAGCCTACGCCCCGAATGGTATGAACCAGACGGAGGGGGTAATGGGCTTCTAGCTTTATCCGTAGGGCGCGAATATACACTTCAATAATGTTAGATTCCCCCATGAAGTCGTATCCCCAGACTTTTTCAAGGATTTGATCGCGGGTAAACACTTGCTTGGGGTGACTCAAGAGTAGTTCTAATAGATCAAATTCTTTCACCGTTAACGAAACCCGTTGATCTGCTAAATGGACTTCACGGGTCAGGCGATTTAAGGTGAGCCTATCAAATTCAAGAAGATTGGGTGCTTCAGGATTGACTCTTCGTAGGTGAGCACGCACTCTAGCCAAAAGTTCTTCCATACTGAAGGGTTTGGTTAAGTAGTCGTCGGCTCCGGCATCTAAGCCAACCACGCGATCGCTCACTTCGTCCTTGGCGGTCAGCATAATAATGGGTGAGAGCATTCCAGTGGCGCGGAGTCGGCGACATAAATCAACCCCAGACATCCCAGGGAGCATCCAATCTAAGATCAAAAGGTCGGGTTGAGCCGTTCGAGCAGCGGCCAGCCCATCTAGGCCATTGTCTGCAACCGTCACGCAGTAGCCATCCAGGGTGAGGTCGCTTTCGATAAAGTGAGCCAGTTTGGGGTCGTCTTCAACGATCAGAATATGAGCGGTCATGGCTGCTTTGTCCATAGGGGTAATGCGATGGTGAATACGCTGCCTTCATCGGGCTGAGAGCGTAGGGTAATGCGACCATTCATCCCTTCAACTAAGCTTTTAACGATCGCCAGCCCTAGCCCCGTTCCTTCGGTGGCGCGATTTCTAGCTTCATCAACGCGGTAGAAACGCTCAAAAATCCGCTTTTGGTGCTGAAATGGTATTCCAATTCCCTGATCGCGCACCTGAATTGTAGCCTGCTGCCCCTGCACTTCTAGGGTTAGCTCAATGGGCTGAGGGGCTTCGGAATACTTGACGGCGTTATCAATTAAGTTAATCAAGACTTGCTCTAGGCGGTCATGATCTGCCAGGGCAATGATATCTTCAGTCGTTGCGAGGACAGATATTTTGCGCTGACTCACCTTTTCGCTCATCTGGGCGATTTCCGGCACAAAGGTATTGAGAAAGACGGGTTCTAGGCGAAAGTGGAGCTGACCGCTATCGGCCCTGGCTAAATCCAGCAGTTCTTGAAGCATACGGGCGGTGCGTTCCGCTTCGCCAACGGTGGTTTCGAGCGCTTCTTGCTGGTGGGCGCTAAAGTTATGGCTGTGGCGCAAAAGGCTTTGCAGGTAGCCAATAATGACGGTCAATGGCGTGCGTAGCTCGTGGGAGACATTGCCCACAAACTGCCGCTGTTGCTCCCAAGACCCGGAAAGGCGCGTCAACATTTCGTTAAAGGCGGTGGCTAACCCTAAAATTTCATCGGGGGCTTGGTTTAACTCTAGTTTGGCGGCACTCAGATCATCGGCAGAAATAGCTCCGGCGACTTGGCTCATGTGGGCAAGGGGCTGGAGCGCACGGTGAATGCGATGGGCGATCGCCCCCACCAGCACAGCGATCGCAAAAGCACTGACCCCCAACAGTCCCCATAGCCCCGCATTGAGCTGACGCTGGTCTTCAGTAATATCTTGGGATAGATAAATCTTGGCAATGGGTTTCCCGTTGAGGGAAACTGGATTGGCACACAGCACCACATAGCGAGTGCCAAATTGAAATATCTTGGGGACCGGGGGCACTTCAACTAAAGCCAGAGATCGCGCCATTGTCTCTGGCGAGTCATCCAGCGTGGCAGATTTTGCCAAAACCTTGCCGTTGGGATCTTTCGCCCAGACTAAAAGCCCTGGTGCTGCAACCTTAGCAATGGTTTGATCGAGACCATTGTTGCCTTCCCCCATTTCGCTATATAGCTCTAGATACTCAGGAAAGCGTGCCGCAATAAACTCTAGGTTTTGCTTATGGGCTGAAATTAAAATGTTCTCCATCCGCCAGCCCGACCACAGGGCAAGGCTGCATAGCCCTACCACCGATAGGGCAACCACCTCCAGCGTTAGTCGGAACTGGAGAGAGGTTGTGGACAGTTTTGGAAGGATACGACGCATAGACTGGATCTAAAAAATATGGGCGGTGCCCTGTACTGGATCAAACTGAAACCGTTGGCTGTAGTTAGTTTCGCCGTAGAGGTTAAAGCTAATAGTTGGCTCATCAGAGAGTGCTTCAATGTGATGGATGGCATCCGGCATGAGGCACAGGATATCGCCAGGAGAAAGAATGCGATCGCCTACCTGTTCAATGCGATCAGTCTCAATGTGATCAGATGTATCCGTCGTCGCAGAGCGTTGCCAAAAGGTATTTTTTTCCTGGCCGCTCAGGAGCGCCACAACCCCCCATGTCGCGTGATTATGAATCGGAGAAACAGTTCCTGGTGTCCAGACCACGGTTTGTACCGTAATGGGGTAATCGGGCTCATCGTAGAGCATGAGTACCGACCAGCCCGTATCAGGATCGGGGGGTAAATAATTGTCCAAGAGCCAGGTCGAGCTATTGAGTAAACGGCGCACCAAGGGACAAATCAACGTTAATCGGCGCTGGTCATCTGCTTCCTGCGCAAGAATATCTTCGAGGTCGGTCAAAAAACGATACAGGCGGTAGGGCTGGGTCAGCGCCACTTCTTGATGGCTGAGCGCCCAAGTCGCACATTGCCCATCTTTGCCCACCCAAAGGTCTTGGTTCGTCATGTTTGATACTCCTGCACGTCAGCAACTCCAACATTCCTGGTCGTTGAATTCGCCATCTCTTAGCGTAAGCGACGGTTCGCTGCCAGGAGTGATGAAAGCCTAAAGCACAGATGAATTTTTGCTGAAGTCACCATACTCACCCCTGTAGTACAAGGCGCAAGGGCTAAAGACCGACCCTCACTCTGCAGTGAGACTTGAACGGCAATGCTCCAGAACTTCATCAAATCTCTATAGGTTCTTCATCTGAGACTCATTTTCTTAAACTTTCATGGTCAGTATGGCAAACGGTTTGCCGTATTGCTGGAAATAACTCCATTGCCTTGAGCAGTCGTTTCTATTTTTGAAAGGAAGAATCCATGAAAGTTCAATATTTGGCTATATTCGCGGCAATTTCACTTTTGAGCGTTGGAGTCGGAGCTAAACCTGAAGCCGTTGGCACCATGCTGTCTGAGGCGATCAGCAAACCAGCCTTAGCCAATCCCTGTGCATCCAAGGCAAACCCCTGTGCATCCAAGGCAAACCCCTGTGCATCCAAGGCAAACCCCTGTGCATCTAAAGGAAACCCTTGCGCCGCCAAGGGCAAGGCCGCCAAAGGCAAGACAGTAGGAGGGCCGCTTGCCAAAAAACTACAGGGGAAACCCGTTGTGGTTGATATTTATGCAAGCTGGTGTCCGGCCTGCAAAAACATTGCCCCCACGCTCTCTCAGCTTAAGCAGCAATATGCAGGAAAAGTTCACTTTGTCGTGTTAGATGTTTCGGATCGATCCACAACTGCAAAATCTGAAGCAAAGGCAAAAGAGCTGGGTCTCAGTCAGTTTTTTGCCACGCATAAAACCCAAACGGGATCTCTGACCATTGTTGATCCGGCAACGGGCAAAATCTTGGCGCAGCATCGCAATAACCCCAATAAGTCTGCCTACACCAAGGTTCTGGACTCAGCGCTGGCAAAGAAATAGGCGATCGCCCAACCTGACCCATTTTGATCGCCACCCCAGAGGAGCATCCCAGAGGAGCATTCCATGAAAGTAAAGTATTTTTGTACCCTTGCCGCAATTTCAGTGTTAAGCCTTGGCGTAGCCGTAGGCTGTACCAACCCTTGTTCCGCTAAAACTACCAGCTCTTCTAGCAGTACCGTTGCCCAAGCAGATCCCTGCGCATCCAAGTCAGACCCCTGTGCTGCTAAATCTAACCCCTGCGCGTCCAAAAATAATCCTTGTGCATCGAAGTCAGATCCTTGTGCGTCCAAAGCCAATCCCTGTGCATCGAAGTCAGACCCTTGTGCATCCAAAGCCAATCCCTGTGCATCGAAGTCAGACCCTTGTGCATCCAAAGCCAATCCTTGTGCCGCTAAAGCACAGACTGTAGGAGGCCCTCTATCTCAAGAACTCCAGGGTAAACCCGTGGTGGTGGATGTGTTTGCCACTTGGTGCGCAGGATGCAAAAACATTAAGCCTACGTTGTCTCAACTCAAGCAAGACTACGCTGACAAAGCTCATTTTGTTGTGCTGGACGTAACGGATAAGGGCACGCTCCAAGAAACAGAAGCCAGCGCTGCCAAACTAGGTCTAGCAAAGTTTTTAGAAACCACCAAAAGTAAAACCAGCACCGTTGCCATTGTTGACCCAGCTACGGGCAAAGTTTTGGCAATGTTCAAAAATAATCCCAACAAAGAGGACTACACCAAAGTCCTAGATACTGCTTTGACGGGAGCTTAGCGGGTCGATCAGTCACACTCCATATTGAAAATGAAGGAGAGCTCCATGACCCCTATCTCTCGCTCCTCCCAGAAGCATCCCGATCCCTTGCCCAATAAGGCACTGCGGAAATGGCTGGTTTATGGTGGTTTAGGGCTTTTGGCCCTGATCTTAGTGCTGACCGTTGGCCCGCTGATCAGCCACCCGATTGAGCGAGCCATCTCGATCGTCGAAAACCAGTACCAGCAATGGTTTGACAGTCAAGATACGGCAAATCCGTTTGTGTTGTTGCCGCTGTCCTTTATTGGGGGGTTGTTAGCAAGCGTATCCCCCTGCATTCTGGCGCTGTTGCCCGTGAACCTCAGCTATATTGGCACCCTCAACATCAAGTCGCGCAGGGATGCTTTTGTCAAAGCAGGTTTATTTGTGTTGGGTGCGGTCACAATTCTGAGTCTGTTTGGCTTGGTTTCCTCTTTTGCTGGTTTTGTGATGGTGGAGTTTCGCGGCTACATCAACATCGCCGTTGGGCTGATTATGGCGGTCATGGGGCTATGGCTGATGGGGGCTATCCAAATTCCGTTGCCGCAAATGAATGTGAACCTGCCGCAAGCAGGCCCCTATGGCGTGGGGTTAACCTTTGCCTTAGTCAGTTCGCCCTGTGCCAGTCCAGTGCTATTTGCCGTATTGGCAGCTTCAGCGGGGACGGGTTCACCTGTTTTAGGGACGCTGACGATGGTGTTCTATGCCCTTGGCTATACGATGATTATCTTTTTGTCGAGTTTATTTACAGGGTTAGCCAAACAGAGTAAGCGCCTCTTGCAGCATTCGGATGGGGTGATTCGGTTTGGCAGTCTGGCCTTAATTTTGACCGGGGCTTACTACCTGATTACGGGTACACAGTGGTTCTTGGGAGGTTAAGCCAGCCATGATTGAGCAGCTTGCGACCGAACATCAGGGCAGCTTTCATTTGGTTGAGGTGGACATGACTGAAGATCCTGAGTTGGCGGTGGAGCTTGGGGTTCGCAGTGTACCCACAGTTGTGCTTTTCAAGGATGACCGACTGATAGATCGCATTGTGGGACTCAAGCCAAAGAAACTGTACTCAGAAAGTATTCAAAAGTCCCTTTAGCTGGGATATTCCCTTTTTCCATATCAAAGGCGCATTCAATCTTAGGTGCGCCTTTTTTTGACGACGTACTGTCCGTGGGCATTGACAAAATAAGGAACCACGTAGGTTAACGCCACTGAAAGCCAGCGATCGCCATTCATCTGCCCAGCCATCAACGCTTTCCCGTGGTTAATGGCAAATAACACTGAACCCACAACCACAGCGACCTTAAAGGCACTGGGCATTACCTCTGGTGAAATTAGGCTGGCGAAAAATCCTTTCCAAAAGTTAGTCATGATTCCAAAAATAGGCACTGAGTCGCTTCTCCCACAATGGAGGCTTGATAGAGAATTGGACTTTGGACAAAATTAAAAAACACGCTGCTGATGGTGTTGCAACTCATAAACTAAAGGGTGAAAAGCACTACAGGCAACATTTATTCAAAGTCCAAGAGAATTCTCCCATCTATTTTCTTTTGAATACCCTCCCACCTCCACTGAATGCGAACCATTTGGTGAGATTGACGATGCCTGTGTGAATCACCGCTATCACGAGCCAGTACAGGTGGTTAGGCGACTCAGGTGTGCTCACTCAGGTGTGCTCAATCCTCTGATTGACTCAGCCAGTCAGACAAGGCATTGTATGTAGAGGGGAGAGTTTTTTTAGCATTCTGGTTTATGAGTAGTGCCTGATTCAAGAATGCGGGCTCTCTTTAAGGCCTGTCAATTCCCGCATTTCACG
Source organism: Thermosynechococcaceae cyanobacterium MS004 (assembly GCA_022402525.1). Taxonomy (GTDB): domain Bacteria; phylum Cyanobacteriota; class Cyanobacteriia; order Thermosynechococcales; family Thermosynechococcaceae; genus JAAURS01. The sequence goes on from JAKRSB010000139.1 coordinate 87,922, forward strand.
GCATCCCAACCTTTATCCTCCAGCTTTTGTCAGCCAACCAGTCAGGGGTCAAACGCTCAGTCGAGCTGGCTAATTTTATAGATACGATGCCTTCAATGCTAGTCTCTCAATGCTAGCCCCCAAATACTATGCCTAAAGTCTCCATCGTTATTCCCTGCTACAACGCAATGCGCTATCTGCCGGAAACGGTACGCTCAGTTTTAGCGCAAACCTATGAAGACTATGAAGTTCTGATTATTGACGACGGCAGTACAGAGTACAGCGAAGCTGGAACCCTTGAAGACTGGGTGCAAGCGCTTGACCATCCTAAAATTCGGCTGATCCGTCAAGAAAACTTGGGCCTTGCAGGGGCCAGAAATACTGGCATCCGGCAATCTGCTGGGGACTATATTGCGCTCTTGGATGCCGATGACTTGTGGCACCCGACCAAGCTGGAAAAGCAGGTGGCTCTGCTGGATCAGCATCCCCAAGTTGGAGTGGTCTATGCCTGGAGCGAGCTTATTGATGCCCAAGGTCTCAGTACGGGTCGGGTTTTGAATCCGACGGCAGAAGGGCGTATCTGGGAATCGCTGCTAGAGCAAAACTTGATTGGGGGCGGTAGTGTCCCGCTGCTTCGGCGGAGTTGTCTAGAGCAGTCCGGGCTATTTGACCTCAATTTACGATCCTTTGTAGAAGATTGGGACCTGTGGCTGCGGCTTGCCCCGCTTACAGAATTTAAGGTGGTTAAAGAAATTCTGATCTATTATCGTCAGCTTGATTCAAGCGCCTCTATGGACTGGACAAGGATGGAGCAGAGCTATCTGCTTGTGCTAGAAAAGGCCTTTGCCAATGCGCCCCCAGCTTTACAGCATAAGAAAGGAAAGTGCTACGGCTTGGTGAATCTGTATCTGGCTTGGAGACCCCTCAAGGGGCAGTCTCCATCCCCCACCGCGAGCTGGAGATTTTTGAGACAGGCGATCGCCCAGTATCCTCAGGTTATGAGCCTGCCGGAATTTTGGCGACTCAGTCTGTCAATTTTGCTGACGCAGTGTCTAGGAGGAGACATTTATCGCCAGGGCATTGCCCTCACCCATGAACTGCGACGGCGACTTAAACGATTGACGGCTCCAGCTCCCTAGCGCCTAACTCCCGCGTGCTAGACCCCATTGCATCAGACCCCATCGCCCTGCACTAGACCTATACCAGACCGATAGTGTTAACCAAATTTAGAAAGTCACTCAGTAGTAAGGTTATTCAAAATGTAAGCTGGCTGGGGGCTTCTGAATTAGTTAGTCGAATTTTTAGGTTTGGCACTACGTTTGTACTGGCGCGCACGCTAGAGTCCAGTGAGTACGGCTTAATGGCTATACTCTATGTTTTTCTGGAGTTTTCTCAGGTTTTTATCTGGCATGGCGTGACGGCCAAAATTATTCAGGCTGATGAAAAAGACCTACAGGAAATTTGTAATACAGCCTACTGGATTAACTGGGCTGTCTGTTTGCTGGCGTTTTCGATCCAGTGCGGCATTGCCTATCCGGTATCTCAGCTTTATAGCAGTCCGCAGCTTTTTTTGCCGCTTTGTTTGGCCGCAACAACCTACTTGATTGTGCCATTTTTTCTGGTGAAAGCATCTTTGCTAGAGCGGGCTGGCCGCATGAAAGAGGTTGCATTTATTAATGCAGCTCAGTCCACAACCTCAAACCTGATGATTATTGTCTTGGTGATGCTGGGCTGGGGGATTTGGGCGATCGCCACTTCAATCTCTCTATCAACCCTGGTATGGCTCGTGGTAAATTTCCGAGAAAGTTCGTGGTCTTTCCCTAAAAAAGTGACCTTCGATAAATGGAAAGAAATTGCGGGCTACACCCAAAATATTATTGGTGTACAGCTCTTAAATAAACTGCGTGGAAATTTAGACTACTTAATTATTGGTAAATTTTTAAGCGTTGAAAAGCTCGGTCTTTACTATTTTGCATTTAACGCAGGCTCCGGCATTACGATGAATGTCGTCAATACCTTCTTATGGGCGCTATTTCCGCACCTCTGTGGACTGCGGCAAGATCCTCAGCAGCTCAAAGCAGAGTATTTCAAAAATTTAAAGACGATTATGTCTTTTGTTTCTGGCATTGTGATTCTGCAGTCTTCTCTGTCTTTTTTCTATGTTCCTTGGGTCTTTGGAAACAAGTGGATTCCAGCTATTCCGATCCTGATTTTAATTTGCCTGTCTGTTATCCCCAATTCGCTGAAGCTTATTGGTTCAATTTTATTGAATGTGGATGATAAAGCCCATTTCACGCTCTTTTTTGACGTGATTTATACGGTTGTGTTTACAATAAGCCTGCTCCTTGCGGTCAATCTTGCGGACGCCAACACGGCAACTTACTGGGTTGCGATCGCGGTTTTGGCCTGCAATACGGTGATGGGTGGCTTATTTTCAGTCTGGTCAGCGCAGAAGGTCTTTGGTCGGCCTGTCCTGGGCAAGCCTTAATTCATCGTGAGTATCGTTAGGCGGGACATAGCACCAGCGGTTCTCCGGTCAGGCTAAAGGGACGAACTTCTGTGATTTTCACAGGCACCAGTTGACCCCGTAGCGTTTCGATCTCTCCCGCAAAAAATGTGAGGCGATTGCCCCTGGTTCGGCCCATGACCTGAGTTGGGTTCTTGTGGTTGACTTCCTCGACCAAAATTTCTTCCGTGCGGCCCAGGTAGCGCTGCGATCGCGCACTGGCCATCTGACCGACCAAATGATTGAGCCGCTGGAGACGGTCTTGCTTCACCTCATCGCTGAGCTGGTTCTCCCAGAGCGCTGCAGGCGTACCGGGACGAGGAGAATAGGCCGCAGTATTGATTAGGTCAAACTCCAGGTCTGCCACCAGCTCAAGGGTCTGCTCAAACTGCGCCTCCGTCTCGCCAGGGAACCCTACGATCGCATCCGCACTGATAGAAGCATCCGGCATGTAGGCGCGCACCATCTCAATGATGCGGCGGTAGCGCTCTTGGGTATAGCCTCGGCCCATCGCCTTCAGTACCGCATTATCTCCTGACTGGAACGGGATATGAAAATGCTCACAGACCTTCGGCAGTTCTGCGCAGGCACGAATCAAGCGCTCCGTAAAATAGCGCGGGTGGCTGGTTGCAAACCGAAGGCGCTCAATCCCAGGAACATCATGGACAAAATATAGGAGATCCGTCAGCGTGTGCTGATGGCGGCCCTCTGCCGTTGCGCCAGGTAAGTCACGGCCGTAGGCGTCAATGTTTTGACCCAAGAGGGTCACTTCCTTAAACCCTTGTTGCCCCAAAACCTCTATGTCAGCGCGAATGGCTTCTGGGGTGCGGGACTGCTCCACACCCCGCACATTAGGCACCACGCAATACGTACAGCGTTCATTACAGCCATAAATCACGTTCACCCAGGCCGTCACGGTGCTGTCCCGCCGAGGCTTGGTAATGTCTTCAACGATGTGAATGGGATCTGTGGCCACCACCTGATTGCCGTCCAACACCTGTTCCAATAGCTCCCGAAGCCGATTGGCGTGCTGAGGTCCCATCACTAGATCCAGCTCCGGTACGCGGTGGAGCAGCGCTTCTCCCTCCTGCTGCGCCACACAGCCCGCCACAATCAGGGTCAAGTCTGGCTCGTGATGCTTGCGTTTGGCCTGCCTTCCGAGATAAGAGTAGACCTTCTGCTCCGCATTGTCCCGAATAGTGCAGGTATTGTAGAGAATCACGTTTGCATCATCCGGCCGCTCTGCCCACTGGTAGCCCATTTCTTCTAAAACGCCCGCCATGCGCTCAGAGTCAGCTTTATTCATCTGACAACCAAAAGTGGTGATGTGGTAGCGGCGGCTGGAGCTTGGCGACATTGAACTTGGCGTCATGAAGCTTGATTCGGTGGAGCCTGAAGTCATGTGAAGATACAGCGGTAACGCGAGCAAGAGTTCAACCTCTATCCTAAGACCTTCAAGGGATTCTCGATCTGATTGCGCGATCGCCGACCTACCCCTGCTCCCAGCCACGCAGCCTGAATGTGTTATAAACAATAAGGTTTTGCAGAAACGAGCATCTTATAAATATCCGCCCCAAAGACCCAGTTCACCCATCCTTGAGTGCTGCGCTTTAGCCCCCCACGTGACTAGCCTATTTGACTTCCCCCTTTGACCTTGCCCCATTGCTGAAAGATTTTAGGCTTAGGCCTCTAGTCCTGATGGCCTGGTGTGTCGTTTGGGGAAACATGACCAGAGTCCGCCAGGGCGATTGACTTAAATTTTCGTTTCATCTTTCCCGCATTGGCCCCTTTCCCGCATTGCTTTAATTAAGCTCCATCCGTTTATTCACCTACTTCTTACTCCAACCTCATGACAGCGACTGCACCCAATCGTTCTGCCTCTCCCACTGCCTCCCAAGACGGCACGTTTCAAATACGCGACATTATTCAATCCCTTCCCAAAGCTTGCTTTGAGCAAGATCCGGTACAGGCTTGGGGGCGCGTGGTGCTGAGTGTTGCCGCAGTGGCGCTGAGCTACGTTTTTCTGGCGATCGCGCCTTGGTATTTGCTGCCGTTTGCCTGGGCCTTTGCGGGCACGGCGCTGACGGGCTTCTTTGTCATTGCCCATGACTGCGGCCATCGTTCTTTTTCCAAGCGACGCTGGGTGAATGATTGGGTGGGCCATATTTTTCTGCTGCCGCTGATCTATCCCTTTCATGCATGGCGCATTCTGCATAACTACCACCACACCCACACCAATAAGCTAGACGTGGACAATGCTTGGCAGCCCTGTAAGCCTGAAGAATACGGTCAGCTCAATTCCGGCATTCAGGTAGGGTATCGGGCGCTGCGGAGCTATTTTTGGTGGGTTGGGTCAATCGCCCATTGGCTAAAGCTGCACTTTGACTGGACGACTTTTGAAGGCAAAGAGCGTCAGCAGGTGAAGCTTTCGGTGCTGGTGGTGCTGGGGTTTGCGCTGATCGCTTTTCCTACCCTCATTCTGACCACTGGGGTTTGGGGATTTATTAAATTTTGGGTCATGCCTTGGCTGGGCTATCACTTCTGGATGAGCACCTTTACCCTGGTGCATCACACCGCGATGGAAATTCCCTTCAAGCCAGCATCAGAATGGAATGCGGTAGAAGCACAGCTCGTGGGAACGGTTCACTGTGACTACCCTCGCTGGGTTGAGGTGCTGTGCCACGATATTAGTGTCCATGTGCCGCACCACATTTCAACCGCAATTCCTTCCTATCGGCTGCGGATGGCGCACCAAAGCCTGAAGGAGAACTGGGGTGATTACGTGCGGGAGCGACGCTTTGACTGGACGCTCATCAAAGAGATTGTGAATGAATGCCATCTTTATGAGCGCGATCGCAACTACCAATCTTTCAAGGACTATCACTTGAACAACACCAATGCCTAAGCAATGTCTAAGTAATGCCTAAGTCAACGTGAGTTCGACAAAAAAACGCCCCTCATCCTCCCATCTTCCTTCTCCCTAGGGAGAAGGAGGGGCAATTAAAAATCAAGCTTCTTCAGCCCCTCGCCTTTGGGTGAGGGGTTTTTGGTGAGGGGCCTCAAGTGCATTATCGACCTCACGTTTCTAAGCGGGGTCTTCGTGGCCTTTATCGTGAGCTGGAGCCAAGGGGGCTTGTGGCAAGAGGCCCACGGGTTACGCCTAGCTGGCTCTGCAATTGGAGTTCTCGCCAAAGCTGGGTTCCGGTGATGTCTCCGGTGAGTAGCTGACGGTAGCGCTGGATAATGCGCTGTACCTGATCGGGGGTTTCTTGCAAAAATTCAAGGCGGAAGGTGTGTACTCCCAAATTCAATAGGCGATGCATATATTCGGCTCCGGTTTGGGCGGTGCCGTTAAAGACGGTGTTGCGACAGCCTGCATCGGCCTGGAGCGGGTGCTCTTGACCCGCGCGATCGCGGAGCTTCACCTCGTGGGTTTCGCAGGGTCTGCCGCAGTCCCGGAAGTCTTTGCCCTTGGAGAGAAAGGCACAAAACACGCAGTGCTCCATGTGGAACATCGGCATGTGCTGATGAAGGGTAACTTCAAACCAGTTTGGCGGGCAGCTTTTGAGCAGGTCGCTCAGCTGCTGGATATTGAGGTCGTAGGAGGCAGTGAGGCGCTCTAGGCCAAGCTGCTTAAAGGTACTGGCCGCAAGGGGATTGGCAATATTGAGCGAAAAATCGCCAATACAGCGATCGCCTTTAAAAAAATCAAGATGGTCATAGTTTCGCACCAGGTAGCCGTCGGCCTCACAGCGGCGCACCTGCTCTAAAATCCACCGTTCGCTAGGTTTAGTAACGCGCGGTGGTGCAACCCAGATGCTTTGAGTAGAAGACTGCGATCGCCGGAATCGCTGTACCGCTTCACGGTAGACTCGCGGATCTTCAAATTCGCAGTAGAGGGTTTCGACCTGTGCATCTAGGGCGGCCTCAAGCTGATCGAGCCGACGGACTAGCACAATGAGTTGCGGATGATTGGGCTGCGGATGCTTGGGTTGCGGATGATTGGGCTGCGGATGATTGGGCTGAGCATGATTGAGCTGGACATGATCCGGTTGAGCTTCCGGTTCGACTAAAGATTCAGCCTGAGGCAAAAGATCGCGGAAAGATGCGGTGGGGGATAGAGCCCAGCGTTGGGGGGTCGTGCGCAGAGTTTCTAAGGTTTCAACGAGGGTGCGCCGCAGTCGATTGAGTTCGCTGACCGGAATCATCACGTCGCCTTCAAGGGCGTTGGTAAAGCTGCCTAGCTTAAAGGGGGTATTGCCCAGCCGCCCAAGCTGTTCTTGGAGACGCTCTGGGGTGAGGGGTTTGCTGTGGGCGGCCACGAGGGGCATTTGGGACGAAACCTGCGCCACATGGCCTTGGGTATCATGGGCGATCGCGGTTAAGGGTAGCCCTTCTGCCCCCTGCACTTCTATGTGAACGGGCTGCTGAAATTTAGGGGTATCTCCCTCAAAGCTTTGGCGGATTTGGCGCTCTAGTTCCGGGTCACTGGTTTTCCAGAGCTTGTCGCCAACGTGAATGCGGCGGAAATTCAGGCGATCGCGCCCGAACGTCAGCACTGTTTCCCGCCCAACCCGATCCACCGCGTAGACTCGACCGCCTTCCTCTGCCTGGGCTGGCTGGCTATGGTCAAAGACTACGCCATCGCCGGGTTTCAGGGGTGCTTCTAGGCGTAGTTTGACGGTTTCTTTACGGGCATCGACCTGAAGCACTTCTCCTAGGTATACCCCGCGCTTTTTCCCAAAACGAGCGTGAACGAGGGCTTGGTTATCAATGCCCTCAAACCATCCTGGATAGAGTCCACGGGAAAAGGCCATTTCGAGCTGATACTGATCTTGTTGGGAGGGAGTGAGCGCATCGTGAACCGGATGATTTTGGGTGAGCTGATGTGAGCCTAGCTGATCGAGTGCCTGCCGATAGACCCGCGTGACGGAGGCCACATACTCTGGCGTTTTGAGGCGTCCTTCAATTTTGAGGCAGCTCACCCCAGACTTGACCAGCTCCGGCAGCACCGCCAGCCCCGATAGGTCTTGGGGGCTGAGTAAATACTGGCGATCGCCTAAATCCACAGTCTGGCCATCCACCACCAAGTCGTAGGGCATCCGGCAAGCCTGGGCGCATTCGCCGCGATTGGCTGAGCGCCCACCCAAGGATTCGCTTGTGAGGCACTGGCCGGAATAGGCCACGCAAAGCGCCCCATGCACAAACACCTCTAGGGGAAGGGACAGATTTTTCTCGCCGAGCTTTGCCTGAATGTGCGAAATATCCTTGAGAGAGCATTCCCGCGCCAGCACCACAAGCTGAGCGCCCAGACTTTGGGCAAACTGCACCCCAGCCGCGCTGGTGATGGTCATCTGCGTTGAGGCATGGATGGGAAAATCTGGCGATAAGTGCCGAATCAGGCGGCAGATTCCCACATCCTGCACAATTACCGCATCCACGCCAGCGCGAATCATGGCGCGTAAATACTGCTCGGCATCTGCCAGCTCACTAGGGAAAATGAGGGTATTTAGCGTCACGTAACCCTTTACCCCGCGCCGATGCAGAAACGCCATCAGCTCCGGCAGGTCGGCTTCCGTAAAATTCTGCGATCGCATCCGAGCGTTAAAGCGCTCTAGGCCAAAGTAGACCGCATCGGCTCCCGTCTCAACCGCAGCCTTCACGCAGTCCCAGTCCCCAGCGGGGGCCAGTAGCTCCGGCAGCGTTAGGCTAGTCTGGCTGGTCTGTTGTGGTTCTGGTGTTGCAGCCATCGCATTCTTCCCAACTCTGAAACGCCCAACCCTGAAATCTAGAATTCACTGAGGTCTTGACCCACACGCGACCTGCGGCTGGGTTTTTACATCCGCTCCAGGGTTTTGATGCCCAGCAGAGACAGCCCTAGCTTCAGCGATCGCGCGGTGGTTTCGCTCAGCACGAGGCGAGTGGTGCGCTGGGGTTCCTCAGCCTGGAGTACCGGACAGCGATCGTAGAACTGATTAAACTTTTGGCTCAGCTCAAAGAGATACTGACAGAGCCGATTGGGCAGTAAGTCTTGACTCACCTGCTCAACGACGTCCGCCAATTGGAGCAGATGCTTGACCAGGGTTAGCTCTGTCTCTTCTTCCAGCACTAGCGGCGTATCGCCCAACGCGCTGAAGTCAATATTGCCTTTGCGGCTAATGCCCTGCACCCGCACATAGGCGTACAGCAGATAGGGCGCGGTGTTGCCCTGGAGCGCCAGCATTTTGTCGTAGCTAAAAATATAGCTGCTGGTGCGGTTTTGGCTGAGGTCGGCATATTTGACGGCACCCAGACCCACGGTGCGGGCGGTCTGCTCAATAAAGTCCTCGGTTTCGGTGCGGTCTTCGGTCTGAAGGCGTTGCTGGAGGTCGCTGCGGGTTCGGGCGATCGCTTCATCCAGCAAGTCTTTTAACCGCACGGTTTCGCCGGAGCGGGTTTTGAGTTTTTTGCCGTCTTCGCCCTGCACCAGTCCAAAGGGCACATGGGTTAGGGTTACGGTGTCCGGCACCCAGCCTGCCCGCTGCGCCACCTGAAAAAACTGGGCAAAGTGGGTGGCTTGTCCGGCATCCGTGACGTAGAGAATGCGGTCTGCCTTGTCTTGGCCAATGCGATAGCGCAGGGCAGCAAGGTCTGTGGTGGCGTAGTTGAAGGCACCGTCTGACTTTTTGACAATCAGGGGCATGGGGTCGCCCGCTTTATTGCTATAGCCTTCTAGGAAGACACACTGCGCCCCAGCGTCTTCTACCAGCAATTGCGCCTCAATGAGCCCCGTCAGCACGTCCGCGAGATAGGGGTTATAAAAGGACTCGCCGCGCTCGGTTAGCTCAATATCCAGCCAGTCGTAAATGACCTGGAACTCTCGCCGCGACTGGTCACAGAGCAAGCCCCAAGCCTTCAGGCTTTCTGCATCCCCAGACTGGAGCTTGACGACAGCCTGCCGCGCAGTTTCCTTAAAGGCTTCATCTTCGTCAAAACGCTGCTTGGCTTTTTTATAAAACACCACCAGATCGCCCAAGTCCACGGCGTCTGAGGTGGTCAATGCCTCTGGGCAAGCTTCGCGCAGGTAGGTAATGAGCATCCCAAACTGGGTGCCCCAATCGCCTACATGGTTGAGCCGCAGGACGTCATGCCCCTGAAACTCTAGAATGCGGGCGATCGCATCGCCGATGATGGTGGAGCGCAGGTGCCCCACGTGCATTTCTTTGGCAATATTGGGGCTGGAAAAATCCACCACGACGCGCTGCGGGTGCGCGGTGGGTGCAATGCCTAAGCGCGGATCGCTCTGCACCTGAGTCAACCACTGGGCGAGGTAGGCAGGCTTCAGGGTTAAGTTGACAAATCCTGGCCCCGCCACGGTGGGCGTTTCACAGAGGTCATCTACCACTAGGGCACTGGCGATCGCCTGGGCAACTTCTCGCGGGGGCTGCTTGAGGGGCTTGGCGAGAGAGAGCGCCACATTGGCCTGGTAGTCTCCAAATTTAGGATTACTGGAGACTCCTAGAATGGGGTCAGTCTCTGCATAGGATGCTCCAAATGCAGAAGCCAGCGCTGTTTGAAAGCGCTGCTTGAGCGTTTCTTGAATAGAAGCCATAGGTTATCGACGGCGCGCTTCGCGTTTTTCGTTTTCAAGGCGACGCCGATCTCGCCAGTCTGCCAGGGTGAGGTAAACGATACCGCCCGTCACAATTAAAAGTAGGGCTAAAACAGAGGCTGAAAGTAGGCTTAACGGAGTCAATTCCACGGAGTTTTAGTGGGAATTTCGCTGAGAGTTACGCTGGGACTTTAGTGGGCAGGGAGTTTTGTGCTGTTTCTTCAGCTCAACTGACTCCGAACTGGCGATCGCGTTAGGGGAATCGCCCTATGGGAGCGCTTTACAGGCCGTGACGACCCCAAACCACCATTGCGATCGAGTAGGTGAACAGCGTCAATACCGAAACCCAGCCCAAGGTCAAAATATCCATTGTTGGCTCTATCTATAAAGGAATCTGAAGACCATTTTATCTTGAAATGGAATTGAAATGGAACCCTTCAGACCTACAGAAATAAGGTAGCTTCCCCGCAGCGCCGTTTTACCTCAGTTTGTGACCTGGCTAAACCAGGTGGGCGTCCAACGCTTCGACTTAAAGTTTCCAGATCTAAGTCTGGTCTACTGCCGCCGAGCAAATTAGGCTCCCGTACAAAACAAGCATAGATCAATAAACTTGTTGGCAGTCACCAACGCCGCAGAATAGAAGCTGAAAGCATTCTAGCAAGAATCCCTCCGAGACAGAATCTCCAAAAATAAAAATCAACCTCCGGCAGGATCTTGGATGGTGGGTGCAGTAGAAAAGGGCGATCGCAAAACGGCTTGCCAAAATGGTTCCCCATCAGTAGCGGGGTTTTTGATTTTGTCCAAAGTCTAAGTAGATTAGATTACCGAGGCAAAAGGCTTGATTCTCCGTAGTGACTCAGATTCATCCTGTTGTGCATGGTATAAATCCCATCGCTGCTGTAGATTCATCCAGAAGTCGGGCGACATTCCAAAAAACTGCGCCAGACGTAGCGCTGTGCTCGGTGTAATACCTCGACGACCGTTGACGATTTCATTGATTCGCTGATAGGGAACGGCGATCGCCTGGGCTAAGTCACGTTGTGATAGCGCCATTGGGTTGAGGAATTCCTCTAAGAGCATTTCGCCAGGATGAGTGGGGGGTCTATGAGTGGGGATAAGAACCATCGTTTTTTAGTGATAATCTACAATTTCGACTTCATCTGGGCCAGCAGGTTTCCACTTAAAGCAGATACGGTATTGATCATTAATGCGAATGCTGTACTGCCCTTTGCGATCATCTTTGAGTGCTTCAAGGTGGTTGCCAGGAGGGATCTTTAGTTCGTCAATTGACACAACTGAATCGAGTAGGTCTAGTTTACGGAACGCCACTTTCCAAAGAGACTGAGGACAAGTCTTACGAGCATTTTTGGAGCTAATGCCGTTAAAAATATCTTTGGTTCCATCACTAGAAAAGGATTGAATCATACTGACATGATAACACGGCATCCATGCTATCTTCTGTTAGACTATGGCAGAGACTACTATGGCAAAGACTGAAGAAATGCGACGACTTAGTGTCTAATAACCCTACGCTTAATCATAAAAAACTGCCCTATGCGCAAAATCTTTGTCCTAGATACCAATGTGCTGCTCCACGACCCCGCTTCGCTGTTTCGGTTTCAGGACAATGACGTAGTGCTGCCCATCACCATCATCGAAGAGCTAGACCGCTTCAAGAAGCTCTCGGAAACGACGGGACGCAATGCAAGACAGGTATCGCGATCGCTGGATGAGCTACGGCAGCAGGGACACCTCATTGACGGCATTACCCTAAAAAATGGCGGAACCCTCAAGGTGGCGCTATGCCATCAAGAAACCCTCAAAGCGCTGCCCATTGAGCTAGAGGGCGACCAGAATGACAACGCAATTTTGGCCGTGGCGCTAGAGTTCAAGCGTCAGTCAAATCTGGATGTGGTGATGGTGAGTAAGGACACCAACCTGCGGATCAAGGCGGATGTATTGGGCATTGCCGCTCAGGACTACGAAACTGACAAGGTTGATATTGACGATCTCTATACCGGAGTTGCAGAGGTCTACGTCAGCGCTGAAGAAATCAATCAGCTTTTTAAGCAGGGGGATGTCACCCTTGAAGGTGCGCTGTACCCCAACCAGGCGCTGACGCTGATCGATCGCCTGAATCCATCCCATACGGCTTTAGCGATCGCCCACGGGAGTAGCGGTAAGGTGATTCCGCTGAATAAGCTGCCCCATCAGGGTGTATCGCGCATCCAGGCACGCAACCGCGAACAGCAGTTTGCCCTAGATCTGCTGCTGCGCGACAATATTTCGCTGGTGACGCTGGTGGGTAAGGCGGGGACGGGCAAAACCCTTTTGGCGATCGCGGCGGGGCTGCAAAAGGTGGCGGACGAGCGGATCTATAGCCGTCTGCTGATTGCCCGTCCGGTGGTGCCGATGGGGAAAGATATTGGCTACCTGCCCGGAGACATTAAAGATAAGCTCACCCCCTGGATGCAGCCGCTCTACGATAACTTTGACCTCATTTTTGGCGGACAGGCCAACGCCCCGGCAAATCAACCTGCCCACTGGCGGCACGGCCATGACGAGCTAATGGAGCGGGGGCTGCTGCAAATTGAGCCGCTCACCTACATTCGAGGGCGCACGATTCCCAAGCAGTTTTTGATCGTGGATGAAGCCCAAAATCTCACGCCCCACGAGGTCAAAACCATTCTGACCCGTGCAGGGGAGGGCACCAAGATTGTGCTGACGGGCGACCCTGACCAAATTGATAACCCCTATGTGGATGCGGCGAGCAACGGGTTGACCTATGTGGTGGAGCGCTTTAAGCAGGAAACTCTGGCGGCACATATTACCCTTTGCCAAGGGGAGCGGTCTGAGCTAGCGGAGCGATCGGCTGCACTGCTTTAGGGTTGAGGGCTTTAGGCTTTTTCCTGACGGTACGCGACATGAAGCGCAACGGGATTTATCCAGCGATTAGCCCCTGAAAGGCTTCATGTTCTCGAATCGAGTCGAAATCTGAATCTATTTTAGCCATTGCTCTGTTCTGCTCTGTATTTAGCTCAATGGCACGACTTAAGTGGGCTATCGCGGCTTCAAGGTCATTTTGCCGCGCATAGGAACAGGCTTTGTTATAGCAGGCTTCCTCTTTGTCGGGTTTAATGAGGAGCGTTTTGTCATAACTGGCGATCGCATTTACTCAGTCGCAATTATGGAAGGGTGATCGCCTTCAACCCAAAAGGCCTTAGTGGTGCAGAAAACTTTTCTGATTCTAATGACAAGCAGGATGAAACTCCAAAATGGAGGCTGAAACCCACTGTCCTCGTTCAAATTTTGGAAAAATCTCAAGATCGCTATTTTGTTCACAACCATCAGCACCTGTTGCACTTCAGATTTGAATTGGCGCTTTCTTGGAGATATTCAAGAGCAAATTGATTGGGAAGCCATATACGTTCATTGAGTTTTCGCCAAGTTTCAAAAAGCCGCTCTCTCGATTCAGGGCTATATCGATAAACATTAAGTAAAATGTTTGTATCAAAAGAGAAAATACAATTTCCCCAAAGTTTCTCGAATGCTTCTCTACTAGGTTTCTAATACCCTGAAAACTGATTACGCATGAAAATCTTAGGTATTAACTCCTAACTCTTGCTTAGCTTCTGCCAATGATAAAGAAGGCTCATGTTCTTCTAATTCCTTTGCATTCCGCAGATCTAGCAAATCTTCGAGATCCTCCAATCGCTCTTGCAGATTGACAAATTCCTCATAGGGTAACACCACAAACTCAGGTTTTTCATTCTTTGTCAGGAACTGAGGGTGTAATTGCGTCATTTCATTTCGCCTCATTAGTCATTTATAAGCATCTCGACGATGCTTGACTCGGTAAACCACAATCCGTGTTCGATCCACTTCAAACAAAACACGGTAATCTCCAACTCGCAATCGGTATTCTGGCGTAAAGTTTGTCAGCTTTTTCACATCTCCTGCCAAATTGTCCTGCAATCTCTCAATGTTAGCAATGATACGCTCTCTATCTTGTACTGAAAGCTTTTTCAAATCCTTGATAGCTCGTGGTTTGAATTCGATTGAGTAATTCACAATGACTCACCCATCAAATATAGACTCACCTTACCCAGCAACGATCTCAAGCTTCCGTAGGGAGCCTGCTGTTCATTATGCAAACGCCCCAAAATAATCCCATAATGCCTCTTTTTACTCCGCGCAAACCCTTCAATCGCCTTACGAGAAAAACGAGGTTGATTCTTCATCACAAAGCTTTCAAGCGCTAATGGATCAATCAACCAATTAGCCGCCAGTTGATTCGCCTCCGCTTCCTCATCCGTAAGTGCAAGATTGGTTAAGTCATCAAGATAGCTCCCTTGATGTCCCGCTACAACATGCCCCAACTCATGCATCAGTGTGAACCAAAACGAATCAATCCGGTCATGCCGTAGCGTCAACGCCACTACCGGATGCCCATCCAGATAAAACGCTGCACCATCCAAATACGTCTTACTCAAATGCGGCACGATCGCAAAATAGACCCCCAACGATCGCAGCAGTTCAGGCACCTTGCTCACATCTTCCAAGTGCTCAGCACAAGCCAAAATACTAGGAATCTCTGCCTCCAATCGTCCTCGATCAAAAGCCCCTACCGTTTGCTGCCTTGCCACCCGCTCCACCTGCTTAGCCCAAGCCAACTGAGCGATCGCCTCTGGACTGCGTTCTTGAGCACAGCGAAAATTAATCGCGAGCTTTGGCGACTCATCAATCGAAGCAATCCCAAAAAAATCGCAAACTTGGTTCTCTAACTCCTCAAGCGAATCTGTCACAGGTAGCCAACCCCGCTTCACCAGCTCCGAAATAGGCGCAAGACTATATAGCTTACTTTTGCGCCCAATCTCATGTTTTTGCGTTGCCTTTCTGGTCTGATGCAGCCGATAGTTGATCTCTAAATTCGTCCAAAACTCAGCCGAAGTCCCAAACGCCTCCGCCAGTTCAAGTGCCGTCTCTGGCGTGATTTGCTTCTTCGCCTGCACAATCTCATTAATCGTCTGAATCGGACGCCCCGTAATTTCTGCTAAATCCTTTTGAGTCCAACCCCGCGCCTCATACTCCCGCACCAGAATACGACCTGGCGGCGGAACCCTTGCTGGTGCCAATCGTTGATTCATTGCTCCCTTCCCTCTCCCGCTCTAATCAGTGGTAACCCCGGAGCCGAAATCAGTGCTGAGCGGGTTGATGATATTCCAGTCATTGTGGAATGGCTCCATCAAATGCAGATGGTCAAATGGATTGACCGGGAACTGAGTCAACCTCATGGAAGTCGCAAAGGGTTGAGTTACGCTCAATTGAGGGCAAGATTTAATTAATTTCTTTTGCCTAAAATCCTCGAACCGACAGTAATCAAGTCGATTAGCGCAATTTTGCCATTAGACCTGTTGCTTTTTAAGCGATAATGTCCACAAGACCTTGAGAATTCGTCT
>JAKRSB010000015.1 GCA_022402525.1 Thermosynechococcaceae cyanobacterium MS004
TCTATAAAAAGCCAATAAAAGTAAATTTGCTCATATTTGCCTTGATTTAAGGATTAAATTTGCGCGCGGCCAAGTAGTGGCAGGTTGTGTACATTTTCCCTAGAGCTGTTTCTTGGTGCAGAAATTAGCCTAGAGTCCTTGATGGATATGGGTTTGAGGGATAGGGCTATTTTTTGCGTCAAAAATTGGTTACTGATGGTCTACCCGTGGTCGATCTGTGGTTCCTTTTGGTATGCGGTTGGTCGATCTATGGTCACTCTACGGTCGATCAGTGGTCGGTCTGGCGCAGGGGCATTTTTGGGGCTGTCTTAAGGGTGAGGCGATTGTTTTCCAAAGTAAGTTTGAACTCAATAGGTTGAGTGGAATGACCAGTTCACTCAACAGAGTCTTATCTAAGGTTCTTAGGATGGTTTTGGATCCCTGTTGAGAGGCGGGTTGTCACAATTCATCCCAAACAGTGGCTACTAGCCCTTTTTTTGTAGCTAGAAGCATTTATGGGAAATATAATCTATTGAGTTAATGATTTCACTTAGTCCATAAACTAATCCAGAGATAGTAAGAAACCCAATTGCACCGCTTAGCATTTTATTACGGTCTTCTCTTATTCCCTTTAGGGCTTGTATTTTTATAAACCAGCTTTTGACAATTAATACTCGAATTCTTTCTTCACTTAGCCCGTATTGATCGTTTAAGAGATATTCAGGTTTTAGATCGACTTCTTTGGTTCCTCTAGACCACAGACCAGCCGCGCAGTGCCCTATAGTCAAAATCAAGGTAAATATAGTTAATATCTTTACAATAAAAAATAATCCCTCTGGTTTTATATCTGAAGCAAACTTTAAAAAGACTCCGCTAAATGCAAGTATTTTAGTCAATTTATCTGTTATGAGGTCAATACTCTCGCTAATCTTTTCGATTTGATATTTTGTGTATTCGTATATAATCTGGGAGTTGTTATCAGATTCCATTGTATGTCTCCAAATAATTCTGAAAAGCAAGAAACGAGTTCTTCGTCAACTGATGGATCTAAAGCTGATACGTCTCCTAAGCAAGCTCCAGAAACTCCAGTTCCACCCCCAAGTGCATATTTAGAAGTACAATGCTTCTCTGAGAATCATGACAGGCACCACGTTGCAGAATTTGGCAAGGGGAGTGACGGAGAGTAGTCCGCCTTTAACGAAGCGTAGCGGAGTGACTTGAATCTGCATCCTTTTCCAGCCCCTTTAGCGTTCGCTACTAACACGCCCACCCCCTAGTAAAGGGGCTGGAAAAGATGCCCTCGGCAGAGCGCTCTTTAAGTGCAATCTGTATATTGAGAAAGCTAATGGCTTCTCATCAAGTATTGAAGCTAAATTCATTCTGATTCAACTAAGTTTGCTTATCAAAGTCATATTGCAGCCGCGCAGTGGTGATAGGTGTAACGCATCTTGAGAGGATTTTTTTGGACTTGTATAGGCATTGGTGCATGATGACCGAAGCGTCTGGATGAAAAATGGATTTCAAACTTTCGAGCTATGCTCAGAAGCAACTAGCGGATCGTGGTATTCCCTTCTTTCTTCTAGAATTCGTCCTGAATCAGCCTCAGCAAATTTATGAAGAAGATGTAGTACAGGTCTACCAGTCTCAATTTGATCGCTCTGGTAAAGTCCAATTACTTAGGGGCTATGTGAACGCCAGCGTTGAGCCTGCTGTGGTCGTGACCATCTATGTAACGAGTAAGATTGAGAAATACTGGAGGACAGAATGAAAGCTAGCTATGACTTCGAAGTGGATGCACTGTCTATCCGTTGGTCTGAGGAGCCTGTAGAGGAAAGCGACCAGGTTGAGCCAGGAGTGATTGTTGACTACGACGTTGACGGTCATATCGTGGCGATTGAAGTCCTGAATGCTACCAAGCGGATAAAGAATTTTCCTCAAGCTGTCTCAGAGTTTTTATCCGTTACCTAGAGGAGAGCAGCATCTATAAGAAGACAATCTTTCTGAATCGCTCTCAGAGAGAGGACTGAATGAGTCGTTTCTAGATTTCATCCTCATTACGCTGGCTGATGAAAAGGACAGTCATGGGGTTATCTTGTGATGAGAGTGACAGGGGTTCATTATGTTAATTGCATACGTGCAAGCAGCGATGAGACAGGCGCTGTATGAACTGCTAGAGGATGGCACCTATTATGGTGAGATTCCTGGTTTTCAGGGAGTATGGGCTAACGAATCTGCCTTAGAGGTTTGTAGAGACGAACTGCAATCGGTTTTAGAGGATTGGATTTTGGTGCGAGTGTCGGATCATTTACCTTTGCCAATCGTAGATGGACTGGAGCTGGTTATCAAAGAAGCGGCATAAGTCTGTGTGTATCAGGCTAGTCTCTTTGGAGAAAGCAAAGGGAAATTGATATGGCGCCTATCGGGCCGATTAAGCGGAAAGACCTGATCCGGTATCTCAACGAATTGGGCTGGGTTGGCCCATCGTCTGGTGGCAAACACCAATATATGAAGAAAGACGGATTGACCCTAACTATCCCGAATCCTCATAAAAGCGATATCAGTAAGCCGTTGCTACTGAAAATATTGAAGCAGGCAGGCATCGGTCGAGAAGAGTGGGAGGCACTGTGATTGTCTTACTCCTGTGTGACCAAACATTATGGATTTCCTGCGTCATTGCTGCATCTATCGCCCCCACTCAGGCCAGATTTTCCCGCATGTTTTAGGCTAGGAGCAAGCAGGAAACAAAGTAACTCTGTTGAGTTCCCCACCCCACCTTGTAGGTGTTGTTGTTTCCGCTTGCAAGGGGGAAGCCCCCTTGACCCCCAAAGAGCGATCGCCGTGGAGCTACCGGATGGCGCAACCGAAAAAGCCAGAAGATGAGTTGAGAAGCCATGTCGTCAAGCTGAGCTTGAGCGATGCCGAGATGGAGCAGCTCAAGGCAAAAGCTGGCCGTGAGCCGCTTGCAAAATATTGCCGAGAGGCCGTGCTGAATCGCCCAGGTCAAGCGCAACGAATTCAGCGCCAGCAAGCGCCAGAAATCAACCGAGAAAAATGGATGGAGCTAGGCCGCGTTGGAGCCAACCTAAATCAGATTGCTCGTCATCTAAACGGTGGGGAACTGGTGGAGTCTGACCAGATTTTGAGCGTCGTCACCGCAGCTAAACAGGAGCTAGAAAAACTGCGCCGGGAGGTGTGGCCGGGATGATTGGGAATAGCGTCAAAGGTCGAGGATTTCGCGGGTGCTTGAACTACAACCTGAACCCAGATAAAGGTGCCCAGCTCATCGGCGGCAACATGACAGGAGACACCGCGCGATCGCTGGCGCAAGAGTTCGGAGAAGTGCGGCGATTGAACCAGCGGGTGAAGACACCGTGCTGGCATATCTCGCTATCAGCAGTAC
>JAKRSB010000140.1 GCA_022402525.1 Thermosynechococcaceae cyanobacterium MS004
AAACTCCGGACAGTTTTGATGACGGATGCAAAAAAGCCATCCACTGCTAGAGTGCATAGATAAACACATCAAGCTGCACTAATGGCTAGCCTAAAAAATATTGTAACGATTCCGCTGTATCCAGCAGGCCGTTTTACAAACCCCAACGAAGCTTCCTGCTGACGTTGTTCACGACAATATTCGTGGTGTGGACAATATTCTTGGTGTGCGGGAGGGCCAACTTCACAAATTTCAGCCGATACAGCGACTTATCTGATCTCGACTTTACCCATTTGCCCTAGAGTCGATTAATGGGACGACTGGTATTACACTCCACTCATGGGAAGTTTAGCAATATTCGCTACAGTGACCGACATTCAAAAAGTCCGTGATAGTGACCTGAAGCGTTGAAACGACTGCTCTCAGAGGGTTAGCGTAATGGATAAAGTCGAGCTGTCGAGCTGCCTAAAAATTGCTGATTGCGGAAAATTGGCACTGCATTGCTGGCTCTTTTGCTTGCGTAGGCTGCTGACCCCTTGTTAATAGAGACAGCAACCTGGGTTTCAGCGGCATTAACGGCTGCACCGATCACCATTGTTGCTGCTTTGTCTGAGCCACATTCCCTGACCTGGTTGGCGAATTCAGGATCATGGCTGGTGATCATATTCATCACCTGTTCTCGGCTCGCACCGGAGGCAAAGGCGTTGGCAGCGATCGCCTGCGTTCTCTCAAGGCCGGAGCCTGGAACATCCTTTGATGCCTCTGCATAGAGCATTTGGGATGGAGAATTGACCTCTACTTTGGCTGAGGGCTTCGTTAAACCAAGTGGGTCATTAATGACCTGGCCATCCTTGACATGCAATAAGACCTTGCTTCCCTGAGTAATGCGAACTTCACCTTTGAGATTGTCTGGATCGTTGAGGGCAGTCTTTATTGCCTCAACCGCTTTGGCATCCAGGTTATTTTCGGTGACGAGAGCATTCTCCATCTTGAAGGCCCGTTGGCCATTCACATCAATTTGAAACCGCTGTGTCTCAATCCCGCGCTGGGCGAGCATGTTTTGAATGGAGAGGCCGTAGTCTTCGTTCTCTCTCTGGATAGGCGGTTTGGCATGGTTTGGAACGGTTTAAATCAGCGACGGCAGGATATTATGAACCCTGCACCTGGAGTTTTTTGAATTTTCAACCGTCCGCTGCATTTGAGTAGTTATCTGGCTTTGAATGGGATGGGAAGTAGCTTTGCAAGTACTTTAATGTGAATCGTTTCGTTTCTTCTATCAGTCGCTGCCGGAACGTTTGCTCTTGGCTTAGAGATAGCCATAATAATGTCCCGATCGCTTTGACCAGCACAAAGGCGATTGCTTCATAATCGGCTAGCTCCAAGCTGGCATCGCGTCTGGCTAAGGAAGTGGCTAAATCCTGAATCAACTGAGCATCGGTTGCCTCATCGATTTCTGTCAATTCGCGTATCGTTCCCTGCACCTCCATAAAAATCGCGTGGTAGGCGGGGTTTTTGGAAAAGAAGCGATCGGTGGTATCAATCAACTGATTTACATAGTCTGCCAAAGACAGTGCAGCTAATTCAGCTTCATCAACGACGGCTAACTCTTGATGGAGCTTTTCTGCATAACTGAGTGCCAGGGCTTGCAGAATCGCGGCTTTGTCAGGAAAGAACTGGTAGAGCGACCCGATGGGAACTTCGGCCTGAGTTGCGATCGCGTTGGTCGTCGTTGTGGCGTAACCCTGGCTGGCAAACAGATCTTCTGCCACATCCAGAATTCGATTGACCCGCTCTTGACTGCGAGCCTGTCGTGGTTTGCGGCGCATTCCACCTCTGGGTGATGGGTTTTCAGACATCGCGTTCTTCCTGACCTTCAAAAATAAATGAGCACCGCTCATGTTTTTTCTTGACAAAACATGAGCGGTGCTCGTATTGTAAAAACATGAGTGACCCTCATATATTAACTCGGTTTTCTTCAGAGAGTCCTGTTATGTCCCAGAATTTGCTGCTTCCAAAAGCTGACTCTGCCAGTATGCGTGCCTGCTGTCTGCTGAAAGATGTCCATCTTGGGTTTCGGTTTGTGCGCTACCAATGTTTCCCCTGGTTTGTGTTGATGATCGCTCCACTCAAATTGCTATTTGCATCCGAAGTGGAACGGATTCATGAGCAGGTTCGCTATTTGAACGCGATCGCCCGGATTGATTTTGTCAGTGTCTATGGGTTGCTCAATGAATTGCTCTGGTAGCAGTCCGTGAGTGTCTTTGGTGTTTCAATTTGTCGATTTTTCAACGTTAAAGCCTTTTTGGAGTGATTTTCTATGCAACTGCTCAATTCGCTTACGCCCAATGCTTCTGCCAGTGCTCCTGTCCAAAAACAGAGACAAAATCCAATTCTCAAGGGCTTGCAATCAGTTCTGTCAAAGCTGCTGCTTGTTAAATCATTCACCTCAATGCTGTTTGGCGACAATAGCCTGGAAACGGTTGGTGAGTTGACTTACGGATTGTTAGGAACTCCCGCCTACAAGCGGTTAGCTCAACATCTCCATCAAGATCCAGCTTGTTCTGCCCTGATCCGTGATCGCTACATTCCCTCTGCCCATGACCTGGATGCTTTACTAACCCTGCCCCCCGATTCTCTGGGGTACATCTACGCCGCCAAAATGAAGAAAACGGGATTTGATCCTAATCTCCATGCTGGCTTGACCGCCAGCTCGGATGCCGAATACGTTGAGCTACGGCTGAGCCAGACCCATGATCTCTGGCATGTCATCACCGGATTTGGCACATCCCTAGTCGATGAAATTGGCTTACAGGCATTCCATTTGCCCCAGTTTCCCTATCCGCTGGCAACGATGTTGGTTGCGAATAGTTTAATCTCCACCACGTTGAAAGAGCCAGAAATGTTGCCCCAGTTGCTGGCGGCAATCACCCAGGGATTTCAAATGGGTAACGCGGCTAAGCCCCTTTTTGCCCAGAAGTGGGAAGAAGGGTGGGAGAAACCTTTAACTCAATGGCAGGCAGAGTTAAACATTCAACCGATTCAGCGCTAGTAGTCTGTCAATTGAAAATTGATGAATTTGCTTGACGCAACACTAGTAATTGCCAGGAGGAGTATGAGTTTGCTGCAAACCTGCAAACTCTTCCTGGACAGAGCTGATTGAGCCAATCTCAGCTAAGCAAACGCCTTATTAGGCAACTCATCATTATGTTTAATTCTTCTCTTAAGCAAACCAATTTTTGCTGGCTCTGGGTCGGGCAAACCTTGATTTATTGTGCGACTCAATTCTGGTTTGTCACTCTGACCTGGATGGTTTTACAAAAAACGGGGTCAGGAATTGCTCTGGGTACTATCTTAATGGCAGCCGCAATTCCCCGTGGCATCTTGATGCTCGTTGGGGGTGCGATCAGCGATCGCTTTCCACCCAACACTATCGCCGCGATCGCAACAGCCACTAACACATTGCTCACGGGTTCCTTGACCCTACTTTTACTGACCAACACGTTCAACTTGTATGGGCTGATCTTGATTTCAGGGCTATTCGGCATCTCAGAAGCCTTTTTATATCCAGCAACGCTAGCATTACTGCCCCGGATTATCCGCAAACCTCACTTAGTTCAGGCGAATGCCTGGATGCAGGGGAGCGAGCAGATCAGCAATGTGTTAGGCCCTGCCCTTGCCGGTATCGCGATCGGTCTGTTTGGTTTAACCACTGCCTTTGCCTTGAATACCTCTTTATTTGCGACTGGTGCAGGCTGCATCTACATGGTACGAACCCGTCAATTCAAAGTCACGTCTCCTTTAGAACCCCATGCCCTCACCAAAGACATTTGGGAAGGGTTGCGCTATGCCAACCACCATCCCGGCATCCGGATCAGTTTGCTGTTGATCGCAATGATTAATTTCGCCATTCTGGGGCCGATCGTCGTTGGCGTTGCCGAGTTAGTGACCAGTCGGTTGGGTGGAGATGCCACCACTTTTGGATACCTGCAATCCGCTTACGGGATTGGGGCGTTAGCAGGCGTGTGGACTGCTAGCCGAATGAGTGCCATTAAACAGCTTCAAACGCCTCTGGTTTTACTGGCAAGTGCTTTGGGCATAGAACTGATCGCCCTTGGATTTGTCTTTCATCCCTGGACTGCTGCCGCCATTATCCTCTCAATGGGAGTCGGAGGTGGAATTGTCGGTGTACTGGCTCTCACCTGGCTGCAACAAGAAACAGCGATCGCAATGCAAGGGCGAATGATGAGTCTAGTGATGTTTGCCGCCGTAGCTCTTGATCCCTTTTCTCAAGCAATTTCAGGAGTGCTGCTCGATATGAGTTTGACAGGTCTATTTCTGGCAGCAGGAACCACAATGTTAATCACAGCTCTCGTTTCATGGCTAAACCAAACTGGCAATCGTTCTTTATAAATAGAACTTTCTTTTTTTCTTCTGATTTCGGTCTGAATATTTTCTCTGGAAAAAACGATACTAAGTAGAT
>JAKRSB010000141.1 GCA_022402525.1 Thermosynechococcaceae cyanobacterium MS004
CGTAATCATGTGAGGCCAATCGAGGGTGCTTTCGACTGGACTCCAGCCATACCCCTGGGCTTCTTCAAACTGAGCGGGAAAGTGGGAGGCATAGACCATCAGCTTTTTAGGCACACAGCCGCGATTGACGCAGGTGCCCCCTAACCGCCCCGATTCTACGATGCCAACCTTGGCACCATAGCTTGCGGCGCGCCGAGCTGAGGCAATGCCGCCAGAGCCAGCACCAATGACAAATAAATCGAAGTCGTAACTCATATCCCACCTTTTGCTCAATAACTGCATGGAGCCAAACCTCTGTTTAGCTCCATGAGACTTTCGGGTATTACGGACAGCTTAAACCAAGCTCAACCTAGTGGGCGCCTTTGAGGTAAGCCAGCATGGTATCTGCATCAGATACTTCAAAGGGATCGGTAGGACAGTTGTCAGAATAACCAGGCTCTGCAAAGACTTTTTCAATGGTGCCGTCGTTGACGACCATAGAGTAACGCCAAGAGCGCAGCCCAAAGCCCAGGTTTGATTTGTCTACGAGCATACCCATCTTGCGGGTAAACTCAGCATTCCCGTCTGGCAGAAGCTTGACCTTGTCTGCACCTAGGTTCTTGCCCCACTGGAACATCACAAACGCATCGTTGACAGAGATACAGTAAATTTCATCAACACCCAGCGCTTTAATTTCGTCATACAGCTCTTCATAGCGAGGCAGGTGGGTCGAAGAGCAGGTGGGCGTGAAGGCACCGGGCAAAGAAAACAGCACAATTTTTTTGCCAGCAAAAATTTCGTCGGTGGTTACATCCTGCCAGCGAAAGGGGTTAGGGCCGCCAACGGACTCATCCCGGACGCGGGTCTTGAAGATGACATGAGGGACTTTTTCAATAACTGCCATGGTGTTTCTCTTGTGCACGACTTAAGTCAGAATAATTCTTATTTAGGAATAAGTCAATAGTTTAAGTTACTTCGTTAAGCTATCAACTCATTTCTGGCTGAAGTTCTGATCTATCAATTATTATAGTGACATTGAGCTCCTTCGTCTGTCGGCCAAACCACCATGTCTGCACTCCCCATCAACCTTGTTGTGCAAACCTTAAAAGAAAAAGGGCTGCGGGTTACGCCCCAGCGTTGTGCGGTCTACGCGAACCTACTGGGACGCACCGATCACCCAACCGTTGAGCAGCTTTTGCGGGATCTCAACCAGTCTTTTCCCATTTCTTCCCAGGCGACGGTCTACAGTTCACTTCAGTCGCTACGGGAGGCTGGCCTAGTCCGGGAGGTGCTGCTGGATGAAGGGGTTTTACGCTACGACGCGAATGTTGAGCCGCATCATCACTTTCGCTGCCGGTGCTGTGGCGACATTACGGATGTTGCCTGGTCTGCATTTCCGGCCTTAAATCTGTCCAAGCTTCCCACCAATCTCCACCCTGAAACCTATGAGGTGACAGTGCATGGTGTTTGCGATCGCTGTGAGTCTACCCAGGTCTAGTCCAGCGTTGTGTGGATGGGTGCTTGTAAAAGTACTTGTGAAGGGTGCTTTCAAAAAATATTAATGAGCCACGTGAACATTCACTCTCTAGGCACTCGTTGACCGTACTGAGATCGTTTAATGTACTGAGTAGAGCTTCAATTCTGAATCAATAGCTGTGTCGCGTTGGGCCCTATTCGGGGCTGGCTTAAACCCATTAAACCGCGATGGGGTAGGGGAAACTCTAGGGTATTAGTCCTATCAAGGTCGTTGGTGCAGTGGACAATCCAAAGCGGAATTTAGCATCAGGGTCAATACCGAAATCGGCACCCAAATCTCCAGCATCGGAAGCGACACCCCAGGCTTTGGCTACAGGAGCTTTTGACATTGTGGCTCTAGCCGCCTCTGCGGGAGGACTGACCGCCGTGAGTCAGGTGCTGGGGCAGCTTCCTGACAATTTTCCAGCCGCGATCGCCATTGTGCAGCATCTTGACCCAACGCACCGATCCTTCATGGCTGATATTCTCGGCCGCAAAACAGCCCTGTCGGTTAAGCAGGCGGAGGCAGGGGAACAAGTTCAGGCAGGAACCGTCTATATTGCCCCGCCAAATTATCATCTTTTGGTGAATCCCGACAAGACTCTGGCCTTAACTCAAACTGAACGGGTACATTTCCTGCGTCCTTCCGCAGACCTGCTGTTTGAGTCCGTGGCGGTGGCCTACCAAGACCACGCGATCGCCGTTGTCCTGACCGGAACCGGAAACGATGGTGCAGTGGGGGTTCAGGCAATTCATCAAAATGGCGGGAAGGTAATTGCTCAAGATGAGGAAACTTCAGACTTCTTTGGGATGCCTGGTTCTGCGGTTGAGACAGGAGCGGTAGACTTTGTACTACCCTTGTCGGAGATTGCGGCGGCGCTGATGAGGCTGGTTTTTCAAGGTTAGGCGGTTAAGTCTGTTAAGGTTCTAGCTCTGCTTCAGTCAGACTAAGGTTAAGGTTCAATGCCGATACAACTTGAGACCAATTCAACCTTAATACCAATACAAAATAACGTAGAAATGAGACTATGGAGCAGGAAGTAGACCCATCTTTTGAGACTTTGCTAGAGTACCTTCGGCAGTCGCGGGGGTTTGACTTTACGGGCTATAAGCGAGCCAGCCTTTCCCGTCGGGTGCTGCGGCAGATGCAGTCCTATGGCATTGAAACCTACCGAGACTACCAGGACTATCTGGAAGTTCATCCCGATGAGTTTGTGCTCCTGTTTAATACGGTCTTAATCAACGTCACCGCCTTTTTTCGGGATACGATCGCCTGGGAGTACCTGCAAAACGAAGTATTGCCCCAGCTCTTTGCAACCAAGCCAGAGCGATCGCCCATCCGCATCTGGAGTGCCGGGTGCGCCTCTGGAGAAGAAGCCTATACCCTGGCCATGATTCTGGCCAAACTGCTGGGGCGAGAACAGTTACGGCAGCGGGTCAAAATCTACGCCACCGATATAGATGAAGAGTCTCTGTCCCAAGCGCGTCAGTCTCTCTATAGGGCCCAAGACCTTGAGGCTGTGCCAGCAGACCTTCAAACGCAGTTTTTTGAGCCCGTTGGCGATCGCCTTATCTTTGATCCAGATCTGCGCCGCGCCGTCATCTTTGGCCGCCACGACCTGCTTCAGGATGCGCCCATTTCGCGCCTCGACCTGCTGGTTTGCCGCAATACCCTCATGTATTTCAATGCAGAAACCCAGGGAAGGGTTTTGAAGCGGCTACACTTTGCCCTAAATCCTACAGGCGTATTATTTTTGGGCAAAGCCGAAATGCTGCTGACCCACGCTAATTTATTCACGCCCATTAATTTGCAGCATCGCATCTTTCGTCGGGTTACACCGCAAAATCGACGGGACTTCAGCCTACTAGATACAAGTCCCCTTGAAGAAGACCTCAGCAATATCCTAGAAGACCATCGGCAAATCGGGGAATTGGCCTTTGAGTCCTTGCCGATGGCTCAGATTGTGATCAACATCAACGGGATTTTGGTCTTGGCCAATGCCACAGCCCGTGAGCTGTTTGGCCTTAACCTGATGGATTTGGGGCGTCCCCTGCAAGACTTAGAGATTTCTTACCGTCCCTTGGAGCTGCGCTCTTATATTGATCAGGTGTCCCGAGAGCGCGCCTTGATCTTAATTCATGATGTTTTGCGAAACCTGTCAGGACAGAGCAGCCAATCCTTTGACGTGCAGTTTAAGCCTTTAGAGAATAAAAGCGCTGAATTCCTGGGGGTCAGCATCACCTTTGTAGATGTGACGCGCTACCACGACCTCCAGGAAATGCTGACTCATTCTAATCAAGAGCTAGAAACCACTAACGAAGAGCTGGAGTCAAGCAACGAAGAGCTAGAAACCACCAACGAAGAACTCCAGTCGACCAACGAGGAACTCGAAACCACCAACGAAGAACTCCAGTCCAGCAACGAAGAACTGGAGACAATGAATGAAGAACTTCAGTCCACCAACGAAGAATTACAGACCATCAACGCAGAGCTTCAGCAGCGCACGGGGGAACTCAATGAAGCCAATGCATTCTTAAGTTCTCTCTTCACCAGTCTGAGTCTGGGCGTCATTGTTATCGATCGCCAACTTCACATTTTGACCTGGAATCACGCTGCTGAAGAATTATGGGGACTTCGATTTAACGAAGCCCAAGGCAAGTCTTTCCTAGGCCTAGACATTGGCTTACCCGTAGAGCAACTGCGAGATCCCATTCTTCAATGCCTCAAGGGAGAGAAAGATCGCCAGGAGCTGGTTTTAAAGGCCAGAAATCGTCGAGGTCAAGAGATCCAGTGTCGCTTGAGTATTAGTCCCCTTGCAGGGGGGGAAACCCAACAGCGAGGCGCGATTCTCTTGATGGAAGAGGTAAAATAGGGATAGACAACAAATAAAGCTGCCAAATAAAGCCGCCAAACAACAACTGCCAGCAATAAACCCGCCAAGAGAACTGTCTACCGGACTATGCCAAAGGACATTTTTATAGATTTAAATCAAGCCCTTTCATCAAGCTGAATTTCAGCTTTATCCGTCATGAACGTGATTGACTTCGAGCGACAGATCCAATCTGCGCAGACTCGTCTCCAGACGATGCAGACGGCAGCAAGCGGCTCTCAGGCTTCATCTAAAGCGCTACAGGATGAGGCGATCGCTGAATTTTCGATCACCCTAGAAGAACTACACGTCACCACAGAAGAACTGCGATCGCAAAACGAAGCCTTGCTGGCCAGCCAGCGTGCCCTTGAAGTAGAGCGTCAGCGCTATCAAGAGCTGTTTGACTTTGCCCCAGACGGCTACCTCGTCACAGACTCCCAAGGGGTGATTCAAGAAGCCAACCACGCGGTCAGTCGCCTCTTCAACCTGCGCCAAGATTTACTGATAGGCAAGCCGCTTGCTGTCTTTGTAGACAAAAGAGATCAGACTTCCTTTCATACCCAACTCGCTCAGCTCATCCATCAGGGACAGTC
Organism: Thermosynechococcaceae cyanobacterium MS004; assembly: GCA_022402525.1. Classification (GTDB taxonomy): domain Bacteria; phylum Cyanobacteriota; class Cyanobacteriia; order Thermosynechococcales; family Thermosynechococcaceae; genus JAAURS01. Next base: position 4,958 of record JAKRSB010000141.1, read on the forward strand.
TTTATTTGACTGGGAGGTTCGTCTTAAGCCCAGGGATCAATTTGCTTTTCCCGCAGCCATCTCTGTCTCCACCATGTACTACGATCCCCAAGGTCATCTGAGCGGCTTTCGCTGGCTCCTGCGGGATCTGAGTCAGCGAAAGATCCATGAACAAGCGATTCAGGAACAGGCCAATTTGCTGAATATTGCCACAGACGCCATTCTGGTTCGCGGCTTAGAAAATCAGATCCTGTTTTGGAACCAAGGGGCGGAGCGACTCTACGGATGGACTGCCGAACAGGCAAAAGGGCAAGATATTGTTGAGCTGCTGTACTCCGCAGATTTACCAAACCCCGAAGCTGTCCGAAACGACCAGGTCATGAAAAATGGTGAGTGGCGAGGAGAGCTAGAGCAAATTACCCAGTCCCAACAACCCATTATTGTCGAAAGCCATTGGACTCTTGTCCGGGACGAAGACAATCACCCCAAGCAAATCCTGATCGTCAATACGGATATTACCCAGAAAAAGCAGCTTGAATCTCAGCTATTTCAGGCTCAGCGGATTGACAGCTTAGGAACCCTCGCTCGCGGCATTGCCCACGACCTAAACAATATCCTGACGCCCATCCTCGGCATTGCTCAACTGCTCCCCTCCAAACTTCCGCACATGGATGCAACCGCACTCCGGCTCGTTCATCTGTTAGAAAGCAGCGTGAAGCGAGGCATTGATTTAGTGCAGCAGATTCAGCTCTTTACGGGCAAGGCCCAGAGTCAGCGCAAAGTGCTGTGTATTGACACGCTAATCTCAGATATTGCACAACTGACCCAGACGTTTTTGCCCAAGTCGATTGTCTTTTCCAGCTACAGCACCCCAGATCTTTGGTATATCGAAGGGGACGCTACGCAGCTCCACCAGATTTTAATGAACCTCTGCGTCAATGCCAGAGATGCGATGCCCTTGGGCGGAACTCTACACCTCAGCGCCCACAATTTTGTCATTGATGAGAATAATATCCAGATGCATCCAGATGCCCGACTGGGTGCCTACGTGGTTATTACCAGTCGAGATACTGGTACGGGCATTCCGGCAAATATTATGAGCCGAATGTTTGAGCCGTTTTTTACCACCAAGCCCCAAGGACAGGGTTCGGGACTAGGCCTATCGATTGTAGCGGGGATTGTCAAAAACCATGAGGGGTTTATGCTGGCATCCAGCCGAGTGGGTCGAGGGAGTCAATTCCAGGTATTTTTGCCTGCCTTAAAAACCGTCGCATTTTCGCGAGAAGACGAGCTGAACTTTCCGCGAGGCAATGCAGAGCTGATCCTGGTGGTTGATGATGACCTCGCCATTCTGGAATCGACGAAGCTGACGCTCCAGAACTTTGGCTACCAGGTGGTGACAGCCCAGGACGGCCTTGAGGCGATCGCCGTCTATCGGGCACAGCAAGACAACATTCGCGTCATTTTGATGGATTTAATGATGCCGTCTATGGATGGAGAAACGGCAAGCTTCGGCTTAAGGGAGATTAACGCACAGGTCAAAATTATTGCCACTAGCGGACTCAGCATACAGCACCCCTCCCTAGAACCTGATCTGCCTATCAGCGCCTTTTTGCCTAAGCCTTACGCTGTTGAGACGCTCTTGACGACGGTGCGTAAGGTCATTGAGCAATGCGCTCCCGAATAGCGTGAGTTTGATGAGGCACTTGAAGCCCATAAACCAAAACCCCTCTCCCGAAGGCGAGGGGCTTGAGAAACTTGATTTTTCACAGTTGAGAACGAGGGAGTCCTGCTGAGGGAGTCCTACTGAATCATGGGAATTTCATGGAGGAGGGCCATGAGGCTCTGCTGCCACTGCCCCATCAGCACTCGCGTGAGGGGAAGGCTATCCACGGTCATCCCCAGGCAAAGCATCATCATATAAACAATCGAAAACTTAAAGACAGACTTTGCCACGGTTTTGTCTTCAGGCGACTGGATGAGCTGCCAGGCTTTAAAGATAAAAATGCTGCCCAGAATCAGCGCGATCGCCCCATAAAGTAAGCCAGAGGCACCACAGGGATAAACCAGCAGCAGCGTGACGGGCAAAAGCAGCAGCGCATAGTAAAACGTCTGCCACGCCGTAGAGCGCGCCCCAGCCACCACGGGCATCATGGGCACATTTACCTTGGTATAGTCATCCTCCATCATGAGGGCGAGGGGCCAGAAATGGGGCGGTGTCCAGACAAAAATAATGGCAAACAACACCCAGGCCGTCCAGCTTAGCTCACCCGTGACAGCAGCCCAGCCCACCAGTGGCGGAATAGCACCAGCCGCGCCGCCGATCACGATATTTTGAGGCGAGGAGCGCTTGAGCCAGGTGGTATATACCCCGATGTAGACTGCAATGCCGGACATGGCCAGCCACGCACTCAGCAGATTAACGAAGTTGGCCAGCAGAATAAAGGAGAGCGAGGCAAGGGCGATCGCAAAAATCGCAGCCTGCCAGGGCAAAATGCGGCCAGAGGGCAGTGGACGATGCTGGGTGCGCTCCATAATGCTGTCAATATCGCGATCATAGAGACAGTTAATGGTGTTGGCAGAACCTGCTGCAAAGGCCCCCCCTAGAAGGGTGATGCAAAACTGTCCACCATGAATCACCCCTTGGGAAGCCACCCACATACTTGCGGCAGTGGTGATTAAAAACAGCAGAATTAAACGAGGCTTAGTGAGCTGGTAATAGTCCAGCAGACGGGCGGTTAAAGGGGGTCGGATAACTGAACTTCTGTCCGACAGGGTTTTTAACATAAACACTTCTCTGCTGAATAAACAAACTTATAAACGAGACAGACTACTCAAGCAAACCTATAAGGCACTGCTGAGGCGCTGCTGAGGCATGATATGGGAACAAGCACCCCTGAGAAATCAGCCCTGCTGGACGGGCAGTGATGATTCAGGCCGATGTGCCGACACTGCAAAAAGCTGAGCATCAGCCTGGGAGCGATCGCGCAGCGCAATAACGCTCAGGATAATCAACGTGCCAAACAGCGCAGCGGCGATCGCCTGATGGGAAACCGTCAGCCACTCGACCTGCAAGTGGAGATGGAGTGTCGAAACCCCAATCCCAATCTGGAGTGTGAGCAGCCCCAAAGCAATCTGGTTCAGTCGACGCAGGAGAGGGTGCAACGCTGGAGTTTTCCAGGCTTTGTAGGCCAGCAGCAACACCGATAGACTAGCAGGCACCGCGCTAATCATGTGGCTATGGAGCACGCGACACAAAAGCGCCGTATCCAGACATTGATGCACCGCCCAGCGGGAGGCCACAAGCGCCCCTAAGATGCTCTGCAGATAGATGCAAATTGCCGCGACCGCTCCGTAGATGTAGAGGCTACCGCTCACCCCTGTCCCTTGGAAGGGCGTCAAAAAGCTGCCGATAATCACCATGCTGCTAAAAAACAGCAGCGCTGTAGCCAAATGGGCGGTGACAATATCAAATCGGAGGAGCTGGGTGACGGTCAAGCCACCCAAAATTCCCTGAAGCACCACCAGTCCAAGGCTAAGCGTGACCGAAATCGGTAGCCACCCCGGAAGCGATCGCCGATACCGCCAGCAGGTCGCCGCTAGGACAATCATGACCAAGCCAATTGAAGAGGCCGTCAGACGATGAAACCATTCTAAAAAGACCTGAAAATTCATCTGGGCAGTGGGCACCAGGGTACCGTAGCAGAGCGGCCAGTCGGGGCAGGCTAGACCCGCATTCATCACGCGCGTTGCGCTTCCGATCGCCATCAACACTAAGGTTTCAAGGCCAATCCCGTAGATAAACTTACGGATTAGCGGCAGCGGTGCGTCGGCAAGGGGAGCCTGAGGAACGAAAGGCTGCTTAGAGTGAGGATCAAAGAAACTATCAGCCATGAATCCGCCAAAATCCTGGGTGAAAGAGTAGATGAAACACAGTAGATGGAGCACAATGAGCGAAACTTGCTGCTCCCTTGACCTCTTTATTGAGAGACCTTTGTATTGAGGCCTTTTGTATTGAGGCCTTTTGGATTGAGACCCTTTGGATTGAGACCCTTTGGATTGAGACCTTTGGTATTGAATCTCATGTATTAAATCTCATGTATTGAATCTCAGGCCGCACAGGAAGCCTTCACGAGCGCGACCCGTATCGCGCTGTCTGTATTGTAAGGACTTCTTCAGAAAGAACTAGATCGATTGATAGCAGAAAAGCCTTAGAAGATGGCCAATCCAGCCATTCTGCCGATAAAAAGAGCCTCCATAGAACTATAGAAAACCTTAAGAAACTGGCCAAAAGTTTGCCAAAAGCGATGGCAGGAGAATGATTTAAAGCATCTGAAAACACTGAACCATAAGAGCCTGAGTCACTTTGTCACCGACGAACAGAAAAAACATTGGGACTGAATGTACGTTGACATTGCGAAGAATCAACCGTGATCCCTAAAAAAATCAGGAGAATTGTCACAAACCTTTATCGGTTTTGGCAGTTCTTTGACTGACTGGTTTACCTTATAACTGTGACTCAGCTTCAGTTTTACGACGAATGGGTGCAATATTGGGTGCGATATGAGTGCGATATGGCCCTGCTTTGTAGAGCGCTAACCAATCTGACCAGAAGTATTCAGGACAAAACAGCGACTCAAATAGCGTCTCGATACAGGCTCTATAGGGGTTAAATCCTGGGAGTTAGATCCTGGACGTTAATCTTGGATTGGTTCTCGGCTCTAGATTATTGGTCAGTATTATTGGTCAGTGGTCAGGTCAAACAGCGTGTTCCAATGTTGTAAAGACGTCAAAAATCTCTGTTTAAGAAGGCTAAACCTAAGCGGCCTGAGCAGTTTCCTGAATTGATAGAGGCTATCCCGTGAAAGTTCCAAGTACGATAACAACCCTGCTTGTAGGCGTTTCCATTGCCCTTCTGAGCGTTTGGATTGGCCAGCACCACGGACTGATGCCTGTGGCCGCCTCTGAAGAGTCAACCCAAATTGATGAGCTATTTAGCGCCATGCTTGCGATCGCGGCGGGGCTCTTTTTCTTGGTTCAGGGAGCGCTGCTTTACTCCTTGATTGCGTTTCGAAAGAAGCCAGGGGATGAGACGGATGCAGAACCCATTGAAGGCAATGTGCCCCTCGAAATTCTCTGGACGGCGGTGCCAACCGTTCTGATGATGTGGCTGGCGGTCTACAGCTTTGACGTTTATAAGTCGGTGGATGGGGGCAACGCCATTGGAGCAGACCACATGGCCCATGTTCACCACGCTTCTCACACTGTGGCCAGTGCTGACGCACCTTCTCCAAAACTTGCTGCGATGTCTGGAATGGCGATCGCCGCGCCCCTTCCCACAAATGCGCCAGCAGTTGGACAGCCATCGGGAACCGAATTAGCGCAGTTCTCAATGCCAGAAATGGAGCAAGGAACCGACAAAGAAGATAATCCGCTGGTGGTCAACGTTAATGGTTTGCAGTACGCCTGGATTTTTAACTATCCCGACACGGGCGTTGTGGCGGGAGAGCTGCATCTGCCCCTGGGTAAGCCCGTCTATCTAAATATCAACGCTGCTGACGTGATTCACGCCTTCTGGGTGCCAGAGTTTCGTCTGAAGCAGGACGCAGTACCGGGCATTGAAACCCACATGAGCTTTGTGCCTTCAAAGGTTGGCAACTACCCTCTGATCTGTGCTGAGCTTTGCGGGGCCTATCACGGGGGCATGAGAACCCGCGTGATTGTGCAAACGCCAGAAGACTATCAGGCTTGGGTCAAGAGCAATCAGGTGGCGGCGGCGGATACGGCAACCCGCACAGCAAACCTCATTGCCCAGGCCCAGGATGCAGCGATGCATTCTCAGATTCACGCCCTAGGGTTGACGGCAGATGCCTCCAGCCTAGAACATCTGCACCACCAAGCCATGTCTTTTGCACAGACCTCTGAGCTGGCTCAATCCCTCTAGTCTCATTCCCTCTAGCATTGAGCTTGGTTCAACTTTAATTTGGCTAGGGCGCTGCAAGACAAAGCGGTACTGAAGGCTAAGCCTCTTGACGATTGCGAACTAGGTATTGTGCGTTTTGATTTGTACGTTTTTAACGCTGTGCGTTTTGTAGGACTTCTGTATGGCTCAAGCTGAACTACCCAGACAAATCCCCCTAGATCCGCTAGGGGAACAAGAGCAAGGGCCTAACTGGCGAGAATATTTCGGATTTAGTACAGACCATAAGGTCATTGGGATTCAATACCTGGTCACGAGCTTCGTGTTTTACCTGATTGGTGGGGTGCTGGCAGAGCTGGTTCGGACAGAGCTTGCTACGCCGGAGGTAGATTTTGTGAGCCGCGAAACCTACAACGCGCTGTTCACGATCCACGCCACAATCATGATTTTTCTGTGGATTATTCCGACCCTGACGGGCGGCTTTGGCAACTACCTAGTGCCGCTGATGATTGGCGCACGGGATATGGCATTTCCTCGGCTGAACGCGATCGCCTTCTGGATTATTCCGCCCTCTGGTGTACTGCTGCTGTGCAGCTTTTTTATTGGCCCCGCCAGTGCGGGCTGGACCTCCTACCCACCCCTGAGCTTGATGGTCAATAAAGGGGGCGAAGCCATCTGGATTGCGGGCGTCATTTTGCTGGGCACTTCTTCCATCATGGCGGGGCTGAACTTTATCGTCACCATCTTAAAAATGCGCATCCCCAGTATGCCGCTGATGAAGATGCCCCTGTTCTGCTGGGCAATGATGGCCACCTCTGCCCTTCAGCTTGTGGCAACCCCTGTCCTGACGGGCGCAATGGTGCTGCTGGGCTTTGACCTACTGGTGGGGACTGCTTTCTTTAACCCCACGGGCGGCGGCGACCCGATTGTGTACCAGCATATGTTTTGGTTTTACTCCCATCCGGCGGTCTACATCATGATCTTGCCGGCCTTTGGGATGATTTCTGAAATCTTGCCCACCCACGCCCGTAAGCCGATTTTTGGCTATCAGGCGATCGCCTATTCCAGTATTGCCATAAGCTTTTTGGGTCTGATTGTCTGGGCACACCATATGTTTACCAGCGGCACCCCAGACTGGCTGCGAATGTTCTTCATGATTGCCACCATGATTATTGCCGTGCCGACAGGCATCAAGGTCTTTAGCTGGGTGGCCACGGTCTGGGGCGGCAAGCTCCGGCTGTGCTCCGCCATGTTGTTTGGGATGGCCTTTGTCTCAATGTTTGTCATCGGCGGATTGAGCGGCGTCATGGTGGCTTCTGTGCCCTTTGATATCCACGTCCACGATACCTACTTTATTGTGGCTCACCTGCACTACGTGCTGTTTGGGGGCAGCGTCTTTGGTATTTATGCAGGGCTATACCACTGGTTCCCTAAAATGACGGGTCGCTTCCTCAACGAAGGCTGGGGTAAGGTGCATTTCGTTTTGACTTTTGTGGGCTTTAACATGACCTTCTTGCCCATGCACGTCCTGGGGCTTCAGGGCATGAACCGCCGCATTGCAGAGTATGACCCTCAGTATGCGGGCATTAATATGTTCTGCACCATTGGCTCCTACATTCTGGCTGTGTCTACGATCCCTTTCTTGTTCAACGCGATTTGGAGCTGGTCTCAGGGCGAGAAGGCAGGGGACAACCCCTGGAATTCCCTCACCCTAGAGTGGATGACCACCTCTCCACCCCCTGTCGAAAACTTTGAAGAAGATCCTGTCTTGGTCAGCGGCCCCTACGATTACGGCCACACCTACTACCAAGACCTAGAGGATAAAGCGATCGCTCAGTCGTAGCGATCAGTCCCAGCGCTCAGTCGGAGTGCCCAGTTCTGGCATCCAGCTCTGGAATGCGGCTCTGGCATCCAGCTCTGGCACTCATCCATAGCTTTCAGTCCCGTCAACCATTATTGGCTCCTACCCCTAGCAAGCCTCCATCAGCAGATTTAGCAGAAGGTTTTAGAAGATTTATGCAAGGCTCCACCGTCAATCAAGGCTCAGAACTGGGCTACACCGAAGCCCATGCTCCAGAGGCGGGACATCATGGCGAACACCCTGACCTGCGGCTGTTTGGGTTCATCGTGTTCCTAATTTCTGAGAGCATGCTCTTTTTAGGACTGTTTGTGGCCTACTTTACCTTCAGAGCCGTGGCCACGAGCTGGCCACCCGTCGGCACCCCAGACCTTGAAATTCTGCTGCCGGGGATCAACACGGTCATTTTGCTTTCCAGCAGCTTTGTGATCCACAATGCCGACACCGCCATCAAAAAGAACGATGTGGCAGGCTTTCGCCTTTGGTTTCTAGTCACAATGGCCATGGGAGCCACCTTCCTGGCAGGCCAGATCTATGAGTACGCCCATCTGGAGTTTGGCCTCAAGTCAAATTTGTTTGCGAGCACCTTCTACGTGCTGACCGGATTCCACGGTCTGCATGTGCTGGTGGGCATTTTAATGATGGGAACCGTTCTCTGGCGATCGCGCCAGGAAGGACACTATTCTTCGGAGAAGCACTTTGGCATTGAGGCGGCTGAAGTGTACTGGCATTTTGTAGACGTAATTTGGGTGCTCTTGTTTACAATTCTGTACATCCTTTAGCAATCAGTAGGTTTGAGGTCATGAGGGGTTGACAAAGGGCATCATTCTTCGTTAGCTTAGTAAACGTTGCAAGTGACCTGCCCCCATCGTCTAGAGGCCTAGGACACCTCCCTTTCACGGAGGCGACAGGGATTCGAATTCCCTTGGGGGTACTTAATCAGAAAGGGTTCCAAATTATTGGAACCCTTTTTTGATGGCTGTTTTATGACTGGGCTGAGGGAAAAGGCTGGATGAAGATTGCGACCTGGAATGTCAACTCGATTCGCTCTCGCCTCACCCACGCTCTAGACTGGCTGGAGGTCAGTGGGGTGGATGTGCTGTGCCTCCAAGAAACGAAGGTTGTGGATGCAGATTTCCCGCGATCGCCCTTTGAAGCAGCCGGCTATCATCTCTATACCTTCGGCCAAAAGTCCTACAACGGCGTCGCCCTCGTCAGTCGTCAGCCACTCACGCAGGTCATCTGCGGGTTTAGTCCGGTGTTTGAGGCGGCAGGAAGCCTCACAGAAGCCATCCAGGCCTTTGATGAACAAAAGCGCGTGATTTCAGCAGTAGCGGCAGGGGTGCGCCTAGTGAACCTTTACGTCCCCAATGGTTCATCCATTGGCAGCGAGAAGTACGACTACAAGCTGCGCTGGTTTGGCGTATTGCGCCAGTACCTTGAACTGCTAAAAGCCGAAGGGCGACCTATTGCGATGTGTGGAGACTTCAATATTGCCCTAGAGGATCGCGACATCCATAATCCAGAGGGCAAGGAAGCCCACATTATGGCGTCTCCTCTAGAGCGCGAGACGCTGCGGGGCATCTTAGACCTGGGGTTTGCCGATGCTTTTCGCAAATTTACCCAAGAGGCTGGCCACTATAGCTGGTGGGACTACCGAACCGCCGCCTTTCGGCGCGATATGGGCTGGCGAATTGACCACCACTACCTCACCCCCGACCTTTACGAACAGGCGATCGCCTGCACCATCGACAAAGCACCGCGATCGCTCCCCCAACCCAGCGACCATACGCCCGTTATCGTGGAGCTGGATTTAGAGCGCTGAGATCGGTATAGCCAAGCCGATTCAGTCAAACCGATACAGCCAAGCCGATACAGCCAAACCGTTATCAGGCTCGAATCACCGCCAGAGCTTAATCATCCGCACCTGCCGATATGCCTGTCTTGCGCAGAATTTTACGGAACTATAAGGGCCAAGGTCTGATGGGTCAAGACCTCCAGACTTGGGGGTTGGGGATTGCCCTGCTGGTGGGTCTGCTGCTGCGCTTCTGGAATCTAGAGTTGAAGCCCCTCTGGCTGGATGAAACCATTACGCTGCTATTTTCCCTGGGGCATGACTATGACTCAATTCCCCGCGAAGCCTTGCTGCCGCTGGCTGACTTGTTACGCATTCTGAGCTGGAAGCCTCAGAGCTGTAGCGCGATCGCCTTGGCTATTAGCGACCAGTCTACTCATCCACCCCTGTTTTTTTGTCTGATGCACCACTGGCTGGGTGCGCTGAAAGAGATGGGATTCTCGCTCCGTTGGCAAGGGCGATCGCTTCCCGCCCTGTTTGGGGTAGCTGAAATTGGGGCAATGTATGCCCTCAACCGAGCCGCCTTTTCTCGTCAGGCGGGGTTAGGAGCGGCAGCTTTGATGGCGGTGTCACCCTTTGCCGTGTATTTATCTCAAGAGGCGAGGCACTATACCCTGCCCATGCTGATCATTACTCTATCCATGATTCCACTGGTGCGAATTGCCCAGGAGTTATCAGCCCCACTGCTGCAAAAGCCCAGCAGTGGGAACGGGCTGCGCTGGGTGGACTGGATGGACTGGGGGGCCTGGGCGGCACTGAGCAGCCTAGGGTTTTACGTCCACTACTTTTGTCTCCTGGTCTTTGTAGCCCAGGTTGCGGTGCTTTTGGGCTTAATTCTGTATCGTAGACAGTGGCAGCAGCTGACTGGCCTGGGCCTTGTATTGGGGACGGTAGGGATAAGTCTCCTGCCCTGGCTACCCTTCCTACTGGGGCACACGCAGCGCTCCGAGACCGACTGGCTCCGGTTTAATGGGGGCGGAGTTTTGGACTGGATTGGCCCCATTGCTCGGCTGCTGGCGGGTAGTATTGTGACGGTCGTGATGCTACCTGTCGAGGCGCAGCCCTGGACAATAACCCTCTTGAATGGATTCGTGATGCTGGCGATCGCCCTAGGTGTGGCCAGACTCCTTTGGACACAGATTCCCCACCTATGGCATAAGCCTCAGACCCAAATGGGAACTTTAATATTGGGCGCTGTGCTGGTAATCATTTGGGTGGAATATCTAATACTGGTCTACGGACTCCGCAAAGACCTCACCCTTGCACCTCGCTATGGCTTTGTGTTTTACCCAATGCTGTGTGGGCTAATTGGAGCCAGCTTAACCGAACCTATTCAATCAGTGGGTCGATCAGCCACCGCGTCATGGCGATTATGGCTGACCTGGGGGGTACTGTGGATAGGTCTAATCAGTACGGGCTGTGTTGTGAATGACCTGGCTTTTCTCAAGCCCTTCCAGCCAAAGCAGGTCGCCCAACAGCTTCTTCAGACCGCAGGTACGCCCCTTATGGTGCTGCAAACCTATCAGGGAACGCAGGATCTGGCCCTTGGCCTCAGTACGGCCTTAGCGGTTCAGCAATTCACCCCTGAGTCTTCCTCTATATCTATCAAGACAGTTCCCAGGGCAGCTCCCAGGGCAGTTCCCATCCCTCAATCCATTCAATGGGGTTTTGTAGAGGCACAGGGGAGACAGCAAATCGAGGGGCGATCGCCTGCGCCCCTTGTCCTTTGGCAGATCAGCGCACTACGGCAGACTAAGCCAGCAGAATCTCTCAAAAGTTCAGAACTAGATCGTTTAGATCTGAAGACTCCAGCCCAGACAAAGATGACCTGTGCCGCACAGAAGCAGCCTAGTCTAGTGATGGGGGTTGCCTACCAGCCCTTTTTCTGCGAGGCAAAGAAGGCGTAAACACGGTTCTTTTCCTTTATTTTTAAGTGGCGTGATTAGGGTGATGTGATTAGAGTGGTGTGATTAAAGGGGTGTGATTAAAGTCAAATATTCTATTGTTCAGTGCCTTGAAACGCCGAGTCGCAACTGACGAATAGGGCAAATGATGATTGGGGCAGATAATTTTGAAGACTTGCCAACCACGGCCCCAAAAGGGTTCTGTACGTTGTTCCAGAGGATGTGACACCTATGGCAGAAGATATATCGCCAAAAGGGGTTGATATGAGCAGCCTTCTTGCAGAAATTACAGCACTTAAGCAAGAAATTATCGCCCTCAAGCGAGATAACGAAGACTTACAGATGGCCATGTCCACCATTGCCGAGCATGGCGACACCATTGAAACGCAGCTTTACGAAACCAATATCAAGCTCCAAACCGAAGTTGCAGAGCGGCAGCGCGCCCAAACTGTTTTACAGTCGCTGCTGGATATGCTCTATCGGGAAAAAGGAGATCTTGAAGTGATCGTGGAAACCATTGTGGAGCATGGCGATATTCTAGATACCCAGTGGAGTCAGCAGTTGCGGAAAGCCGATATGCTAGCGGCCTCCGATGGACTGACTCAAATTTCCAATCGACGAGGGTTTGATGCCCACCTTGACCATCAATGGGCTTTGATGTTGCGATCGCAAGAGCCGATTTCCATCATTCTGTGTGACGTAGACTACTTCAAATTATTTAATGACTATTACGGCCACCTTGCCGGAGATGACTGCCTCAAAAGCATCGCTCAAGCCCTCCATGCCTCCCTCGCAAGACCTGGCGACCTGGCGGCACGCTATGGAGGAGAAGAGTTTGCTGCCATTTTGCCTGAAACCAGCCTAAATGGTGCACTAAAAGTTGCGGAGCGAATTCAGGGGGCGATCGCGCAGTTGCAGATCCCCCATGAGCGCTCGCTGATTCATCCCTACATTACCCTCAGCATTGGAGTTGCCTGTACCGTTCCATCCTATGAAGGATCGCCCAGTTCACTCCTTGAGAAGACAGACCAGCTTCTATATCTGGCCAAAGCAAAGGGTAGAAATCAAATTAGACACCATTTTGATGGAGAATAGAGGTAAGAATGCTTAATGCCTTACCAGGGTCTAATTTTGTGCTGCATACAGAGATAGCAACTCATGGAACTTCGATTCCTGGGAGTATCAAAATAGTGATTTCTTGTCCCCAAGGCTTCTGTGTCTAGACCTCCCTGGGCAGAACAAGGCGGCATATAAAATCAATCTTTTCAATCAATCTTTTTAATCAACCTTTTTAAAAAGTCTAGAATTACGATGAATGCACCCCATCCAGTCCAGACTTTTGGAAATTTCCTGGAGGAAATTCCCGCAAGTGATGAATACCTGATCTTGAACTTTTCTCCAAGTTCTGCACCCCGTAAACGCCGCTGGGGAAACTATGGACTTTCGGCAGATTTCTTGGGAGACTACTTTTCAGCCTTCTTTCCAGGAGATGAGCCATCTGAGCAAAAAATTAACCGCAGAGAAACCGTTAAGGCAGCAGTGACCTATATTGCCAATGAACTGATCGAAAATGCGGTTAAATATACGGATGAAGTAGCTGGCTTACCCATTGGAATTGCACTTTATCTCTATGAACAAGAAATTATTTTCCGCGCAACTAATTATGCACCTCAACAGTCTGTTGAAAAATATCAAGCCTTTATTCGGGATTTTTTGAGCGCAGACCCAGAGGAATTTTACGCCAATCAGCTAGAAAAAACTGCTCTCGGCCAAGAAGAGTCGAGCTTGGGGATTCTAACCATGAGTAATGACTATGGCGCAAAATTTGGCTGGCTATTTCAACAGCAAGCGACAAGCTCCAGTTCGACTTCCGGTTCAGTCCCCAGTTTAGTCCCCAGTTTAGTCCCCAGTTCAGTTTCCAATTCAGTTGCCAATCCAGTACAAGTTGTCGTGATGGCTCGATTAGAGGTGTAGGGAAGTGCAAATAGGGGGGGGGCAAATGGGGGTACAAAAATGAGGATGAAAGAATGAAGGCGAGAGCGAGAGAGTGAGTGACAGAAAGCGTGGAGAGTACGTTGAACGAGAGTCAGCAGTCGATGGAAATTAAGACCGAAGACTATAGGATTTGGTACGAGCCAGATATTTCAACGATTTTTTTGCAGGGATTCTTGCGCCTAGACGGAATGGAAGCCTACAAGCCCGTCATGGATCTCGCTATCAATGCCCTAGAGCGATCGCCCCTTCATTTGACGCTGAATTTAAGGGAGCTAGAGTTTCTCAATAGTTCCGGCATCAGTATGCTATCAATGTTTGTGGTAAAGGTTCGCCAAAAGGGAGATGTGGAGATGACCCTGGAGGGGTCTGATAAAATTCTCTGGCAGACAAAGTCTCTCAAAAATCTTCAGCGATTAATGCCAAGCTTGACCTTGATCCTTTCGTGAGCCTGAGGGGATTAGGTCAGGGGGAAGGGGGATTGCTGATCTGCTATTCCTGAACGGCCATAACCAAACGGCCATACCTGAATCAAGTCCCCCAACGATCGCCAAGACCATGCCCAAAGACGGGTCTATTCAGACCGTTCGCCCAGCCCATAAGTTCCGTCGCCTGCCCCTGCGTCTAGTGCTGACGGTTCCTTTTGTGGTGCAAACCATCGGCCTTGCGACCCTAGTCGGCTATCTTTCCTATCAAAACGGCCAGAAGTCCGTAAATGACCTGGCACAGAGCCTCCAGACCGAGGTACAGTCTCGCATCCGCGATCGCCTGAACAACTACTTTGCCATTCCGCCCCAGATTAACAAAATCAACTCAGATGCCCATGAATTAGGCCAGCTCAACCTATCGGACTTCAAAACAACGGGGCAATACTTTTGGAGACAGCTCCAGGTCTTTGACGTGAGCTTTGTGAACTATGCCACCCTCAAGGGTGAATACATCGGCACGGGAGACTTTGGAGACGGCACCATCCGCATTGAGGAAATTCCGCTCAACACCCAAAAGACATCCTTCCAGTATGGAACAGACTCTAAGGGCAACCGCACCCAGCGCCTCGGCACGCAGTCCTACAACCCCTACGAAGAGGCCTGGTTTATAGACACGCTCAAGGCTAAAAAGCCGATCTGGAGCCAGATTTATAACTGGGACGGATACCCCCAAATTCTGTCTATTTCGGCCAACCATCCCATCTATGACGCAAGGTCAACGCTCATCGGCGTCCTTGGCGTTGATTTAAAGCTTTCGACCATCAGTGATTATTTAAGTCAGCTTAAGATTGGACGCTCTGGGAAGGCTTTTATTCTGGAGCGCTCTGGGTTGCTGGTTGCTAGCTCTGTTAAAGAGCCGCCCTTTTTGATGGTCAATGGAGCAGCCCAGCGCCTTCCTGCCCTTAAAAGTCAAGATGCCGATATACGGGGCACCACGGCTGCGCTTCTGGCCAATTTCGGCAGCTTCACAACCCTTCAGGGCGATCGCCGTTTAACGCTAGAAATTGCAGGACAAAGAAAATACGTTCAGCTCGGCTCCTGGCGCGACAGCCTAGGCCTAGACTGGCTGGTGGTGATGGTGGTGCCAGAGTCAGACTTTATGGCTCAGATTCAGAACAATACCCAAAGAACCATCCTACTTTCCCTGGGCGCTTTAGCCATTGCCACCGCTCTGGGCATTTTGACGGCGCGCTGGATTTCTAACCCCATTTTGCGCTTAAGTCGAGCCTCCCAATCTTTGGCCCAAGCAGCGCAAGACCGCTTTAGAGTCACCTCTCCCCAATTGAATGGCGCTAGCGCCATTCAAGAACACATTCAAGAACTCGACACTCTCTCTCAGTCGTTTTATCAAATGGGGACTCAGCTTCAGCAGTCTTTTGCAGAGCTTGAAACCATTAATCAAGACCTAGAGCAGCGGGTCGAGCAAAGAACAAAAGATCTCCAGCAAGCCAACGCCACCATTACCGAGCTAAATAAAACCCTGCAAACCGACAACCTCCGGATGAGTGCGGAGCTAGATGTGACGCGCCGCCTGCAGCAGATGATTTTGCCAAAGCCGTCTGAATTTGAGCACCTGAAGGACTTAGACATTGCCTGCTTTATGGAAGCCGCCCAGGAGGTTGGCGGAGACTATTACGACGTGATTCCGGGCGATCGCTACTTGACTCTGGGCATTGGTGATGTGACGGGACATGGGCTAGAAAGCGGTATTTTGATGATCATGGCGCAAACAGCGGTGCGCACCCTGATTGCGGCAGATGAACTGGTTACGACAAAAGAACCTGATTCGGCAAAATTCCTCATTGCGCTGAATCAGGTGCTCTATGACAATGTCCAGCGACTTAGACCGGGCAAAGATATGTCGATGACCCTGCTCCGGTATTGGGATAACCAAATCCAGATTAGCGGCCAGCATGAAACGGTCTTGGTCTTTAGGGCAACGGGAGGCGTTGAGAAGGTGGACACCATTGATTTAGGAATGCCCTTGGGCCTGACCGAGAATATCCAGGACTTTGTCGGCAAAACACAGATTGACCTCAATCCTGGCGATGGCGTTGTGCTATATACCGATGGCGTCACAGAAGCGGAGGGTGCCAATCGATCTCTCTACGGCCTAGAGCGCCTCATTGCGGTGGTGCAGCGCCACTGGTCAGAACCCGCTCAAACCATTCAGGAACAGGTTATTGCTGATGTGCGATCGCATATCGGCAACCATCGCGTCTATGACGACATTACCCTAGTCATCCTTAAGCAGAAAGCGCCACAATCTGACGGTGATACTCTTGCTCACTCATGAGTTCCGTGGTTTGCTCCACCCGATCAAGAAATACCACACCCTGAAGATGGTCATATTCATGCTGAAAGATACGCGCCACAAACCCTTCCAGCACTTGAGTGTGGGGCTGTCCCGTGCGGTCTAGATAGGCAATCTCAATTGAAGAATAGCGAGGCACCAGCCCTCGGATTCCGGGAACGCTCAGGCAGCCTTCCCAGCCTTTCTCTTGGTCTGGCTCATGGGACACCAAGCGTGGATTGAGCATGGGAATCGGAGCCATTTTGGGCGCATGGGGATAGCGCGGAGTGGGGCGCGACGCCACAATCATAAGCTGTACCAAAACGCCAATCTGTGGCGCAGCAATTCCAACTCCACCGGCCTGCTCCATCATGGTAAGCATTCGGTCAATCAGCGTCTGGATTGATGGGTCTTGCGGATTCTCAATCGGTTGAGCGTGCTCTCTTAAAACGGGCCGGCCAAGCTGGGCAATCTCAAGCTGAGGTGTCGCAACTTGAGTGGTGTCAGGATGACTTGTGCCAGGGTAGGCAAGGCGAGCGATGGGAGTCATGGGCAATCCTCAATCTCTAGTTCTAATCTCTAGTTCTTTAGAGGTCTATTCATTCTTTAGAGAGCTATTCATTATGAAATTTGTTCGTTAAAAAGTCTGTTCATTAAAGCTGTTCATTAAATCTGCTCATTAAAACTGTCGTAAAAACCGGAGATCGCTGGTGTACAGCCGCCGAATATCATCAATTTGGTGCAGCACCATGGCAAACCGCTCTACGCCAAAGCCAGCGGCAAAGCCTGTGTATACTTCGGGGTCGTAACCCACTGCCTTCAGAACGTTGGGGTCAACCATACCGCACCCCAAGACCTCCAGCCAGCGGCCATTCCACTGCACGTCTACCTCTGCGGAGGGTTCGGTAAACGGAAAGTAGCTAGCCCGAAACCGAATCGGCACGGAACCAAACATTTCTTCTAAAAAGATTTTGATGGTGCCCTTCAGATCGGTGAAGGTCAACCCTTCATCGATCGCCAAGATTTCAATCTGGTGAAAGACCGCTGCATGGGTTGCATCTTCCGTATCGCGTCGATAGCAGCGTCCAGGAGCCACGATGCGGATGGGCGGATCGTTTTCTTCCATGTAGTGGATCTGCACGGAGGAGGTATGGGTTCTCAATAAGTTCCCATCGGGCAGGTAGAAGGTGTCCTGCATATCTCGTGCAGGGTGATCCGGTGGAGTATTGAGAGCTTCAAAGTTATAGTAGTCGGTTTCCATTTCGGGGCCGTCGGCGACGGTGTACCCTAGCCCCACAAAGGTATCCAGAATCCGATCCGTCATGCTGTTGAGTGGATGTACACGGCCTTGGGGGAGGTAAACCCCTGGCATAGTTACGTCTAGGGTTTCTGATTCAAGCTGCGCTAGGATTTGAGCCGTTTGGAGGTCTGCTTTTTTCTGCTCTAGGGCATGCTGCACGACCTCTTTGACGTCATTGGCTACTGCGCCAATCCTGGGGCGATCGCCTGCCTCTAGCTTCCCCATTCCCTTCAAAATTTGGGAAAGTTCTCCCTTTTTTCCTAAATAGCTAACCCGCAATTGCTCTAGGGCCTCTAGGGAATCAGCCCCAGAGATTTCGACAACCGCGACCTTTTGTAGATCAGTAAGCTGGGTTTCCAGGGAGCTTGTAGGCATAGGAAGTAAGGTTAAAACCGGAACAATCAGCCCGGATGTGAAGGTGGGCACTGGTGCGTTTTTGATCTTAACCCATCGTACTGAGCTATCCAGGCATTTATGTAGTTACAGATGAGAGGCTCACGATACTTTGGGCTGGAACCAGAAGTTTTTTTAAGTCAATCGGGTAAGTGTAACAAGGGGTACACTTCTATTTTTTTGCAGACTGTATACAGGATACATACTTACCTTAAAATCAATCCCTTGAAACTAAACACGGCTTTTGCAGGAGATTGAGACGCGGGGTTTCTGCAATTGATCTCGATCCCAGAGATGCCAGCAATACATCCTTCTAAACTGCCCTATGACTAACTTAAACTCTGAACTTGCCTTAGATGACTTAATTGAAGACCAGGAGGCAGCACCCAAGACAGAGCTGATTTATGGCCTAGACGATAAGCCTCCTGTTGCAGAAGCAATTTTTGTGGCGATTCAGCACGTTTTGGCCTCTTTTGTAGGGATTATTACGCCACCCATCATTATTAGCTCTGCTCTGGGTTTAGATCCGGCAACCACGAGCTACATCATTAGCATGTCGCTGTTTGCAAGCGGGATTTGCACCTTTATTCAGTGCAAGCGCATCGGCCCAGTAGGGTCAGGGTTGCTGAGTTTACAGGGCACCAGCTTTGCGTTTTTAGGTCCCATTATTGGGGTCGGGACAACCGCAATCCAGGGCGGTTCCACTCCTCCAGAGGCACTCGCCCTAATTTTTGGAGTTTGTTTTTTTGGCTCCTTTGTCGAAATTATCCTGAGCCGCTTCCTGCACTTAATGAATAAGATTATTACCCCGGTCGTCTCCGGCTCTGTGGTGATGATTATTGGGTTGAGTCTAATTAAGACTGGCATCCTCAGCATGGGCGGTGGTGCAATTGCGGTCAAAAACGGTACGTTTGGCAGCTCTCAAAATCTAGCCTTGTCTGGCTTAGTGCTGCTCATTGTGGTGTTTTTGACACTCTCAACCAATCGAATCCTACGCATGGGTGCGATCGCAATTGGTCTAGTCGTAGGCTACGTTATTTCAATCTTCCTAGGCATCGTCAACTTTAGCGCCTTGAGCAGCCTCTCCATCGTGAGCCTGCCTATCCCGTTCCGATATGGAATGCGGTTTGACTTAGGTGCATTCTTACCCTTCATTCTGCTCTATGTCCTCACCGCTATTGAAACCGTCGGTGACTTGACGGCTACTTCTGCAGTATCGGGCCAGCCCGTCAAGGGCAGGGTCTACGTGCGCCGTATTAAGGGTGGTGTTTTAGGCGATGGCGTAAATTCTCTCATTGCTGCGGTACTCAATACCTTCCCCAACACGACGTTTAGCCAAAACAACGGTGTGATTCAAATGACAGGTGTGGGGAGCCGCTACGTGGGGTTCTTTGTCGCCGGGATTTTTGTCATTCTTGGCCTCATGCCCATTGTGGGCGGTGTTTTTCAGGCCATCCCACAGCCCGTCCTCGGCGGTGCAACCACGGTGATGTTTGGCTCAATCGCCGTAGCAGGTCTCAATATCGTGACTTCAACGCCCCTCGACCGACGCTCAACAATTATTGTGGCGGTGTCTCTGGCAATGGGGCTTGGGGTGGTTTATTCCCCTGAGATTTTTGCGGATAAGGCACCAATCATTAAAAATGTGTTCGGCTCTGGGATTTCAACCGGTGGCTTGACCGCCATCTTGCTGAGCTGGCTATTGCCTAGAAGTGCAGCGGATGCAGAAGAAGCTGCCTAACATCACCCTGCTGAGTCATCGCTCAGCCTACTTTTCAGAAATCAAACTGCACTCTAAAGACACCAAGGAGGCCATGTTCGCAACATTGGCTTCCTTATTTTTTTGTGCTGCTTTTTCTGAATGGATTTCTGGGGGGAATTGCTTTAGATTGCTATCAATGCTCAGAATTAGCGCGCTTTCTAGCTCCAATCGATGAAGGCGCTTAATATATGAATATATCTATCTCTCGCAATGGTCTGATCTGTACTTTGCCTCTGTACTTTGTCTCCTTACTTTGTCCAACGCTTACCAAACTTAACCCAGCCATTCTTCGCGCAGCAGTCCATTCCTCATTCATTGCCCACAACGTTGGAAGATGCCTACGTTAAGCCCTTTACGCTAAGCCGCCTGCCTCATTCAGTCATTCAGCCCCAACGCAAAGACTATGTTCAGCCCAACGGACCAGGTATATCGGGTAACGTTGCTCGATGCAGCAACCGAGTCCACTACCACACTCCAGGTCGGCAGCGATGAAACCATCCTAGACTCTGCCCTAGATCAAGGCGTTGATCTCCCTGCATCTTGCTACACCGGAAAATGTATTACCTGCGTGTGTCGCCTCGTGGAAGGCTCGGTTGAACAAGAACAGGTTGCCCTCAAGCCCACTGAAATTGAAGCTGGATTTATTTTGACCTGTAAATCCTATCCGCGATCAGACTGTGTTTTACTCATTCATCAAGAAGAGGAACTGCTGAACTGGGAGGATTAAAACAGGTGGCTCTATAGTCGTTTCAGGGAGATGAACAATCATAAAAGGCTGGGATCATTACGGCTCTTGAACCTCGACTGAGAAGGTTAATGCGCTATCAGATGGCTAAATCCCAGTCTTTTCACTGTGATTTTGGACAGGGCTTTTTATTTTCGCCAGCTATTCCTGCATCTGGAGTTCTAGATTGGCTAGGGCGGTGGCAAAGAATCACGGACTGAATAAAGCTTAGTCTAGAGAACGCTTAGTCTGGAGAATGCTTAGTCTAGAGAACGCTTAGCCGATCTGCATAACGCGCCGGAAAAACTGACCAATTTTCTCTAGCAGTTTGGGGCCGTGATGAAATTCACTGGACTCTCGCGGGGCGGGTAAGCTTGCCATGAGATCATGGAATTCGTCCAGCAGGTCATGCTCGACAGCGGACACAACGTGGTCAGAAATGAGCAGATTGCCGATCGCCGCAAGGAGCTTTAGGCGTTCGGAGTCGGGGGTGTCTCGCAGATAGGCTACCAGCCAACGCTCGGTTTGCTCCGGTGGGACAGGGGTTTTCAAAAGCGCTTGAAGATCGCGATCGCCTTCTAGATGAAACCGCTTGAGGACGCTATTGAGGTAGGTCACTTCCTCCGGCTCTAGGTGGCGATCAACCCAGGCTGAGCCAATTAAAATCTTGAGCATTAACTGATGCTGATGCGCGAGGTCCATCGGAATAGGTCTCCAGTCTGGGGCTTGAATCTGGGGCTTGAGTCTAGGGCTTGAATCTAGGACTTGATGCGGCCTTCCTTTGATCATGCCGCCTTCCGAGAAGACAGACAAGTTTCTAGCTTGGCGGTTTACCGGTGGAAATCTAGGGCTGATGAAACCAAGCGGTGATACCGTCGGCCAAGGTTGCAGCAAGCCTACGCTGAGCTTGAGGGTTCGTGATCCATTCAAATTCCTGGGGGTTAATCATAAACCCCAGCTCTAGCAGCACGGAAGGGGCGATCGCCGGACGGGTAAGGGCAAGGTTGTTCCAGTAGACACCGTAGGATGGGCGCTGAAGCTTTTGGGTGAGGTAATCATGAAGAAAGACGGCAAGGTTTTGCGCCTGGGGATGGTACCAGTAGGTGCTAATGCCTTGGGTCTTCCAGGCATCCCCCGCATCGGGCAGGGCGTTGTAATGCAGGCTCAGGGCCAGGGTGGGCGAGGTCTGCTCAATTTTGGCAACGCGATCGTTCGGGTAAAGGTCATCCTCTCCTTCACGGGTCATGATAACCTTTGCGCCGCGCTGCTCTAGTTCTGTACGCAGGAGCTTACTCACAATCAGCGTCACGTCCTTTTCAGGATAGCCCGTGGGACCCAGGGCACCTAAGTCATTGCTGCTGCCGTGGCCGGGGTCGAGCAGAATGGTGGTGCCGCTCAGGGAGGTTTTGCTGCTGGAAGATCGTGCCGTGAGCTTGGGTGGATGGCGGAGAGACAGGACTAAACTGGTGCCTTCGTAGTTCAGCGCATAGCCCCACTGCTGCTGCGTTTTGAGCTGAATTTGATATTCAATGCGGTTGGGGGCGACCTGCTGCCAATCGAGGCGAGACAGGACGGCATCCGGGGTCTGGAGGATGGTGTCGGTTTGGGCGATGGTGTTGTGCAGGGTGAGGGTAACGGTGCCGGGGCGTTGCTGGACGGTCACGGGGACAGGCGACTGAAGGGGAAACAGAATGCGGGTGCGATCACCAAGGGTCTGCACGCGCACGCTGCGAATGAGGGATTGGGTTTGAGTGGTGGAAATCGGTCGCGTTTCGCCTTGCTTAATCCAGCCGCCGTAGTCAAGACGCAGCCACTCTCCTTCTCGTCCGGTTACGCTCGCCTGGGTGCCTTTGGGTAGGGGCGTGAGGCGGGAAAAATCTGTGCTGGGGCCAGTACGAGCCACACCCTGAGCGCTGGTGACTTCAATGCTTGATTGAGTTTGGGGCGAGAGAATTTCCACTTGGCCTGTCCCTGGTTGTGAAACCAGGGCGTTCCCTTGACGCACCTCAAAGACTGGCTTCCCCAAGACTGTGGGCTTCACGTCCGAGAATTTAGTGCAGCCCTGATACAGTCCGGGCTGGGCGGTGATGGGCTGATTGGCTGCGGTTAATACGGCTGAGTTGGGCGGCAGTGCTGCCTGAGTTTGTGGCACAAGCGCCAAGACTTGATTGCCTAGCCGAACGGAAACCTGGGCATTGGGGGTGGCGATCGCGCTGAAGCAAACGGGATCCTGCGGCAGTCGGGCAATATCAACCTTAGGGGTCAGCGACCCCTCAGCAAAGCCGAGAGTGGAGGGCAGCACTAGCGTGGTTGATT
Source organism: Thermosynechococcaceae cyanobacterium MS004 (assembly GCA_022402525.1). GTDB lineage: Bacteria > Cyanobacteriota > Cyanobacteriia > Thermosynechococcales > Thermosynechococcaceae > JAAURS01. Next base: position 27,742 of record JAKRSB010000141.1, read on the forward strand.
TTCGACGCACCGTGAGGGTAAGGGTTTGGGTGCCGCTGCGCAGAGTGAAGGTATTGTCGCCAATTTGGAGCGGCAGACTAGGCGAGAAGTGTCCGCCCGGACTGCGATCGCGAATGACTTGACCATTGACCGTGACCTCAGTATTGGGTGATGCCGTCCCAATCAAAAAGATCTGGTTTGCGGTTGTTTCATGATTTTGAGGTGGATACACCACCTTCAGCACTTCTTCTGCAAACACAGGCTGCACCACGACCAACGCCCAAGCCAAGCCAAAAAGACCAAACTTACTCAATGCTTTTCCCTCACTCCATTCTCATTTCACAGTCTTGGCGCGATCGCACGTTAGAAGTTAATCTCAACAATAGATCAATCTCAACAGTAAAATTTACCGAATCGATTTATATTCAAATATATTCAAGCGTTCAACTCATGGAATTCTTTATTTAGTCAACAAGTAGCAAGTCTTCTAGACTGACATGTTTTCATGGAGAAGTCTTTTGATTAATCATATTTTAAAATTTTCCTACATTCTCAGGCAAAAAGATTTTAGAGAACATTGAATTAATATATATCCAATACTAATCAATACAAAATTATAGTTGACAACCATAAAATATTGTCTTTGAACCATAAAATATTGGAGATTGATGTATGTCAGGCATGCGGAGGGCAGATCGTAGAGATTCTAACGATGATAATAATCTCAAAAACCCTCAGGCTCGGAGGCATGAGCCTGCCTCCGAAAAACAGCTAAAGCTATCTCTGCAAAATTCTAGAAGTCAATGTGATGAATATCGAGTCAAATTAAAAGAAATTAAAATAATTCATGAAGAAACTGAATCTCAACTTGTAAATGTCCAACAAGAGTGTCAACAAATACGTTACTTATATCAAGAGGAACAAGCGAGGTCTTCTGACTTACTTGTTAAATATGAACAAGTTAATGCTGAACGTATAAGGTATATAGGCTTATACGATGAGTCTCAAAGGCAGTTAAAATATGAGCGGCGTTCTAAAGCTGGCATCCGTGGCTGGGAAACGCGTCGCAAAAATGAAAATGAACGCCTCAAACAAGAAATTGCTGAGATGATAATTTTGCTAAGAGAATCATTAGCCAGAAAGGAAGAAGCAGTCAGTAAACTCTATGGATTGGCAGAACGAATGGATAAAATTCAGCCACTCATTGAGTCAACTGAAGAAGATGCGAATACTCCAAAGCTTAGAAGAATCTGGGTTATTCTTAAAGAGATTATTGGAGAGTAAAAATTTATATGAATGGAGATTTATTGCCTTTTATCGATAATTCAAATAACAAGACCATAGGGAATCAAATTCGTAAGATAGCCGATCAGATTAGGGAAGAGACAGCCTTACAGATTAAAGTAACATCCCGAATCTTGGGAGCTGCTGCCAAAATTAGTGAAAACAACGACCGTCTCATTGATGAAGTTGTTGAGATGGTTGAGGAAGATCTCGTTGAGAAAGAAAATCAAGTTTTCAATAAGTCCTGCTCTGTTGAAGATCTTAAAAAACGATATAAAACCTTAAAAGAGGCTAAGTTACAGCTAGGCATAAAAGCAAATGGATGGGTGGCACTTGTTAGCAAGCTAAACGGTACAACTTATCAAAACTTGACATCTACTAATTTACCTGTGAGCCTAATATTGAATCGTCTTGACACATTAGAAGCTGAGATTAGTGCTTTGCGACTGGAAGTCAGTCAATTGTGCTCTTTATTGAAGAAATAATATCAATACAAGAGCGCTGAACTCAATCAATATTCTCTAGACATTCAAGTTCTAGGTATTTTAGCGCTAGGCGTTCTGGAAATATTGATAAGGCTAAGCCTAAGGTAAACGCAATTTAGGAACGTCAAAAAAACGCTCATAGAGCAATTCCCTGAGCAGTCTTTATCCAGGGCATTTCACCAGGCTGATAGCTGCGCACCACGCGCCCTGCCCCCCGCACTTGAGAGCAGTAGGTGTGGCTCACTGGCTCTGTTAAGTCTAAGAGGCTATCGATTCCAATTCCATTCCGGCCTTGGGAAATTCCAGAGCTGTGAATATAGGTGCCTTCGCCTAAATAAATTGCGACGTGGGTGGCCTTTACGGGGGTGCCAAAGAAAATTAAGTCACCTGGTGCCAAAACATTGACTAAATCTTGAGGGCGATCGCCAGGGTTAGCGAGGGGCTGCACAAAGGCTTCTTGCTGATAGGCATCTCTGGGTAGCCAAATTCCTTGGCTGGAAAAGGCGTGCTGCACCAGCCCAGAGCAGTCGTAGTTGGGGCCAACGGTGCCCCCCCAAAGATACACATTCGGCTGGGACAGGGCCGCATGGACAAAGGCGATCGCGGCTGGAATGCGTTCCTGAATTTCGGCGAGGCTGGGCTGGGGCGGCTGGTAGGGGCTTGCAGCAGGCTTCAGGGTTTCTAGGGACTTCAGGGCGACCCAGCCCCCATAGTCATCTTCGCAAAGCGTCACCTGTACGACTGAGGGTTCTGCTAGGGGCGAGGCCGAGGGCTGAATTTTAAGGTGTAGACCAGCTCTTGCCTGGGTTGCTAAGGAGTCCAGCGCTGGTGAGTCAAATAAATCCAGACAGACCGTTGCTTCATACTCTACCGCTGACGAGAGACCCTCTGTTTCAAACTGCGATCGCATTCGCTGACCCATCCTTCGCCTAAGCATCAATCGCTTAAGAGTATAGCTGCCCAGCCAAGAGGTACTGAAACAAAAACTCAATGACCTCAACTCGGTTTCTGGCCTCTTCGGGAGAAGCGCCCCAAACCGTCACGCCATGATTGCGAATCAGACAGGCCGGCACGTCCGGCGTTTGTTCCCGAAATTGCGCGGCGATCGCCTCGGCAATGCGGGGCACCTGAAGATGGTTTGGAAATAGCGCCAGCTTAACCACGGGGTTTTCGTTCCAAACGCCTAACCCTTTAATCATTTCGATCGCTGGCAGAGCAAGCTGATCGTCTACAACTCGATTCGACAAAAGCGTAGCAGGGACAGAGTGAACGTGATAGCAGGCACAAGCCTCTGGAAAACAGGCATAAATCGCCTGATGAATGCTGGCCTCAGCGGAAGGTTTAGCGGCTGGAGTCGGCTGGGTCAATAGCTCCCCCGTGGCGGAAAGGCGCACAAACTGTAAGGGCGTCAGTTCGCCTTTGGAGCAGCCGCTGGCGGTAATCCAAAAGCTGCCGTCGGGAAGCTTTGCAGAAAGATTTCCAGCAGTCCCAAACATCCAGCCCCGCTGATGAAATGCATGGGCATGGTGAATTAACTGGGGTCTGGGGTCTGGAGTGCTGGGGTCTGGAGTGCTGGAGTCTTGTGAGCATGAATCGATTGAGCGTGGATCGATGCTCGGAACAGTCACGCCTGCGGCAGCGCTGGCTGAGGCATCTTGAGAACCCAAGCTAGAGGATGCAGAGGCAGATGAAGCAGAAGAAGCGGATGACATGGGGCGTGGGTCGTTTATGTTTAAGCTTGAATGGAAGATCGAGGGTTGCCTTTCAATTTGTCTTTCAATACTTTAGCCAAAATGCATTAAGCACCCAATGAACCAAGATGAAGCGCGACTTCAAGAAACACCACTTCAAGAAACGCCATCTAAACTAAAAACCTTTATTCAAGCCTGTGAGCAGATTCAGCCAGAACACCCTAACGATATTCGTCGTTTTTTTGAAGGGGTGGTGGGGTTTCCCTACGATAAGGAGCTGCTGCTCCAGGCGTTTGTATTTCTCAATATTGAGCGCTATCTGCCGGACTGCGATCGCCTGCTGCTTTTTGAGAAATCCCCTGACCTGGGCAACCGCACCGACTTAGGCAAGTGTGATTTTGTGTACCTCACCCATCGTCAAACCCTCTGCCTCATTGAAACAAAGTATATTGACTTAGATGCCCACGGCACCACCGCTCAGCGGCGACGCACCAAAAAACGAAAAGAGGTTCTAGCCCAGGTTGAAAAGCTCAGACAGTTTCTGAGCGCCCACTGGCAGATTCCGGTCGCGCATTTTGAAGGAATTGTCTTCACCACCGATCCGAGCTTGGCAGCAAGGGAAGCAGCGCAAGGCATCACGACCGAATTTGTCTCCATTGACGCGCTCTTTGCGTGGCAGGCCAGTCAACGGCAGACCTTAACGCCCCGCCCCCCAACTCGTAACGCCCACCCTTAACCCTTCGCAACCCTTAAACAGTCCAAAATGCTCCCTCCCCATTGGCCCGGACACTGGATTTATCACATCACCACTGCGATCGCCTGGGAGGCGGCTCAGCCAGTGGGGCAGTATATCCATCCCAGTCTAGAAACCGAAGGCTTTATCCACTGCTCTTACCCCGATCAGGTCATCGAAACGGCTCGTGTTCACTTTCAAGGACAGTCAGGTTTGGTGCTCCTGTGCATTGACCCCAACCAGCTCCAGGCAGAACTGAAGGCAGAGGTAAGTCGGAATGGGGCAGCGTTTCCGCACCTTTATGGCGCGCTCAATGCAGCGGCAGTGGTAGAGACGGTGCCTTTTGCGCCGCCACCCCTGGAGACAGTGCTGGAGGCGTTGCTGGCGCGGCCTTAAGCACCGATGGTTGAGAGGCTTTAACGCCGGAAGCCTTAGCCCCAGTGCGCAGGGTTGAGCGCGGCTGCGTAAAGTCTGCTGAGTTTAAATCTTCCGAATCTTCTGAGGAAGACTGCTCTGCGGCCTCTTCTTCAGGAAAGAGGGGCAAGGGAAAGTTAAGATCGCTGGCGGTTTGGTTAATGAGGGTCTGAAGATCTTCGGGTAGCTCAAGAGCCGCAGGCTTTAAAAGCGACACCTGTAGGTTTGGCACTCCCCAGAGGACGATGATCGTTAGAATGCCCGTGAGGCGGACGAAAAAAGATTTCACCATGACAGCTTTGCGATCGCTCCAAGGGGTAAGCCCCTCTATCCTAGGCAGGGAATCCTAAAACCGCCGCAGTTCCCAGATCTTTTTCTGATCTTCTTTTTCTAATCCATCAAGCCCTATCAATCCAGTACAGCTTGCTGCACCATGCCTCGATTTCTTCACCTCGCCGATGTTCATCTAGGGTTTACAAAGTACGATTCCCCAGAGCGCACTAAGGACTTTTTCTATGCGCTTCAGGATGCTATCTATCACTATGCTCTGGTGCCCCAGGTTGATTTTGTGCTGATTGCCGGCGACCTCTTTGAGCAGCGGCAGGTGCTGCCCGCCACGCTCAACCAAGCCCAGATCTGCCTCAGTCAGCTTCGGGAAGCAGGCATTCCGGTATTTGCCATTGAGGGGAATCACGACTACAGGCCCTATGGCACCCAAACCAGTTGGTTGCGCTACCTCTCGGACTGGGGCGTACTCAAGCTTTTAGAGCCGAGCGATCGCCCAACGGGAGAAATTCTAGAGCCTTGGTCAGAGGAAACCCAGCGCGGCGGCTATATTGACCTTCCCTGTGGGGTTCGGGTTGTGGGTTCGCGGTGGTACGGGGCATCGGCTCCCCAGGCAATCCATCGTCTGGCTGAACAGGTCGAGCAGCTTCCTGCTGGCCCTAAGTGGACGGTGATGATGTTTCATCATGGGCTAGAAGGCCAAATTGCGCGGTACAGTGGGGCGCTTCGCTACCAAGACTTTTTACCCCTCAAGCAGGCAGGGGTCGATTACCTTGCCCTCGGCCATATCCATCGGGAATATAGCCTCGAAAACTGGATTTTCAACCCTGGCTCCATTGAGGCCAACAGCATTGCCGAAAACCAAGAGCAAAGCCCCCGTGGCGTCTACCTAGTGGAACTATCGGCAGCGGGGGTCACGGCAGAGCATAAGCAAGACTATCAGCAGCGCCCCATTGTGCGCCTCAGCATTAAGGCCGACCCCGCCCAAACAGCGGATCAGCTTCAGGAAATGGCGATCGCCACCATCACCAAAGCCGCCCAAGACCACAAAACCCAAGATTCCCTGACGGAGCTACGGCTGCACGGCAGCATCGGGTTTGAGCGATCTGAGCTCGATATTCGTCGCTTACGCTCAACCCTGCACGACCTAAGCGGTGCGCTCATCTTTTTGCTGAAATATGATGTCACGGGGCGTGAATTCCAGAGCTACATCAACGAAGACGATGAGCTACCCTCCCGCCTCGATATTGAGCGCACGGTCTTTGCCGACTTCCTGTCCGCCAACGTCAACTACCGCAGCGCCACAGAACCCCTCGTCAAAGGACTCCTCGATCTCAAGAGCAGAGTGCTGAGCCAGGAGCCAGAATCCGAGCTTTACAGCTTCATAGAAACTCTCCTAGAAGGACTGCCACCAGAAAGTCCTGCCTGAGTCTAAGACATCAGGAGGACAGAATTAGGGGTCATGATTGCCTAAGAGATTTGCTCTGGATCATTTGTGCCGGATCATTTGCTCTAGATAATTTGTTTCTGAATCAAACGTTATGCTTAAGTTTCGCAGTAAAATAAAAAGTTTGCACCCCATACCTAATCCCTGCTGGAAGGAGACACACCCCCTATGGCCCGCATGTACTACGATGCTGATGCCAATTTAGATCTATTGGCAAATAAGACAGTTGCCATTATCGGTTATGGTTCCCAAGGCCATGCCCACGCCTTGAATCTTAAGGACAGCGGCGTCAATGTCATTGTGGGACTTTATGAAGGAAGTAAGTCTGCTGCACTGGCGAAGGATGCTGGCCTCGCGGTTCATTCTGTGGCAGAGGCTTCTAAAGCGGCTGACTTTATTATGATTTTGCTGCCGGATGAAGTGCAGCGCACGGTCTATACCGAAGAAATTGCGCCCTACCTCACCGAAGGAAAGGTGCTGGCTTTTGCCCACGGATTCAATATTCACTTTGCCCAAGTGGTGCCGCCCAAAACGGTGGATGTGGTGATGGTGGCTCCCAAAGGCCCCGGCCACCTCGTGCGGCGTACCTATGCCCAAGGGCAAGGGGTGCCAGCCCTGTTTGCGGTGTACCAAGATGCCTCCGGTCAGGCACGCGATCGCGCGATGGCCTACGCCAAGGGAATCGGCGGCACCCGTGCAGGTGTCCTTGAGACAACCTTCCGCGAAGAAACTGAAACGGATCTGTTTGGAGAACAGGCCGTCCTCTGCGGTGGACTCAGTGCCCTCATTAAAGCTGGCTTTGAAACCCTCGTGGAAGCTGGCTATCAGCCAGAGCTTGCCTACTTTGAATGCCTCCATGAAGTAAAGCTAATTGTGGACTTGGTGGTAGAGGGCGGGCTAGCCAAAATGCGGGACAGCATCTCCAATACCGCCGAGTACGGTGACTTTACCCGTGGCCCGCGCATTGTAAATGCGGAAACCAAGGCCGAAATGAAAAAGGTGCTCCAAGAAATTCAGACGGGTCAGTTTGCCCGTGAGTTTGTCCTGGAAAATCTGTCTGGCAAGGCAGGGTTTACGGCCATGCGCCGTCGTGAGGCAGAGCACCCCATTGAGGAAGTTGGAAAGGATCTGCGCGCCATGTTTAGCTGGCTAGGGAAAGATTAGAAATGTGGACAAAATGATTTTACGGGCGAGTTTATCCCTAAAATCAAGGCATTCTTTCCGAGGATTCGGCCATGCGTTGGCAGATGGGGCGCAAAAGCGACAACATTGAAGACCGTCGAGGAGGTGGCTCAGCCCCTCAGGCTGCGTTAGGGGGCAGCGTAGGGGTTCTTGTTCTTGCGCTGATTGCAATGGCCTTGGGCATTGACCCCAGCGTGGTGCTGAACTCTAGCTCCATTGATTCGGGTGCAGATAGCCCAAGTTTGCAGAATCCGAATCTGCAGAATCCGAATCTGCAGAATCCTAGCTCGCAGAACCCTAATCTGCCAGCTCGCCGCTCTCGTCCAGGGGCGGCTCCAGTCCCTCCTGGTCAAGATCAGCTTGCGCAGTTTGTCTCGGTGGTCTTGGCCGATACAGAAGATACCTGGCGATCGCTTTTTCGCGAGATGGGCCGCACCTATGAAGATCCAAAGCTGGTTTTATTTTCTGATTCTGTAAATTCAGCCTGTGGGTTTGCCAAGTCTGCCGTGGGGCCTTTCTACTGCCCAAGCGATCGCAAAGTATACATTGACCTGAGTTTTTATCAGGATCTTAAAAATCTCCACCAAGCGCCAGGCGACTTTGCCCAGGCCTACGTCATTGCCCATGAGGTGGGGCACCATGTCCAGAATTTACTGGGCATTTCAAGAAAGGTCCAGTCCCTCCAGCAGCAAGTCAGTCAGGTTCAGGCCAATCAGCTTTCAGTGCGCCAAGAGCTACAGGCAGACTGCTTTGCTGGCGTATGGGCACACAGAGCCCAGGCCGAGCGACAAATCTTAGAAGCCGGAGACATTGAAGAAGCCCTCAACGCGGCCAGCCAAATTGGCGATGATCACCTCCAGCAGCAGTCTCGCGGCTACGTGACGCCGGAGTCCTTTACCCACGGTTCCTCAGCGCAGCGGGTGCAGTGGTTTACCAGAGGGTTTAAGACCGGAAATGTGTCTCAGTGCAACACCTTTGAAGCTTCTGCAACGTGAGGGATTGCCCAAAATGTAGTGATCGCATTCATCAATCCACTCAGCAACAGGGTATCGTTAGACCAACCGCACTCAAGTAACGAGAATGGATCCAGCTCAACTCTGGCAACGCTATCAAGATTGGCTCTACTACCACGAGGGGCTAGAAATCTACCTCGATATCAGTCGCATGACCTTCACCGAAGCGCAGGTCGAAGCGCTGCTGCCCAAATTTGATCGGGCTTTTGCTGACATGGTTGCTCTAGAAAAAGGAGCGATCGCCAACCCAGACGAAAACCGAATGGTCGGCCACTACTGGCTCCGCAACCCCGACCTGGCCCCTACGCCAGCGCTCAAAGCAGACGTAGTCAATACGCTCCAAAAAATTGAAGACTTTACCCAGGGTGTGCATACTGGACGCATCCATCCGCCCCTAGCGCCGAAATTTACCGATATTTTGTCCATTGGCATTGGTGGCTCCGCCCTCGGCCCCGAATTTGTGGCCCAGGCCCTGGCTCCAACCCATGCGCCTTTAGCCATTCACTTTCTCAACAATACTGACCCCGACGGCATTGATCGGGTACTCACCGCCCTTCAGGATCGGCTGGCGACAACCTTAGTAATCGTCATTTCTAAGTCCGGCAGCACCCCCGAACCCCGCAACGGAATGCTGGAAACCCAAAAACGCTTTCGCGATCGCGGCCTAAACTTTGCCCAGCAGGCCGTCGCCGTTACGGGTGAAGGGAGTCAGCTTGACCAAGTCGCCAAAGGTGAAGGCTGGATTGATAGCTTTCCCATGCATGACTGGGTGGGAGGACGCACCTCTGAAATGTCCGCCGTAGGACTCCTGCCTGCCGCCCTTCAGGGCATTGCCATCCGCGAACTCCTGGAGGGCGCAAAAATGATGGATGAGGCCACCCGCGTCCCGTCCCTGCGCCAAAATCCAGCGGCACTCTTGGCCCTAAGCTGGTATCTGGTGGGTGAGGGTAAGGGCCTAAAGGACATGGTAGTCCTGCCCTACAAAGATAGCCTTCAGCTTTTTAGCCGCTATCTCCAGCAGCTTGTCATGGAGTCCTTGGGCAAAGAATATGACCTAGACGGCAACGTGGTGAATCAGGGCATTGCGGTCTACGGCAACAAAGGCTCCACCGACCAGCACGCCTATGTTCAACAGCTCCGTGAAGGGTTATCTAACTTTTTTGCCACCTTTATTGAGGTCTTAAAAGACCGCGAAGGCCCCTCCATTAACCTAGAGCCTAACGTGACCGCAGGGGATTACCTGTCCGGATTCTTACTCGGCACCCGTGAAGCGCTCTACGAAAAAGGTCGAGACTCCATTACCCTCACCCTCCCGACCGTCAACCCCAAGCAGGTGGGTGCCCTCATTGCACTTTACGAGCGTGCTGTAGGGCTCTATGCGTCGCTAGTCAACGTCAATGCCTACCACCAGCCTGGCGTTGAAGCTGGCAAAAAAGCCGCCGCCAATACCCTAGCCCTTCAGCAAAGTCTGATTGAAAGTCTGGGGCAGGTGGGGGGAGCCGTCACGATTCAGGATCTAGCCGCCAAGGTGGGTGCAGGCGATCGCATTGAAACGGTCTACAAAATTCTGCGGCACCTCCACGCCAACGAGCGGCTTCAGCTAGAGGGTTCTTTCGCTCAGCCAGGGCAGTTGCGAGTGACTCGTCTTTAAGCAGCAGCGCGAGTTGAGTCAGCGTCTCTCGCCCTTGCCTGAGCGCCTAAAATAGACAGGTTATGGCCTACGCTATGTCTCCAGAGGGGTCGCACCGGATTGAACAGTCTCAGGCTCTGCCAGACCTCAAGATTGCAGTTTTGACAGAAGCCCTTCAGCGATCGCGCCAGAGCGATCAGTCTGTGGTTGGCGCGTGGCTGATGACGCAGTTTCAGCCCTAGAGGCGGGCATACTATGGGGGCAGAGGCGACAAAATCGGCAAACTTTGCGCAGCCTCGCTAGGATAGAAACCATCGCCCTCATGGAACCCCTATGGACGAGAACTTACAGGATCTTTTAGCCAGCCCCACGCTCCATCGCCTTCGCCTTTTTACTTACCTGATTCCAGTCTTTGGTATGGTGCCTGCGGTTTGGACAATGACCCAGGGCAAGCGCGATCGCCAGTATCGTCCCATCAGCCGGCTGGCGCTGGGGCTAGGGAGTCTGTGGCTGCTGGGCTATTTTGGACTTAATTCAGCCCTGTCCCCGTCCGAAAGCGGCATGAGCGCTCAGATGTCGCTGATGCTTATCCAGACGGTATTTACATCGGGCTATTTTGTTCTGTGCCTAGGGCTGATGGTGCGGCTCTGGAAGCAGAGAGCCACGGGTCTATCCGACTTAAGCCAAAGTCTTAAAGTTCTCTCGGCTAAATCTTTACCCTAGCTGCCCATGCGTCTTTCTCGGTTCGCTTTGCTGCTGCTCGGCTTTGGGGCTGTCCTGGGGCTGATGGTGTGGCTGGCGACGACGCTGGTTCAGCTTTATGGCACCATTGCGGCCTCCTCAGTCTTTTTGGCAAATCTGCTGCTGGGGGGTCTGATTACGCTGTTTATTGCCTTGGCTGGGGTGGTGATCTATTACGGGGTGGTGTTTAGCCATCCAAAGCGAAAGTCTTCTGCTGACACAGTACTGCCTCCCCACAAAACTGGGGTTGCAGAGAAAGCCCTAGACGCCATCCGCGCCCAGGTGGATCAAATTCAAGATGAAGTTGCGCGTCAGGTGCTGCGGGTGCGATCGCAGGAAATTGAGCAGGCTCTCAAGTACCGCGAACTTCAGATTGTGGTGTTTGGCACTGGCTCAGCGGGCAAGACTTCTTTAGTCAATGCGCTCCTGGGGCGGATGGCGGGGGAAGTTTCACCCACCCTCGGCACCACGACCGTTGGCGAAACCTATCGCCTGGAGCTAAAGGGCATTCAGCGAGATTTATTGATTACCGATACCCCTGGCCTACTAGAAGTAGGCGTTGCGGGGACAGCACGAGAGCAGGCCGCTCGTCAGCTTGCCACCGAGGCAGACCTGTTGCTATTTGTGGTGGATGCAGACCTCACCCAGTCGGAATACAGTGCCCTGGAATCGCTGCGCCAGATCGGAAAGCGCTTCATCCTGGTCTTTAACAAAGTCGATCGCTACACTGCCTCAGACCGCGACAGAATTCTGCAAAAGCTCCAGACACATCTCCAGAAGGGGTCAGAAACTCAATCGCCAGACTCCGTGGTGGCGATCGCCGCAAATCCTCAGCCCATCCGCCTCGACAACGGCGAAGTGCTCCAGCAACAGCCTAAGATCCTAGGGCTCCTGCGGCAGCTTGTCGCTATTTTGCGAACCGAAGGCGAGGAGCTTCTGGCCGATAATATTTTGCTCCAGGCCCAGCGCCTCGGTGAAGATGTACGGCAGATGATTGACGAGGAGCGATCGCGCAAAGCGGCAAAGCTAGTGGATCGCTTTCAGTGGATTGGGGCAGGCGTGATCTGGGTGACGCCGCTGCCCGTGGTGGATCTGCTGGCAACGGCAGTGGTCAATGCCCAAATGGTTGTAGAAATTGGGAGGGTCTACGGCTGTGAGATGGACTTCGAGCGGGGCAAGGAATTAGCGCTGTCTCTGGCCAAAACCCTAGCTGGGCTTGGGATTTTGACGGGGGTCGTAGAAGTGGTGACGACGGCTCTGGAGTTGAGCGTGGGCGGCTACGTTGTTGGCAAATCCATTCAGAGCATTAGCGCAGCCTACCTCACCCGCATTGCCGGGAAAAGCTTCGTAGAATACTTCCGCAACGACCAAGACTGGGGTGATGGCGGCATCTCTGGGGTTGTGCAGCGCCAGTTTGAGCTAAACCGCCGCGATGCTTTTGTCAAAGCCTTTGTCAAAGAAGCGATCGCGCAGCTCCCCAAAGAAGCGATGAATCTTCTCAATCCCAAGTTCACTTCAGCCGATCAAGTCACCGAGCAAGAACAGCACTAGCCATTGCTGAACGTGACGCTCTCAGAGAAATTTCAGGGCAAAACTCCGGTATCTAACCACACAGAAACTCTCTGACAGCCTTGATATGTATACCGGATGCACGGCTGCATCGATGGCCGGATGTTTGTTTCGTCAGCCTTTTGTCAACCTTGAGCCAACCTTGAGTCAGCCTTTTATCAACCTTGAGTCAGCAGATGGTTTAGAAATGGGTGCCTGTTGACTGGCAAAGGTTTGATACTCCCTCTCTACCCTAAAGGAGCCGTCAAAGCGGCCTTGATTTTGGACTGATGGACAAAACAAAGAGTTTCGACACCTATGTTTCCCTCAAAAAATGCCTGAAACCCTTACAGAGTGTCAGGCACCAAATTTCAAACGATGTGGTGTCAAGAATATCCAATGGGATGACCTCACAGAAGCAATTCCAGCCTTTGCAACCGTCTTCTTTATTCTCTTGGGCTTCAAGAACGTAACGTCAACATCACACAAGGCTGAGGATCCAGAGGGTAATGGGTATAGTTCCAGCGGAATTAAGCTCAACGGAGCTAAGCGCTATTCGCGGTGCATTTTTAGACTTTGTGGGCGATCCGTTTTTTCAGTCCGTCGCTGAAAGCGTGCGCTATCTGCCGGATGGGCTGTTGGTACTCAAGGACGGTACGATCGCCGACTTTGGCCCCTACGATCAGCTCCAGGCAAAGTACGGAAAGGTTAAGACCACCCATTACCCTGACAAGCTGATTCTGCCAGGGTTTATCGATATCCATATCCACTACCCGCAGACCGAAATGATTGCCTCCTACGGGGCACAGCTCATGGAGTGGCTGGAAACCTATACTTTTCCCACCGAAGCAAAGTTCAAAGATACAGTCTATGCCCGCCACATTGCAGAGTTTTTCCTAGATGAGCTTCTGCGCAATGGCACCACCACCGCCCTTGTCCTGCCCACAACCTTTCCTCAATCCGTTGAGGTACTTTTCGAGGAAGCGCAGCGGCGCAATATGCGACTGATTGCGGGACAGGTGCTCATGTCCCGCAACGCGCCTGAAGATTTGCTCACCCCTGCCCAAACGGCATACAGCCAGATGCGCGAACAAATTCAGAAGTGGCACGGTAAGGGGCGATCGCTCTATGCCATTACGCCCCGCTTTGCCGTGACTTGCACCGAGGAAGAATTACAGCTTGCGGGCAGCCTCGCCGCAGAATTTCCTGAAGTGTACGTTCACACCCATCTCGCTGAAAACAAAAAGGAAGTTGCCCTGACCGCCGAGCTGTTTCCAGACCGCTCCGACTACCTCAACGTCTACGAACACTATGGCCTCGTGCGAGATCGCGCCGTGTTTGCCCACTGCATCCAGCTTGATGAGTCCGCCTTTGAGCGGCTGTCTCAGGCCGGGGCCACCATTGCCTTTTGCCCCACATCCAACCTCTTTTTAGGGAGCGGCCTATTTCCGCTGCACCAAGCCAAACATACAGAGCACCCCATTAAAGTGGGCCTTGCCACCGATGTGGGGGGCGGCACCAGCTTCTCTCAGCTCCAAACTATGGCGGCGGCCTATCAGGTCATGCAGCTTCAGGGCAAAAGCCTCTCCCCTTTTCAGGCGTTTTATCTGGCCACCTTGGGCGCTGCTCAGTCCCTATCCCTAGAGGACAAGCTCGGTAACTTTGCGATCGCCAAAGAAGCCGACTTCATTGTGCTAGATGCCCAGGCGACCCCCCTCATGCAGCTTCGCAATCCAGTGCCCGTCCCCCAGTCCATTGAGGCGATCGCCACCACCCTGTTTGCCATCATGCTGCTGGGAGATGACCGAGCCATCACCGCAACCTACGTTGGTGGAGCCTTAACGACAAAACTTTAGTGACAAAACCTTAACGACCAACCCAGTCCCCCTGACTGCAAACCAGTCTAATTGGGCGGTCGCTTCTTTGTAATGGACAGCATGGGCAGTTCGGATTGGGAAGACTGAGGCGGCAAGTAGTGCTGCACCGTCTGCTCAGCAAAAAGGTCAGCGCGGCGCTGGCTTTGGCTCCACTTAAGACCTAAGGCACCACCAACAACCACAAGACCCAGTACAGCTAGGCCACCATGACCACTCATCCCGCCCAGCGCCAGATCGGCTGTTCCTACGGTAATCAAAAAGCTGACGATGGGGTCATGCCGAAAAGCAGATCTTATAAATCGGGGCAAAAAGATATTCATTGTGGCGTTAAAACATCCCGTCGTGAAGTTGAAGATCGCCAGATTATACCCAAACGTGATTGGTTTATTGGGGGCTTTAATACCCAAGCGAATACTCAAGTTAGCTCAAGCCAAAGCCACCCTGGGCTAAAAGCCTAACCATGTTAAAACGCCTTTTCCCGTTATCGCTTCAATGACAACGGCGGCGACAAAGCCTATCATGGCAGCGCGGCCATTAAGCCGTTCAACATAGTCATTAAACCCATACTTAGGGGTTGAATCTCTGGGAAGCTGGGTGGGCTGTGAAACGGGTTTGGGTGCGGATTGGGTCATGGAAACACCAAGGGTATTCTGATTTTTGAGCTGCTGACTTTTGTTCTGCTGCATCGTAACAGTCTACGGGCTACTTTTGCGACTCTCTTGCAGCTACATCTTTGCAACCATATTGATTTGCTGTTCTATTTTAATAATCTAGTCGATTTTCAGCTTGCTCATCTTACCTCTCGCCAAACGGCATCGGCAACCCGACAAACATCGTGCATGACACCATCATGCACCCGCAAAATATCAGCCCCTCCCGCGATCGCCGAACAGCAGGCCGCTGCGGTTCCCCAGACCCGCTCCTTAGGGTCAGGTTGATTTAAGATGCCGCCAATAAAGCTTTTGCGAGAAGGCCCCACTAAAATCGGAGCATTGAGCGTGGTGAAGGCGCTCAGTTTTTTGAGTAGTTCCAGGCTTTGAGCCCCTGTTTTGGCAAAGCCAATCCCTGGGTCAACAGCAATATGGTGGGGCAAAACGCCCGCAGCAAGGGCGGCATCAATCCGCTCTTTTAGAAACGTCACAACCTCTCCCACCAAGTCTTCATAATCCGTAAGCTGCTGCATGGTCTGAGGCGTTCCCCGCAAATGCATCAGAATAATGGGCACGCCCAACCTTGCTGCGGTAGCCAGCATTTCTGGGTCATAGGTTGCCCCCGACACGTCATTAATGATATCGGCTCCAGCCGCGATCGCCGCCTCAGCCACAGCCGCCTTGGTCGTATCCACCGAAATCGGAATACTAGACGAGGCACGCAGCGCTTTAATCACGGGAACCACCCGATTTAGCTCCTCTTCCAGTCCTAGATCTACCGCATTGGGGCGTGTAGATTGGCCGCCCAGATCCAGAATATCCATCCCAGCAGCCACCAAGGCCTGCCCCTGAGCAACGGCCGCGTCCACAGAATCAAACAGTCTCCCATCACTGAAGCTATCTGGGGTCACATTCAGAATCCCCATCAGGTAGGTTTTTGTCCCCCAGTCAAAGGTCTGGCCACGAATGATCCAGGGCGACAGCTTTTCTGAAGTGGTCTTTGACTGGGAATTCATGCAAGAGCTGTAGGAAAGGTAATCATGCGGCAACACCGTGTAGACCAGCCTCGACCAAGCCAATGAACCCTCAAGGTCAAGCGTCCCAGATCTACCTGACTAGCATTTAGAGATTTGGGCGATGGAATGTAGATTAAAATGGCGCACGGTAGAGTTAGCTGAGAAGCTACATGAATCGATGAAAGAACTTGGGAACTTTTCAGGAGAGCCTGGTTGTCTTCACTGTAGAGCCCGCTCATTCGCTAGAATTTGCTAGCTCACGGCCACTGCTTCCCTGGCTTACTCGATAATTATGCAGAAGAATATTAACTTACTCTCTACCCTATTTGGTATTTTGTGCATTTACTTACTGAGCTATGCCTTCGCTAGAGTGTTCATTTTTCACGCAGTAGAACGTTACGCAGGCGCGGAAGGCAAAGGCTATCCAAGACAAGACTACATTGCTAAAAAGGATCGCCCTGCTGGAGAAGGATGGCAGTACCAGTTGTTTTTGCCTGCCATCAAAGCTGAAGAGGGTATTGTTAATTACTTCCACAATCTATAGTCTGGCATTAGTCTGGTATTGAAAATTTCTGAAATACCTCCAGAGCGTAAGCCAGTCATTCATCCAGTCGATGTACAAGGCTCAAACTCCATAAAGTCATTGGATCTAACAACTCCGATGCACACTGACTGCTGAGAGGTTAGCGATTGAAGTTCGAGGCTTGCTGCGGCTGAGATTGGGAAAGTTAGATAGAGTTTCTGTTAGGCAGACTACTGTGGACGCTGAACCAAGGCAGGGGATGTAGCGGGGGTGCCTAGGGGGGCTGCTGTACTGGAGTAGTGAGCCATGATATAGACAGGCAAGCCAAGGGTCAAGAGGGCAATAAAGCCACCCACAAGGCTTTGTAAAGGACTTTGACTTTCCGGGCGGGGCTGGTCGACGGTACTATGAACTTCCATAAAAGCTTAAAACAAAGGGCAGTGGTGTACTGCGAGCAATAGGTTAAATCTATTACTAGTCTAGCACTCACCCAAGATACCGGACTGATCTCCATAAGGCTGTATCTGATACAACAACTGACAACGCCGCCTATAAAGCCACTTGCAAAATCATCAGCATGACAACTGGCCCAACAGCTTGTACAATCTGGCAAAATGGGCTAATCACCAAACCTTCAATAGTCCTACCCTCAACCTAAACTTATGACGCAACTCAATTTTGAAGGCAAGAAAGTTCTGGTCACGGGAGGCGCAGGCTTTTTAGGAAAGCAGGTTATTGCTCAACTCGAAAAGGCAGGGGTAAAGTCAGAAAATATTACAATTCCTCGGTCTAAAACCAGCGATTTGCGATCGCTGGAGCAGTGTGAAGCTGCGGTGAAGGGGCAAGACGTCGTCATTCACCTTGCCGCCCACGTGGGCGGCATTGGTCTGAACCGCGAAAAGCCTGCGGAACTATTCTATGACAACCTCATGATGGGCACCCAGCTCATCCATGCGGCTTACTTGGCAGGAGTTCAAAAGTTTGTGTGTGTGGGCACCATTTGCGCCTATCCCAAATTTACACCCGTCCCGTTTAAGGAGGACGATCTGTGGAATGGGTATCCCGAAGAAACCAATGCCCCCTACGGGATTGCAAAAAAGGCGCTGCTGGTGCAGCTTCAGTCCTATCGTCAACAGTACGGCTTTGATGGAATCTATCTCCTGCCGGTCAACCTCTATGGGCCAGAGGACAACTTCAACCCAGCTAGCTCTCACGTTATTCCCGCACTGATTCGCAAGGTTTATGAAGCGCAGCAGCAGGGAGCAACCCAGCTTGCAGTATGGGGAGACGGCAGCCCAACTCGCGAATTTTTATTCTCTGAAGATGCAGCCCGTGGAATTGTGCAGGGCGCGCAGTTTTATGACGATGCGGAACCTGTGAATTTGGGGACGGGCTACGAAATTACGATCCGCGATCTAGTAGAGCTAATCTCTCGCCTCATGGACTTTGATGGCGAGCTAATCTGGGAAACCGAGCAGCCCAACGGTCAGCCTCGCCGCTGCCTAGATACAACCCGCGCGAAAGAAACCTTTGGGTTTACGGCTCAAGTTGGCCTAGAGGAAGGTCTACGCCGAACCATTGAGTGGTATCGGCAGCATCCAGATTAATTCCTACCAGGTTAATTTCCAGGCTAATTCTAGAAGTCTGCCCAATCTCGTCAAGCCTGTCTTTTCAAGCCAATCTTTTCAAACCAATCTTTTCAAGCCTTTTTGGAGAGATTGCTTTTTGTTGCGTTACGTCGTTTGTAAAACCAGCGCTCATTGCGATCGCGGTTTTGCTGCGATCGCCGCCAGTCTGCTGCAACCGACTGAATGACCTGAGAGAAGGTTGGCGAGACGTAGCCCATTGTACCTAGAGCCTGCAATGGAACCCCTTGCTGGATCGCAAGGGCAAACACATGAATCAACTCTGGCGCTTCTGTCCCCACCAGATGAGCGCCGAGCAACTTCCCGTCTGGCTGTACCAGCACCTTACAGAATCCTGCTGGAACTTGCGCCAAAACTGCACGACGAGACGCACGGTAGGTTTGGCGAAGGATCTGGGTTTCGGGACAATATCGCAGCGCTTGCCGCTCCGTAAAGCCAACCCGTGCTAGGGGCGGATCGCTCAAAATTGCGTAGGGAAGCTGGAAATATTGGCAGGAGGTTTGGCGCTCAAATAGGGCATTTTGCACTGCTAGCTGGGCCTCATAACACCCTACACTGGGGATCTGATAGCCGCCCAAGAGTCCTCCACAGGCATAAACCGAGGGGATAGAGGTCTGGAGTGCCGCATTAACCCAGAGTCCCTGGGGGGTTTGGTGGAGGTTGAGGAGCGCAATACTTGGGGGAAGCGCACTCAATAATCCAGAAGATTCAGGAGATTCAGAAGGTTCTGGAACGATCACCAAGCCATTGACCCTTCGCTTGTGGCGATCGCTGTTTTGCTGACCCATCTCTAGGGTCAGTCCATCGGGATGGGGATGTACTGCCAGCAGAGAGCTTTGGGTGTCAATGCTGACTCCGCATCCTTCGAGATAGGTTTGTAGTGTAAAAGCAGCTTCTGCGTCTTCCTGTGGCAATAACCTTTGGCCATTCGTGAGCAAAACAACAGAAAGTCCTACAGACGCACCCAGCCGCTGAAGACTGTGACCGATCTCAACAGACTGGGGGCCAGCCCCTAATATTCCAATGACCTGAGGTTCGCCTGAATTGGAAGCCTGAAGAACCTGAGCAAGCTGCCCATGGACAAGTTGCTCATAAAGCTGGGCAGCTGTCCAGACCCTAGGATGGTTAATCCCTGGAATATCGGGCATCTGAGAGGCTCGATTTAGGGCCAAGAGGTAAGCCCGCGATCGCAGTTCCTGTCCTGCAACAACCAACCCGCTCGATTCAAGCTGGAAAGCGCCCTCAATATAGTGAACGCCCGCAGCCTGTACAGCCGCAGCAGGACTTTCCAAAGCGCTGGCCAAAAGTTCGTGAGCAAAGCTCAGGCGTTCGGAATAGGCAAATTTAGCATGGGCAAATTTAGCATGGGCAAATTCAGCATGGGCAAATTCAGGGTGCTGCGAAACAAGCCGTGCACCCTCCCGCAACAGCAGCAGGGGGTCAACCTCTAAAGGCTGTTCCACCACCCAAGCCACGCGACCATGAGCTTGAGCCGCTGCGATTGCAGCGCTATAACCTGGTTCTGTTGCACCCAGGATGACTAAATCATAATCAACAGCCATTCGTTCCGCCTAATCCAGACGGGTGCCGTCAGGCATAATGACATTATCTAAGACTGCATTTTTGAGATTGGCATCCGTCAAATTTGCCCCCGTCAAATTTGCCCCCGTCAGGTTAGACCAACTCAGATCTGCACCGCTCAAGTCGGCATTTAAGAAATCTGTCCCTCTCAAATTTGCGTTGCGGAGGGTTGCGCCTTTCAGGTTCGCCTGCCGCAGCTTTGCCCCCAATAAATTCACGTGGTACAGGCTAGCACCCTCCAGATTCGACCACACCAGATGGGCTTCTTGGAGGTCGGCCAAGGTGAGGCTAACGCCCGATAAATCCGAATCACTTAGGTCAATTTTGATAAACGATCGCTCCCCAGCAGCGTAGCGCGCCAAAAAAGCTTCCACAGCCTTTCGCTTTGCCGTCGTCTCAAGGTTTTCAACGACGGGCTTGAGTTCTGGGCTTATATCTGGGCTTACCTGGGATACAGATTCGGAATCGGGGACGGGAGAATCGAGGGAGATCAGAACATCAGAAGAAGCACCTGCTTGGGCATCGCGCGACAATTCGTTTGATCCTTCGTTTGATCCAAGTCCTGAAGGTGCTGGGTCTATGAGTGGAGTCTCTAGAGACGCTATCGGCGCAGAATTTACATCTAGCGAGACAGGATCTAACGAGACCGTTGAAAAGCCCGAATCAGACTCTTCCTGACGCTCGTGATCGACATACCCTAATGCGCCGGAATCTGAGTCCCCAGAATCTGAGTCTCCAGAATCTGAGTTCCCAGAATTCAGAGCGTTAGAATTCAGGGGGCCATGCTCAGGAAGCGAGCTTAAACTTTGAGTCGCAATCGGTTCTGGCAGCACATCAGCGTCTTTTAAGACAGCCTCATGCACATTTGCTGTGGACTGGGAAGAGGTTCCAGAAAAAATGAAGGTAACGGGCTTCACCTCTGGAGGCTTTTGGCGGGGTGCGGTGCGCTCCAGTTCCGCAGGCTTAAAAATAGACCGCCAAAAGGGAAGATCGCTCCCCTCTTTTTGCCCATAGAGTTCAATGGTCTGAATCTTAGTCAGGCCAAGCTGCACGGTACATTCTTTAACCAGTGGTTCAAGAATTTCTTGATCGGGGACTTCACGCCCAGACAGGCTGACCTGTAAACCGACCCCTCGAAGTTCAACATCCACTTGCGTCACGCCATAGGCTGCAAGTTCCTGACGAAAAAGATCCTGCAATGCCTCTGGATCTGCCTGCCCTGCACGCACGAACCGCTCATCTTGAGTGAGCTGTAGGGTTGCAGCAGCCCAGTGGGATGCTGCACTTTCGTCCTCTCCATCTAAACTCAAGTCAAGCGTGGGCCGTTTCTCTATTCCGGACTGCGCGATCGCCACAGATTCATGCGTCACGCCAGATTCATGCGTCACGTCAGGGACAATCTCTGTCCCTAATGCTTCAGCCACTGGGGGTTCAGTCTCCAGCTCCATCAAGGATTCCTGAGTCAAGGAAAAATCTGGATCTAAAGGCTGAGGCGCGATTGAATCTGACATACGAACTTGCTCTTGAGAATCGTCGCTCTTGAAAATCGTCAATCGGTCACGGCTGGACTGCTTCAGGGAGACCGAATGCAGAATTGACTTATCCCTCAAGCTTACCCCTGTTTTTATCAAAAAAGTGCATGAAAGTCAGTCTCTATATCAATAAACAGCGTTTAGAAAGCCTCGCCCTAGCCGCTTCGCCCTAGCCTACGGCAGATATTAGGCAACCCCTTCAGGATCTGGAGCGCGATCGCCTACTCCCCATCCCTCGAATTCCCCAGACTCGACAAGGGTTTATGGCCAGCCAATAGACACAACACCCAGCAAAGCCAGCCATAATTTAAGAAGGAGTCATGCAGAAATTGCAACGCATAATCTTATTCTTCGCATCGTTACTAAAAGCACAATTTGAAAATAAACGACACAGTACCATCTTTGGTTATGACTTCCCAGGAGAATAGATAACATGAGTCACGAATTGCGCGTCCAGGCAGTTTCTCAGGTCACTGACCGATCGCCACTGCCCACCAAAGTCCCGCAGCGACTCGAAGCTCTGTGGGCGACGGATGTCTTTACCTTGAGCAAGATGCAGGCAAGTCTGCCCAAGGATGTGTTTAAGTCCATTCAAAAGACCATTAAAACAGGCGAAAAACTAGATGTGGCTGTGGCTGGGGTCGTCGCCTCCGCCATGAAAGATTGGGCAACGGCAAAGGGTGCTCTCTACTACGCCCACGTCTTTTACCCCATGACCAATGCCACAGCAGAAAAGCATGACGGGTTCATTTCATTGCAGAGCGATGGCTCCGTGCTGACGGAATTTTCAGGCAAGGTGCTGGTGCAGGGCGAGCCGGATGGGTCATCTTTCCCGAATGGGGGTCTGCGCTCAACCTTTGAAGCCAGAGGCTACACCGCGTGGGATGTGACAAGTCCCGCCTACGTGATGGAAACTGACAATGGCGTGACCCTGTGTATTCCAACGGTCTTTATCTCTTGGACTGGGGAAGCCCTCGACAAAAAAACGCCGCTCCTGCGCTCTAATGCAGCCATGAATAAGGCCGCAACCCGCCTGCTCAAGCTGCTCGGCAATGAAGATGTTGCACCCGTAAATTCTAGCTGCGGTGCGGAGCAAGAATACTTCTTGGTGGATGCCCACTTTGCCCACAACCGTCCTGATTTGTTGCTCACCGGCAGAACGCTTTTTGGAAAGTCTGCGGCAAAGGGTCAACAGTTTGACGACCACTATTTTGGAGCCATTCCAGAGCGTGTCCAGGTCTTCATGCAGGACGTAGAAGAAAAAATGTATCGGCTGGGGATTCCGGCCAAGACCCGCCATAACGAAGTGGCTCCTGGACAGTTTGAGCTTGCGCCGTTTTTTGAGGCGGCAAACGTGGCGAGTGACCACCAGCAGCTCATCATGACCATTCTCAAGCTGACGGCCAAGAAGCACGGCTTTGTCTGTTTGCTTCATGAAAAGCCATTTGCAGGCATCAACGGCTCTGGGAAGCACGTCAACTGGTCCGTGGGCAATGCCACCCAAGGAAACCTGCTAGACCCAGGCGATACGCCCCATGCCAACATTCAGTTCCTGCTCTTTTGCAGCGCGGTGATTCGCGGTGTGCATAAGTATGGGCCACTGATGCGGGCTGTCGTAGCAACAGCCAGCAATGACCATCGACTGGGCGCAAATGAAGCACCGCCCGCCATTATTTCGGTCTACCTAGGGTCTCAACTTGAAGAAGTCTTTCAGAAGATCCAGAAGGGTGAAACCCAGTCTGCTGGGCAAGTTAGTCTGATGGATTTAGGTGTACCTTCCCTGCCGATCTTCCCGAAAGATCCGGGCGATCGCAACCGGACTTCTCCCTTTGCTTTTACGGGCAACCGCTTTGAGTTTAGAGCCGTGGGCTCTGGGCAGTCTGTCGCAGGGCCACTGGTCGCCATGAACACCGTTCTGGCCGACTCCCTTACCTGGATTGCAGACGAGCTAGAAACCAAAATGGCTGGCGGCGCAGATGTTGATTCCGCTGCCCTAGCTATTATCAAAGAGGTGATGGATAAGCACAGCAATGTGGTCTTTGGCGGCAATGGCTACTCCGAAGAGTGGCATCGAATTGCTGTTGAAGAGCGCGGCCTTGCCAACCTGCGCACCACTGCCGATGCCCTGCCCGTCCTCAAAGCCGACTACATTGAAGAACTCTTTAGTCGCGTAGGCGTGCTCTCCCCCGTTGAGCTAGAAAGCCGCTTTGATGTCTACTCTGAGCAGTATATTCTCGCGATTGGGGTAGAGGCAAAGCTGGTGGTGGATATCGCAAAAACCATCATCTATCCGGCTGCGGTGCGGTATCTCTCTGAGCTTTCTAGCACAATTTCTAGCCTGAAAGCCATTGGCATTGAGCTAGAAAAAGAAACGGCAGAGAAGGTTGCATCCTTGGTGCACTCAATGATGGAATACGTGAGCAAACTCAGCACAGCGCTGAGCAAGCATGATTTTGAGTCTACAGAAGACCACATGCAGTATTGTGCTCAGACGATTCGTCCATTAATGGATACGGTGCGGGAGTATGCAGATGCCCTGGAAGGGGAGGTGGCCGATGACTTCTGGCCGCTGCCGACCTACCAGGAAATGCTGTTTGTGAAGTAGAACCCATGCCTGAAGTGCTGGTTTGATTGATGGGGGCGACCTAGCGATCGCCCCTTTTTTGCGTCTATTTAGGAAATACCTGGGCGGTTGAGCCGTCTTGATGCAATTCTTAACGATTTTGAATAAGCCCCTCCAAGCATCTACAATCTTTAGGGAGAGAGACTTTGAGCCTTACTGAGTTAAATGCTGGGTAAAGAATTTTGCAGAGTTGGCTGCCTAAATCTGCGAAAATTAAAAGCGATAGCGAGACCCCTATAAAAAGCCGCAGCCCTTAAATCATTACTAAACTTACTGAAAATCTTTGGGAGAGAGACTCATGCAGGATGCAGTGACTGCTGTCATTGAAAACTACGATATCAAGGGTCGTTACCTAGACCGAGATGCGATCGATACCTTGAAGGACTACTTTAGCAGCGGCATTGCTAGAGTAAAGGCGGCAGCAGTAATTAATGGCAATGCTGCAAAAATTGTAAAAGCAGCTGGCTCCCAGCTCTTTGATGAACAGCCAGAGCTGATTCGTCCAGGCGGGAATGCCTATACAACCCGACGCTATGCAGCCTGCCTACGGGATCTGGACTACTATTTACGCTATGTCAGCTATGCCCTGGTTGCAGGCGATGTGGATGTGCTGAACGAACGCGTGCTTGAAGGACTGCGCGAAACCTACAATTCCTTGGGTGTGCCCATTGGGCCGACGGTGCGCGGTATTCAGATTCTGAAGGCTGTGGTTCAAGCCCAAGTCAGTGAAGCTGGAATTGATGCGGCAGACATTGTAGCTCAGCCCTTTGATTACCTTTCACGTCAGTTTAGTGAGCAGAATATTTAGCCCAATGTTGAGCTAAATATTGAGCCTAGTCTTAGGGGAACTCAAGCCCATTGAGATGGGGTCTATGGTTCCCAGGGTAAAAAGCTGAGGTTGTTCTCTAGCTTCTTTACCATTCTGAAGCAATCTAAGAGGCTGGGACTATCCCAGCCTCTTTTTATTCTCAGCCTCTTTTTATAATGAAGCGATGGATTCAACTGTGGATTCAAAATTTTGAATCCACTGATCTGTGCAAATTAAATTAAATCTGTGCAAAATAACGTGAGTTCGACAAAAAACGACCGCTCCTCATCCTCCCATCCTCTTGCTATCTAGGGAGAAGGAGGGGCAACTAAAAATCAA
Source organism: Thermosynechococcaceae cyanobacterium MS004 (assembly GCA_022402525.1). Taxonomy (GTDB): domain Bacteria; phylum Cyanobacteriota; class Cyanobacteriia; order Thermosynechococcales; family Thermosynechococcaceae; genus JAAURS01. The sequence continues at coordinate 52,769 of JAKRSB010000141.1, forward strand.
GCTTCTTAAGCCCCTCGCCTTTGGGAGAGGGGCTTGGGGTGAGGGGCTTTAAGTACATCATCAAACTCACGTCAAATTAAATCTTTGCAAATTAAACCTGTGCGAGCTAAATCTTTGCAAACTAAACCGTGAGTCCTAATCGTTGTCGTTCATAGTTTTGAGCGGTGACTTGCTGGCACCAGTCCCGATGGTCAAGATACCACTGCACCGTTTTGCGAAGGCCTGACTCAATATTTTCCTGAGGCGACCAGCCCAGCTGAGTATGGAGCTTCGTAAAGTCGATCGCATAGCGTCGGTCATGGCCAGGACGATCTTTGACGTAGCTGACCAGGTTCAGGTGAGGCACATGAGAGGAGTCAGGCAGTAGCTCATCTAAGATGGCGCAAAGCTGCTGCACGAGCCAGAGATTCGTCCGCTCTGCTGCGCCACCCACGTTGTAGGTTTCGCCCGGTGTCCCTTGATCCAGAACGAGACGAATTGCGCGACAGTGGTCTTCCACAAAAAGCCAGTCTCGAATATTCTGCCCATCTCCATAGATGGGCAGGGGCTGCCCCTCGATCGCATTTAAGATCATCAGCGGAATCAGCTTTTCGGGGAACTGGTAAGGCCCATAATTATTGGAGCAGTTTGTAATTAGCGTGGGTAGGCCGTAGGTGTGAAAGTACGCTCGAACGAGATGATCAGAGCTGGCCTTAGAAGCAGAGTAGGGGCTATTGGGGGAATAGGGGGTGGTTTCAGAGAATGCTGGATCTTCGGCATTCAGCGAGCCAAAGACCTCATCTGTTGAAACATGGAGGAATCTAAAGGCATCCTGGGCGGGTGCGGGTAGACTTTTCCAATAGTTCCGCGCTTCTTCAAGGAGGTGGAAAGTACCGACCACATTGGTCTGAATGAAGGCATCCGGCCCATCAATAGAGCGATCGACGTGGGTTTCGGCAGCAAAGTTGAGGATGGCGTCGGGCTGGTAGGTGGTGAGCAGATCCTGAACTAGACCGCGATCGCCAATATCTCCCTGCACAAAAATATGGAGGGGATCGTCGGCAAGGGTGGCGAGGGTTTCGAGGTTGTCAGCATAGGTCAGCTTGTCGAGGTTAATAATGCGTAGGTCTGAACTTTGGCGCTGCTGGAGTACAAAATTAGCGCCAATAAATCCTGCACCGCCCGTCACTAAAATTGTTGTTGCCATATGTCAAGGTTAGGGGGAGGTCTGGACTGATTCTTTTTCTTCTCGATGCCAACATGATTCTAAACGATGAATCATGAGTGGCCTAGCAAGGGTGATTTAAGCGCGCACATAGTAGTCGCGGGTGCCTTTGACGGCGATCGCCTCCCCAATGCGCTCTAGGGCTAGCACGTAACCTGCCGTGCGAATCGAAATAGCTTTCTTTTGGGCAAGGTGCCAAAGGTCTTCGGTAGCCTTGACCATTCGCTTCTGAAGCTGCTGCTGCACCTCTTCTTCTGACCAGTAGAGTCCGCTTCGGTTTTGGACCCACTCGAAGTAGCTCACAGTGACGCCCCCTGCGTTTACTAAAATGTCTGGAAATACCACAATTCCCTTGCGATCCAGAATGGTATCCGCAGCGGAGGTGATGGGGCCATTGGCGACTTCAAAAATATACTTGGCCTTGATTTGGTCTGCGTTGGCCTCTGTAATTTGGTTTTCTAGGGCGGCGGGTATCAAAATATCGACCTCAAGCTTCAGGAGATCTTCATTCGAGATGGCTTGGTGATCGACAACGCTACACACGCTGCCATCACAATAGACCGCCTGCAGCCTGCGGGTGGATTCTTTTTGGTACTGAATACTCGGAATATCCAGCCCCTGTGCCGAATAGATCCCCCCTTGGGAGTCGCTCACAGCGACAATCCGATAGCCTGCCTTCCAAAGCTGAATAGCAAGGATACTGCCCGCGTTGCCAAAGCCCTGAATCGCGACCGTGGTTTCGGCGGGTACTAACCCCAGCTTGGGCGCAATGGTCTCAATCACCATAAAGGCACCCACTCCAGTAGCCTCATCCCGGCCTTCGCTACCGCCCATGGCCAGCGGCTTGCCCGTGACCACAGCGCGGGTAATCTTGCGCTGGATCACGTTGTACTGATCCATCATCCAGCCCATGATCATGGGGTTGGTGTATACATCAGGTGCCAAAATATCAACGTCTGGGCCAATGAAGTCGGCGATCGCATCAATATAGCCCCGACTCAGGCGCTCTAGCTCCATTTTTGAGAGGGCTTTAGGGTCAAGCGTAATACCGCCCTTCCCGCCCCCGAAGGGTAGATTAAGCACCGCACATTTAAACGTCATCCAAAAGGCTAGGGACTGCACTTCATCCAGAGAGACCTTGGGATGATAGCGGACGCCCCCTTTGGTGGGGCCACGGGTATCGTCATAGCGGACGCGATAGCCTTGAAACACCTGAAGCGACCCGTTGTCCATGCGTACAGGAATTGAGACGCTCAGGGATGACTTGGGATGGCGCAGGTACTCAAGGGCATCTTCGGGCAGGGTGACATACTGAAGGGCTTTTTCAAGGCGGAGACTCGCGTCTGCAAATAAACCGGATTGCGGCTCTAAGGTCATGATGGCATCTCTCCTAGCAGCGTATGTGGCTGGCTATCTGTAGCTTAGGATGAGTGGGCGATCGCCTTGGAGCCGCTTTACCAAAAGTGATGGAAAAGTTATTGAACTGAACTTTAAAGCCACGGATAGCCTCGTATCGAGCATATCGAGGCATACACCACTCAGGCGCATTAGGCGGCTAGGGGGCTTTCCTGGCTCGTTTCATCACAGTGGCAAAATTCTGGCGCATGGGCATCGTAAACCTTTTGAGCCTGCGCCATGTGCATCTCAATATTTCTCATTAAGAACTCATGGCTAGAAGAAGCCTGAGTATTCATTAGCGCCGTAACAAGCGTGGCGCTTTCTTTCACCGTGACGGGGCGCTGCCAGTGTATCTCTAGGGCTTTCTCTGCACGATGTCTACAGTAGGGCTTCATGAGTGTCTCCTTCACAACAAAAGGTCGTTTTCAAAAGGTCGCTTTGAATGCAGGCATTGTGGCCGAGTTCTTAAGGGGAATCTGTAGTTTTAATAACAAATCGCAACAAGTTGTATTAGAATTACTTTCAAGAGATATAATGCGTCGCTCAGTTAATATCACTCTATCTTACCCACTTTTTCTCAATTCTTAATGCGTCTATAGGGGAATATCCCATGCGTAAGAAGGTGGATTGATTTACGGATGGACGAGAGGCAGTCTAAACATCTGCTCGGCTCTCTAACTACACACACATCTACGCACCTATCTACGCTGAGCCCGATCAACTCAATGGCAATCTACTCAATGGCAAAGGCTGCACCGTCATATCCTAAGATGGTTGAGCAGTTTGGTTAGGCGAAGGTACATGAACACATTGCAGGGTAAGGTTGCGATTGTCACTGGAGCCTCTCGCGGCATTGGTCGAGCGATCGCCCTTGCATTGGCCGCAGAGGGTGCATCGGTTGCGGTCAACTATGCCAGTTCTGAGGCAGCAGCGGCGGCAGTGGTCGCCGAGGCGCAGGCTTTAGGGTCAGAGGCGATCGCGCTTCATGCCGATGTTTCAGACGCAGCGCAGGTTGAGCGCTTGGTCGCAGCAGTGATCGAAAAATGGGGGCGGGTTGATATTTTGGTCAACAATGCCGGTATTACAAAGGATACGCTGCTGCTCCGGATGGATTTAGCGCAGTGGCAGTCTGTCATCGACCTGAATTTGACGGGCATTTTTCTCTGCACCAAGGCCATCGGTAAACTCATGCTAAAGCAAAGGTCAGGGCGCATCATTAATATTGCCTCAGTGTCTGGACAAGTCGGAAATGCTGGGCAAGCCAACTACAGCGCAGCGAAGGCCGGAGTGATTGGCTTTACAAAATCTATTGCCAAAGAATTTGCTCCGCGCGGAATCACGGTGAATGCCGTTGCGCCAGGATTCATTACAACAGACATGACGGATGGGCTGAAAGCCGATGAAATTCTAAAGCTGATTCCGCTGGGGCGCTATGGGCAGCCAGAAGAAATTGCCGGAATGGTGCGCTTTTTGGCCGCAGATCCAGCAGCAGCCTATATTACAGGCCAGACGTTCAATGTAGATGGTGGAATGGTGATGAGCTAGCGCAGCTTGGCAGACGGCCTTCAACGATGATCTTCAACGATGGTCATCCACTCTTGATTCGTGATTAACGACCCTGATAATTAACGGCCCTGGTGATTGGCAACTCTGATGATTAGCGACCCTGAGCATGGGGGCGGCATGACTTCTATTATTTATTCAGACGTTTTTTTGCAGCACGATACAGGGCTAGGGCACCCAGAATGTGCTGATCGTCTTCGGGCAGTGGTGCAGCAACTCCAGACAGAGCGCTGGGTGGGTCGGTTGCGCTGGCAGTCTCCTACCGCGCTGGAACAGCGAGATCCAAGTCCCTGGATTCTGATGGCGCATGATGCGGCCTATCTAGAAAAGGTGGGCGCTATTGCAGGGCAGGGGGGAGGGTTTCTCGACCCCGATACACCCCTTTCTCGCGCCAGTCATGAAGTCGCTCGTTTGGCTGTAAATGCTTGGCTGGATGGAGTAGATGCGGTCTTAGGGAAGCATCAGCCTGCTTTTGTCTTAGCGCGTCCGCCTGGACACCATGCATTACCCCATCAGGGGATGGGATTTTGTGTGTTTGCTAATGCCGCGATCGCTGCCCTGTACGCACTTACACAGCCTGGAATTAAGCGGGTCGCCATCTTAGACTGGGATGTGCATCACGGCAATGGAACCCAGGCGATCGTGCAGGATTCTCCACAAATTTGTTACTGTTCGCTCCATCAATCCCCTGCCTATCCCGGTACAGGGGCAGCAGCAGAAACGGGACGTTACAACAATGTACTGAATATTCCCATGCGCCCCGGCAGCACCATTGCGGAGTATGCCCCACAGTTTGAGCAGAAGGTGGTGCCGTTTCTCCAAGCCTTTAGGCCGGATTTGCTGATCGTAAGCGCTGGGTATGACGCAAACCAGCGCGATCCGCTGGCAAATATGCGCCTCCAACCATCGGATTACGGGCGGTTTATGGCCCATTGCTTAGAAGTGACTCCCAAGGTGCTCTTGGGATTGGAAGGCGGCTATGACTTTGACAGCTTAGCAGAGTCTGTGGAGGCGACGTTGTTAGCCTGTCCAGCAACTTGACGCTGAATCATCGCCAAATAAAGCTCATTTTTGATCCGCCCCCATACCCAGGCCAATCTCCCAGGCCAATCTCAGGCGCTGCTCAAGTGCTGCTCAGGGCGATCGCCCATGATGGCAGTACGGCTCAAAACGGACGTTGGTAGATCTAGAGCAGGCTCCCCGTCTTGTCCTCAACCGGGACGGAAACCCGCCTTGTTTTTTTACTGAATCTTGGTGAATGATGAAGGAGGGAAAGGGCGATCGCCGCTACAGAAGGAGCCGATAGACGGTGACTTTCTAGTGGCCAGCCAATTTCTCCCTGATACCTTCAGCCTCCACTATGAACAAACGCACCTTTTTAACCGCAGGCATTACGTGGCTAGGCACCACCTACTTCCTCAACCAAAGTTTTAGGAGAACAACCGTCATGGCAGCCTCACAGGAACAGTTCACCGTTGCAAAGACGGAAGATGAATGGCGTCAAATTCTGACCCCAGAGCAGTTCAAGGTGCTGCGAAAGCACGGCACAGAACGCGCTGGTACCAGCCCTTTAGACAAACAGTACGGCAAAGGAACCTACCTATGCGCCGGGTGCGGCCAAGCGCTCTTCTCCTCAGAGACAAAGTTTAACAGCGGCACCGGCTGGCCTAGCTTTTATGCACCCCTTGAAGGGAGCGTCAGCAACACTGTAGATCGCTCTTTCTTTATGGTGAGGACCGAGGTTCACTGTAGTCGCTGCGGTGGACACCTCGGTCATGTCTTTGACGACGGCCCTGCCCCAACCGGAAAACGATACTGCATGAATGGTGTTTCCCTGGAATTTAAGCCAGAAGGCGAAGCCTAAGCGTAACGGCATCTACTAAGTACACTTAACGTCCCCAAAATACTAAATTTCCAATAAAAAGCCCTAGACTTGCAAAAACCGCAGTCTAGGGCTTTTAAAGTCTCAATACCCGTCTTTTAAAAGACTTTATTCAAAAACTTTGTATAGTTTAGCCCTACTTTATAGCTCAAAAACAGATCTAGAGAATCCTCATAAAGACATACATTTCTTAAAAATATTTGTTTCTTTACATTAAAACATCTTTGTTTATAAGGAAAAGTCTGAAATCTAAAGAAAAGCTGAAGCCCATATTCCGTAACGATTTGGGGAGAAAGAATAGCCTGATTGGGTTGCGGGGATCGCTACTAGAAGTAGGCAAATGAGAAGAAACCTATGATGGGGATATGAGTCTATTGTTACGGGCTGTGTCAAATAGACAAACATTTTACTCAGAAAACCTCGATGGTTTGATTTTCTCTTTTAATGAATGTCCAGATTCAGCGCTCTACTTTAAATGCCCTAGTTTAAATCCTCTCGTTAAACACCTCAGTTCAATACTCAAGTTCAATACTCAAACCACTTCTCCCAAATCGACTCAATATAACTCAGGCAGTACTGCCTAAACTTTATGAAATCCCCATTAAACAAGTTATCTCTAAAAAGTCATGCAGAATTTTCTTGCCGACACTGTTCACACTATGTTCCTGAGGGTCGTCGCGGGGGAACTTGCGAACTCTTAGGCGTGGGGGTACAGAGTCAGTGGGCTGCCTGCGGTCAGATTTTACCCGTGCTGAGCGGGGCAGAATCTGTACCTATCAGTCATTCAGCCAGTCATTCAGCCGATGGCTCAAGTTTGGTCAATGCCTCAAGTTCGGTCAATGCCTAATCATCTGTCCCATTGTCCAGCACCCCATTGTCCAGACCCCCATTGTCCAACACTGAAGAGCAATATGCGATCGCGCAACCCAGTCCTAGAAATAGGCCCGGAAATACAGTTCGCTAAAAGCACCGCTCAATAAAGGTCAAGACCCTCTCGCAAAAGCGACAATCTTTAGCTCCAGCGTCGGGGACTGAGATAGTGAGCTTTGCACCCCCTTCAGGCAAATCTCAATTTTCTTACCGTCAGGTACAGTTTTAATGCCTAGATTGTTTGGGTTAGGGCTTGCTGTGCAGTTTGTAATTGGCTGGGTCGATAAAGCATCAACCAGCGGTTCTGCACTGGCCAGCGTTGTTGGAGACGTCGTGGCGCGATACAGCACTTTTGGCCCTTGCCAGAGGGTGCCCCCTGGCGGAGAACAGACATAATACGCCACATTCGGTTCAACGGGGTTTGGCTTGAGCAAAGAAAAAATTCCATCACACCCGCCTGGGCTAGTCCAGCCAGCAGGAGGCCCAGCCGTGATCGCCCTTGCCTCACGCACTTCATCGGCCATGAAGTCGAGCGCCCGATTGAGTTGAGCCTGCTGGCGCGTTTCGGCTTCATTAATTTGATTGATGCGAATAACCGCAATAAGTCCATTTCCGGCCAAGAGCAAAATAATGACTGAAGCCAGAATGGTCACTAAAAGTTCAATTAGCGTAAAGCCCTTGGCAGAGACCATTACAGGGAAGTGAATGAATGATCGAGGTTGGTCACTCATGGTTAAAAGCTCATGCTCAGAGACTGTTTCACTGCAGCGCCCATACGTCATAAAACCTACAAGTCATAAAACCTACAAGTCGTAAAACCTACAAGTTATAGAAATTGAACTACAGGGATCAAAGAATCGATAAAATCGGTCCAGAAAAGATCTATAGCAGTTCCGCCAGGGTTGATGTAAATTCATCAATTTCTGATTCTAGGGTGAGATAGTGGACGCAAGCGCGCAGGCAGTTTGGATTCGCAATCGACCGAATCATAATCTGTTTTGTCTCTAAAGCTGCCACCCAGTCCCCGTTAGCCCCCCCTCGAATCCTAAAGGAGACTAGGCCCGCATCTGGAGCACGCTGGCTTAAACATTCCACACCTTTGATAAGGGTTAGGTTCGTCCACAGACGCTTGCTCAGTGCACAGATTCGCTGATAGCGCTGGGTGGCGTTGCCCCACTGCCGATGCAGGGCGATCGCCTCACTCAGTCCGCGATACAGCGGGAAGGCTGCGGTTGCCATTTCATACCTGGTTCCGTCAGCTTTCCAGCCCGTTGGATTGCCCACCTGATCGACTCGAATCCCTCGCCAGCCAATAAAGGTAGGGCTTAGCTTATCTCGCAAATCGGGGCGAACATAGAGCGCCCCCACCCCATCTGGGCCACACAGCCACTTGTGTCCAGTCAATGCGTAGAAATCCACATCCAGATCTGCGAGATTGAGCGGCAGTACACCCACGGACTGCGCCGCATCGACCAAAATCAGTACATCGGGATTTTGCTGGCGGCAGGCTAGAATAACGTCCGCAAGGGGCAGCACTTGACCTGTATTCCACAAAATATGGCTCAAAACAACGAGGCGGGTGTCAGAGTTCACTTGAGCGGCGATCGCCGCAACCGGATCGCCCTCGTTGAGGGTTTGGAGGACAGGGCAGGTTTCAACACAAACTCCATATCGCCGACCAAGCTCTTGTGTCGCAGCCACAATACCGGGATGCTCACAGTCTGTAATCAGGAGATGATCGGCTTTCCGCCAGGGAAGACCCCACAGGGCAATATTGCAGCCTGCTGACACCGAGTCCGTGAGGGAAATGGTGTCTGGACTTACGCAGAGTTCTTGAGCGATCGCGCTGCGGGTCTGCTGTGCTTGTGCCGTCACCCAATCAAACGCCTTTTTTGAAAAAGGTCCATCGCTCTGCATCTGGCGATAGCCTTCTAGAATGGCGTCCAGAGCGAGCTGAGGTAGAGGCCCTTGCCCTCCATAGTTAAAGTACCCCTTATTGCTCAATGCAGAAAATTGACGGCGATGGGCCTCCAGTGCGCTCAATGATGCTGGAGTATCGTGCAGTGAATGGGGCATGGCAAAGTCGGTCAAGGTGGGCAAGCACACCTCCATACTCTACCAAACCCCGATAGAGGGCGAACCTTCGGAAGATCTGTTGGGTCATTTTACCGTTGGGTAAATCAAGATTCCAGATCTCCTGATCGAGATCGTGAGATCGCCATGAAAACAATTCACGTACCCAACATCTATTTAAAAAAAGTACCCACTATTAAGCTTTGAAAGGCTCAGCGATCCTGAATTGCCTTAGGAATAAGAGTGAACTATAAAGATGAAAAGCAGGATCCCAGTTGCTATCTTCTCGGCGGAATAGGTCGAGATTTGCGGGAATCTTATCCAGGAGATCAGGGTGATCTAGAGCCGCCTCTGCAAACGCGCTAAAGTCTGAGGCGAGCAATTTATGGACAATCTGCTGCTCCAAAATTTGGGTGAGATGCCGCCAGTTGGCCCAGGCTGTACTTTGATCTAAACGAGAGCCTTGAGCGGGGCTGTTCAGAGCAACGCCATGATTAAACTGATAGGTACTGTCTGAAAGCCGCAGAATACAGTTTTGTTTGGGAAGGTGCAGATCCCAAATGTTGACGTAGTCCTGGGTTTGCTCCTTGCGCTTGAGTTTCCCCCGTGAGTCGCGGTCTACGACTTCTTCAAAAATAGGAATTTGCCCTTCAATGCGCTGAGCAATATCTGACCAAGGGAAGCAAAGCGTTGTCTCCTGGTCAGAGCCGCTTTTTTTGACTTTCACCTGGGCCTGATTTTCAATGGCCTCAAAGTAAGTAACTGCATAAACCGTCACGGACTCTAAGGCCGAGATTGGTGTCCAGAAGGTCGGAACTCCCTTGGCCTGGAGCTGCTGTCCATAAAACGCGAGTTCCCCGATCGCGCCAGATCGATAAAGTCGAATCCCTCGGCTGGGCAAAATGATCCGAGCTGAGTAGGGATCAATATTCATAATTGCCGCCATAGCTTGGGCGGCGGCGGTTTTTGCCGCTGGCTCAATGGGCTCCAAGATCAGCACACCCAGCTCGGTTTTTTCAGGAGCGGCCACTGCTTCAGCGATCGCCTGTTTGCGCTCTTGACTGCGCTGCTTTTGAAGGCGATCTAGTCCTTGACGGGCGGCCAGGGTAATTTTGGAGCCGTGGTCGTGGCGCAGAAGTTCTTTCAAAATCGCCTCAGCATTGCTCCATTCCTGCTGCCTCTCCAGAATTTTTGCCTGATAAATCTGTGTCCAAGGATCCTGCACATCCAGGGCTTCGACGAGTTGAGCAGCTTTTGTGTAGTCGCCTTTTCTGAGTGCTGCGTCAATAGCATCCATTCGTGATCATTTCTCCTAGGCAAAACAACAGCAGCACGCTTCATTCCTGGACTCAATTCCTGGATTCTATTCCTGGACATTTTTGAGATGAGTCGATTCGAGGTGAGTAGAGAGAATGGAGACTGCCGCAATAGAAGCGGTGACAGCCCTCAGCACGCGACGCCCCAAAGAAACTGGCGTAAATCCTTGCGCGATCGCCAGATCTTCCTCGGCGGCTGTCCAGCCTCCCTCTGGCCCTACCATGATTAACATGCCCAGTTTTGGTAATTTTCCTAAAGTGCTTAAAAGATTAGGCGTCTCTTCACGGGTCACACAAATAAGGTGGTTTTGCCCATCATGCCCATCAGTTGTCTGAACGGCTTGTAACCCGTCCTTTCCGCTCCTTCTGTCCTGGTTGACACAAAGGCTAAGCGCCTGCTCAAAGCGAATGGGAAACAGAATTTCAGGCACCTGCTGCCGACAAGACTGCTCAGCAGCCTCCACCGCAATTCGCCGCCAGCGCTCTAGCTTTTGCTCGCTAGGGTTTACGAGGGTGCGATCGCTCAGGAGCGGGACAATGTGGCTCACGCCTAGCTCAGTGGCCGCTCGCACCACATCTTCAAACCCCTGACCTTTCATTAGCGCGGCGCAGAGGGTAATCGGCTGCATCAACTCAGTTTGGGCAGCAATCTGCTCAATCATCTGGGCCGTCTGATCGGGACAGAGTTCAGCAAGCCACCAGTCTGAACTGCACAGCGCAATAAAGCGATCGCCCTCCTTAAGCCGCAACACTCGGCTGAGGTAATGCTGTTGCGCTGCGGTCAGCAAAATGGTCGGATGACGACACTGATGGACTGCGATCGCCAATCGCTGAAGCTGTCCCACGCTCAATCCTCAAAATTTTGATTCAGAATTTTTGCCAGAAAATCTTGAAACGCTTTTTACCAAAGCGCCTTAACCCAAAGGCTTGAAAGTCACCCTAAAATATTGTTCAGCATAAAAACTGTTCAGCATAAATCTTTCAGGCTGTACCTAAGCGCACTAGCGAATGTTTAAGATTTGTACGCGCTTTCTCCTCAAATAAACTCCCAAAATGTTCAGTACAGTAAATGCTACTGCGCGACAGCAACGTTTCTAAAATATGTTGACGACCCGTACTAAACTGGACGTCCGACACCCAAAAATATTCTTCGCGTACTTGCCGCTCATATTCAGCAAATCTTTCTTCTGGTGCTCCCAAGATTGCAAGATCAATGTCGCAGAGAATTTGTGCATCATTGTCAGTAGGCTGCACTTGATGCTTCGTCGTTAAAATCAGATCTCTGATACGTTGACTGACAAGTTTGCCTATCTCATATTCTTGAGCTACTTGTTCTGCCCACTGAGCACTTTGCTCCTCATTATTTGTTTGACGCGGATCGTAAACTGCATCGTGGAACCATAGGGCAACCCCAACCTCCGCTGGGCTTCTGCATAACAGTCTGACATCTGAGAGGTAAGTCATACACTCTTCAAGGTGCATTAGGGTATGGTAGTGGCGCGCAGAGTCACTGTAGGCATTACATAGTTGGTGATAGAGGTTCTTTGAAGGAGAGTCACAGCCCAGCTCATTCCAAAGTCTGCACCAGCTTTGAAAGTCTGTTCTTAGTTGAGACTTGGAACGCAGAGAAGCGTCTTTCATCCACTTAATGCTCATTCCTTTCGCACACTCTCTGGCCGCTCTTTTCATTCAAAGGCAGAACCAGCGCCAAAAATTGAGTCTTGAACCAAGGCATGCCAGGTGCCCAATGTGCTATCCTAGCAAAGTTGTCTAAAAATCACACATCTGAGAATTCGGGTGTTTCTGCCGTGCTTTTTGCCAGCCAGAAATCCGCTCAGGTGGAGGATAAACCCGAACAGGAGAATAAAAAATGCCCGTACTAGGTTTGGCCCAAATGCTAGAGGCCGGGGTTCACTTCGGCCATCAAGCGCGCCGCTGGAACCCTAAGATGTCTGAGTATATCTTCACGGAGCGGAATGGAGTACACATTATTGACTTGGTGCAGACCGCCCAGCTCATGGATGATGCGTACTACTATGTGCGTTCCGCAGCAGAGTCTGGCAAGCGATTTTTGTTTGTGGGCACCAAGCGCCAAGCGGCAGGCATCGTCGCCCAAGAAGCGCTTCGCTCCGGCAGCTACTACGTCAACCAGCGCTGGCTGGGGGGAATGCTCACCAACTGGACTACTATCAAAACGCGGATTGACCGCCTCAAGGATCTGGAGCGCCGTCGAGATAGCGGTGTGTTTGACCTGCTGCCCAAGCAAGAGGCGGCAAAGCTGCGCCGCGAGCTAGAGAAGCTAGAGAAGTATTTGGGCGGGCTCAAGACCATGACTAAGCTCCCCGACGTGGTCATTATGATTGACGTGCGCCGCGAGTATAACGCCGTGCAGGAATGTCAGAAGCTTGGCTTGCCCATTGTGTCCCTTCTGGATACTAACTGCGATCCTGACTGGGTGGATATCCCCATTCCGGCCAATGACGACGCGATTCGCTCTATCAAACTTGTGGTGGGCAAACTAGCCGACGCAATCTATGAAGGTCGCCACGGTGAAGTAGGGACTGAACCTCGTTATGACGACGAGCCAAACTACGACGATGAAGAAGATATCGCCTACGAAGATGAGGATGATTCTGAGGCTGGCGCAGACGGTTAAGACCTTTGAGAATGAAGACCTTTGAGAATGAAATAGGGTCTTTTAGGAAAGGTCTTTGAGGGTGGATGGGGTTTGCATTGCCCACAACATCCACCCGCCACATCTTTAGAGTATGTTGACGTTAAAAATTCCTGAGGCAGCATCATGGCAGAGATTTCCGCAAAAGTGGTGAAGGAACTGCGCGAAAAAACAGGCGCAGGGATGATGGATTGTAAGAAGGCGCTCACTGAGGTTGAGGGCGATCTGGAAAAGGCGATCGACTATCTCCGCAAGAAGGGGTTAGCCTCTGCTGGGAAAAAGTCCGGTCGGGTGACGGCAGAAGGGCTGGTGGGCAGCTATATTCACTTTGGGGGACAGATCGGTGTCCTGGTGGAAGTCAACTGCGAAACTGACTTTGTGGCTCGAAATGAAGAGTTTAAGGGGTTGGTGCAGGATTTGGCAAAGCAAATTGCGGCCTGCCCCAATGTGGTGTACGTGAGCGTGGGCGAAATTCCTCAAGATTTTGTGGAGCGGGAACGGGCGATCGCCTTGGGTTCTGACACCCTCAAAGGGAAGCCGGACAACGTGAAGGAAAAGATTGTGCAGGGGAAGGTTGATAAAACCCTGCGGGAGCTTTGTCTCCTGGATCAGCCCTACATTAAGGATCAAAGCATCACAGTTGAGGAGCTGATTAAGCAGGTCATCACTAAGCTGGGAGAAAATATCCAGGTGCGTCGCTTTAGCCGTTTTGTGCTGGGTGAAGGCATTGATAAGCCAATTTCTAACCTTGCTGAAGAAGTTGCGGCTCAAACCGGACAAGCGGCTGAGCCTAGTGCGCCCAGCGAACCTGCTCCGGTTGAAGAAAAAAGTAAAAGCAAAGGCAAGTCCGGAAAGTCTGGCAAAAAATAGCTGACCCTGGAATGGCTAGTCTGCTGAACCTGCCGGCTGAACCTAGAGGGTAAGCGGAGATGAGTACATTCCGTGAGGCTATTGAATCCTAAAGCCGCTGTCAGCGGAGGGCTACCTGATTAAGGTAGCCCCTTTTTTTGAGACGATGGCTAGAATTCATGGGCAAGAGCATCAGCATTTAGGAATACGGCTAAACTGCAAATATGGGAGCAACATTAGAACAGCTAAGCCAAGAATTGGGCGCGCTTAGGACAGCAGCGGCAGCGGTAGGGAGGGATCTTCGTCAAGTCTTGACGGAGTACGTCCAGGTGCTAGGGCGATCGCTCTCTCGGCAGTTGGGGCTATCTGGCTTTCACCTCTGCACTCAGGTTTACCCAGAAGCATTTCTGGCGCTTTCGGTCGCAGAAAGAGCGGCGCTTCAGCAGAATATTCAGACCCTGGGGCATCAGCTCAGCGCCTCATTGTTTGAGATTCTGCAGCCGCTAACGTCCCTGGATCTAGAGACAGCGGTTGACCCAAGCAGCCTTTTGGAAATTTGGGAAACCATGGAAACCGACATGATTGAGATTCTGCGAACCGGATCGCGTCGGATTAATGAGCAGTTCCAAGAGTCTCAGATCATGAAGGTCAAGTCCTTAGACAAGCTGCTGGCGCTGGCGGCTGAGGCTCAAGATGCGGGCAGAAGCGTGACCAATCCACCCCATTTACTTAAGGCGTTGGTCGACCCTAAAGACCTTCTGGAAGAGAATTTGGAGCCGGTGGTTGTCATTTACCTCCAGATTGCCGATCTGGAGTTTACCCACTCGGAGCTGATGAGCTGGCGGCAAAAGCTGCGTCCGCTGCGCCAAAAACTCATGCAGGTACAGCAAACCTATGCCCAAAAGCAAGAGGAACATCTCACCGCAGAGGCGATCGCCGCATGGCGGGCAAGCTGGACTGATACACCATTTTTGAATGGAGCGTTTTCAAGCGGAGCGTCTTTAATCAAGAACGCTCTAAACGAAGCATCCGAAAGCGACGATGACCCCTTGGATGGAGGGGCGATGGGCGAATGACGGAGCCAGTCCAATCCTCCCTTGCAGCAGCCTCTCCGGATTGGGGAAGGCTCCAGCGATCGCTCTCTATTGAGGCAGAGCGTGGGTTTTGTGACCTCCAGGGCAATCAGTTTCGCTTTAGCGAGTTTTTGGCCGTCAGTTTGGAGCAGGCGGCGATTCCTTCGGCGCAGGATCACTCCCGCTGTCAGGCGATCGCCCAAAAGTTTGGGTCTTACGGTGAACTTTCCTTGAGCCAGCGGCAGCATCTGGTGGCCGAAACGCGGCGTGTGCTTTACCAAATCCAGCGTGCTGAGATTCATGCAGCAGCAGCGACAGCGCCTAAAGTGATCCGTCAGGCGGCGGCAAAGGCCCCAACCGTATCAGAAAAGGCCACAGGAACCATTTCTCTGGATCAGTCCTTGATGTATCTGCCGGGCATTGGCCCCAAAAGTGCAGATCGGCTGGCAAAGCTGGGGCTATATAGCGTCCGGGATATGCTGTTTTACTACCCCCGTGACCATATTGACTATGCCCGTCAGGTCAAAATTGAAGACCTAGAGGCCGGAGAAACCGTCACGATTGTGGCGAAGGTGCGGCGGGTTAACTGCTTTAATAGTCCCAAAAATCCAAAGCTCACTATCTTTGATATGACCGTCTCGGACGTGACGGGTCAGATTAAGCTGAGCCGATTTTATGCGGGCGATCGCTTTCGGAATCGGGGTTGGCAGGAGCGTCAGCTCAAGCAGTATCCGGTGGGGTGCGTGGTGGCGGCATCTGGGCTGGTGAAGGCCAATAAGTTTGGGCTGACCCTTGAGGAACCAGAAATTGAGGTTTTAGAGCATACCCGCGACGAAATTGATTCCCTAAAAATTGGCCGAGTGGTGCCCATCTATCCCCTTACGGATGGCGTACCGCCAGATCTGGTACGCCGTGCTGTGGTGGCGGCACTTCCCGCCGCAAAATACATTCCAGAGCCGCTGCCGCTTGAGCTGCGAACCGCCTACGGACTGGTGAGTTTACCGGAGGCGATCGCGCAGATTCACTTTCCTGAGTCCGCAGAGTCCCTGAGTCGGGCGCGGCGGCGGCTGGTCTTTGACGAATTTTTCTACCTCCAGCTAGGGATGCTCAAGCGACGACTAGAGCAACGCAAGGTACAGCGCAGCGTTCCTTTGCAGGCCAGGGGCGAACTCATTGACCGATTTTACAGCGTCATTCCGTTTCAATTTACCGGCGCACAGCAGCGCGTCACCCAGGATATTTTGAGCGATCTGCAAGAAGCCACCCCCATGAATCGACTGGTGCAGGGGGATGTGGGGTCAGGCAAAACCGTGGTGGCGGTGGTGGCGCTGCTGGCAGCCATCCAGTCCGGCTTTCAGACCGCCATGATGGCACCCACTGAGGTCTTGGCCGAGCAGCACTACTATAAGCTCGTGGAATGGTTTAATCAGCTCCATCTCCCCGTCGAGCTGCTGACAGGGTCAACTAAGGCCGCAAAACGCCGCCAGATTGCCGCCCAACTCCAGACCGGAGAACTGCCCCTACTGGTGGGCACCCACGCCCTGATCCAAGACTCGGTAGAGTTTCAGCGGCTGGGCCTCGTGGTCATTGACGAACAGCACCGCTTTGGTGTGCAGCAGCGGGCGCGGCTTCAGCAAAAGGGTCAGCACCCCCATGTGCTGACCATGACCGCCACTCCCATCCCGCGCACCCTCGCCCTCACACTCCACGGCGACTTAGACGTGAGCCAAATTGACGAATTGCCCCCCGGTCGGCAGGCCATTCAAACCACCGTGCTTGCCCCGCGCGATCGCGCTGCAGCCTACGACCTCATGCGCCGCGAAATTGCCCAGGGACGCCAAATCTATGTGGTACTGCCCCTCGTCGAAGAATCCGAAAAGCTAGACTTACGCTCCGCCGTAGAAGAACATCAGCATCTCCAAGACAGCATTTTCCCTGACTTTACCGTTGGGCTGCTCCATGGCCGCATGAGTTCAGCAGAAAAAGAAGCCGTTATCGGTCAATTTCGCCGAGCAGAGCTGCACTTACTGGTTTCCACCACGGTCATTGAAGTGGGGGTTGATATTCCCAACGCTACCGTCATGCTGATTGAACATGCCGAGCGCTTTGGCCTCGCCCAGCTCCACCAGCTTCGGGGACGGGTCGGGCGGGGTGCACACCAGTCTTTTTGTCTGCTCATGAATAGCTCAAAGGCAGAAACTGCCCGACAGCGGCTCACTGTATTAGAGCAGTCCCAGGATGGATTCTTTATTTCAGAAATGGATATGCGGTTTCGGGGGCCAGGAGAGGTCTTAGGGACACGCCAGTCTGGTCTACCCGATTTTGCCTTGGCCAGCCTTGTGGAAGATCAGGACTGCCTTGAGCTGGCGCGTCAGGCAGCAGAAACCGTGATTGCTGAAGACCCGCAACTGACGGGACTACCGTTAATGCAGAAGGAACTAGACTATCGCTACAGCCGACTCATGGGCGGCACAATCTTAACTTGACCCATCTAAACTTGACCCACCTAACTTAACCCATAACTAACCCCGTAATTAACCCAAAGTGAGTTGGATAAGGCGCTTGCAGCCCCTCGCCCCAAACCCCTCTCCGAAAGGCGAGAGTTTAATATTTTTGCCAAGACTTGAAGCCATCAAGCTCAATTTAGATATCAAGGCACACTTTGTAAAGCTGCATGGCAACCTATAATCCATAAGGGTTGATTGAAAACTGTTGTAGCAGACCTTATTCGCCTGCATTCTGCTTCAGTCGGGGCCTTGCCCGTAGACTGATGAGCAGGTTGATCTGCTTTCACGGGTTGCGCTAATGGCCTTGTTGTCCTTCCATCGTTCTTTTTTGTGCCCCGCTTATGCCCCGTCGTAACGATCTCCACAAAATTCTGCTGATTGGTTCTGGCCCCATTGTGATTGGCCAAGCCTGCGAGTTTGACTACTCAGGCACCCAGGCCTGTAAATCGCTCCGAGATGAAGGGTATGAGGTAATCCTGGTAAATTCCAACCCAGCCACCATCATGACCGACCCGGAAACGGCAGACCGCACCTACATTGAGCCGCTGACGCCGGAGATTGTTGAAAAAATTATTGCCCAGGAGCGTCCTGACGCGCTGCTGCCCACGATGGGCGGACAGACAGCGCTGAATTTGGCGGTGGCGCTGTCTAAAAGTGGCGTGCTGGAACGCTACGGGGTTGAGCTAATTGGGGCAAAGCTGCCTGCCATTGAGATGGCAGAGGATCGCAAGCTCTTTAAGGAGGCAATGGCGCGGATTGATGTTCCGGTCTGTCCGTCGGGGCTAGCAGAGACGATGGCCGAAGCAAAGGCGATCGCCCAGCAGATTGGCAGCTACCCGCTGATTATTCGTCCGGCCTTTACCCTGGGGGGTACGGGAGGCGGTATTGCCTATAACCAAGAAGAATTTGAGGCGATCGCCCAGTCTGGCCTAGACGCGAGTCCGGTGTCGCAGATTCTGGTGGAGCAGTCTTTGATTGGCTGGAAAGAGTATGAGCTGGAGGTGATGCGCGACCTCATTGATAACGTGGTCATTATTTGCTCTATTGAAAATATTGACCCGATGGGCGTACATACGGGGGACTCTATTACGGTGGCTCCTGCCCAAACCCTGACGGATAAGGAATATCAGCGGCTGCGGGATGCCTCTATTAAAATTATTCGTGAAATTGGCGTAGAGACGGGCGGCTCTAATATTCAGTTTGCGGTGAATCCAGCCAATGGAGATATTGTCATCATTGAGATGAATCCTCGCGTATCGCGCTCCTCGGCTTTGGCCTCTAAGGCGACCGGATTCCCGATCGCCAAGATTGCCGCCAAGTTGGCCGTGGGCTACACCCTCAACGAAATTCCCAACGACATCACCAAGAAAACGCCCGCCAGTTTTGAGCCCAGCATTGACTATGTGGTCACCAAAATTCCGCGCTTTGCCTTTGAAAAGTTTCCCGGCTCGGAACCCGTCCTTACCACCCAGATGAAGTCCGTCGGCGAAGCAATGGCCATTGGCCGCACGTTCCAGGAGTCGCTGCAAAAGGCGCTGCGATCGCTCGAAACAGGCCGCTTCGGCTGGGGCTGCGATCGCGATGAGGTTCCACCCACCCCCGAACAGCTTCGTGCTGGACTGCGCACCCCCAACCCAGATCGCATCTTTACCCTACGCCACGCCATGCTGGCCGGAATGACGGTTCAGGACATCTACGACATTACTGGCATCGACCCCTGGTTCCTCAATCAGATGCGATCACTCCTCGATACCGAGACTTTTCTCAGCGCCTCTTCCCTGGAGGCTCTAGATAAAACAACGCTCTGGCAGGTCAAGCGCCAGGGCTTTAGCGATCGCCAGATTGCCTACGCCACCCACACCACGGAAGACGAAGTCCGCACCTACCGTAAATCCCTGGGCGTGGTTCCGGCCTACAAAACCGTAGATACCTGTGCGGCTGAGTTTGAGGCGCTTACCCCCTACTACTACTCCACCTACGAGCATGAGTCCGAGGTATTGCCCTCCGACAAACGCAAGGTGATGATTCTGGGGTCTGGCCCCAACCGCATTGGCCAGGGCATTGAATTTGACTACTGCTGCTGCCATGCCGCCTATGCCCTGAGCGAGGATGGGTTTGAAACCATTATGGTTAACTCCAACCCCGAAACCGTCTCTACGGACTACGACACCAGCGATCGCCTGTACTTTGAGCCGCTCACCAAAGAAGATGTGCTCAATATCCTAGAGGCCGAAAATCCTGAGGGCATCATCATTCAGTTTGGTGGCCAAACCCCACTGAAGCTGGCAGTTCCCCTTCAGGCCTACCTGAAAACCTCAGAACATACCCAGATTTGGGGCACCTCTCCCGACTCAATTGACGCCGCCGAAGATCGGGAGCGCTTCGAGAAAATTCTGCGAGAACTCAACATTACCCAGCCCCCCAACGGCATTGCACGGAATTTTGCAGAGTCCCTCGCCGTGGCCCAAAAGATTCAGTATCCGGTGGTGGTGCGCCCCAGCTATGTCTTGGGGGGACGGGCGATGGAGATTGTGTATTCCGACGCTGAGCTAGAGCGGTACATGACCTACGCCGTCCAGATTGAGCCAGATCATCCCATCTTGATTGATAAGTTTCTCGAAAACGCCATTGAAGTGGACGTGGATGCGATCGCAGACCATACCGGAAACGTGATCATTGGTGGCGTGATGGAGCACATTGAGCAGGCGGGCATCCACTCCGGCGACTCGGCCTGTACCTTGCCGACCTTATCCTTGAGTCCTCAGGCTCTCAACACCATCCGCACCTGGACAATTCAGCTTGCCAAAGCCCTCAAGGTCATCGGCCTCATGAATATTCAGTTTGCCGTCCAGGGGGAGCAGGTCTTTATCATTGAGGCAAACCCCCGCGCCTCCCGCACCGTGCCCTTTGTGTCCAAGGCGATCGGACGCCCCCTGGCCAAAATTGCGGCAAGGCTGATGTCTGGCAAAACCCTCCATGAGCTAGGCATTACCTCAGAAAGCATTCCCAACTATATTTCCGTCAAAGAAGCCGTCCTGCCCTTTGAAAAATTCCCCGGCACGGATACCGTTCTGGGGCCAGAAATGCGCTCCACAGGGGAAGCGATGGGCATCGACCAAGACTTTGGCCGCGCCTTTGCCAAGGCTCAGCTTTCGGCGCACCAGCAAATTCCGCTCACGGGGACGGTGTTTGTGTCCATGAGCGATCGCGACAAGCAGGCTATTATCCCCATTGCCCAAGACCTCATTAACCTGGGCTTCAAACTTGTCGCCACCAGCGGCACTCGTAAAGCCTTGCAGGATGCTGGGTTAGAGGTTGAGCTTGTCTATAAACTCCACGAAGGCCGCCCCCATGTGCTGGACTGGATCAAAAACAGCCGAATCAACCTGATTCTCAACACCCCCTTTGGGGAAGAGGCTCAGGCCGATGGACAGTCCATTCGCCGCGCTGCCCTGACCTACAAGGTGCCCATTGTTACCACGATCGCTGGCGCAAAAGCCACCGCCGCCGCCATCTGTGCGCTCCAGTCCGACCCGCTGGAAGTTAAGGCAATTCAGGACTATCATGTTTCCTAGCTCTATCCATGCGACTTACAAGACTCACAGTTGGTAATTTAAAAGAATTAGACCTAACGTATTGAGTCTTAATCTATGGCACGAGTGAATCTGCTCGAAACGCGTACTGCTAACTTTGGCGAATTGATCGGCAATGGCAAAATTTACAAAGTGCCGCCCTTTCAGCGCGATTATTCTTGGAAAAAAGAGAACTGGGAAGATCTTTGGCAGGATATTCTGGCGCTGCATGCTGACTCCGATGCTAGTCATTATATGGGAGCGCTAGTTCTACAAAGTTCTGGAAGTTCTGACAAGGTCTTTACTATCATTGACGGTCAACAACGCCTTGCCACCCTTAGTATCATTGCAATCGCTGTCATTGAAAAAATTAGACAACTTGTCCTAAGGCAGAGAGATCCTGAAAATAACCAGGCGCGCCTAGAAATTCTAAAGCGCACTTACTTAGGCGACAAAGATCCTCGTTCACTCCGTTATTCTAGCAAACTGCTTCTTAATGAAATTAATGATGACTTTTATCAAAGTAATCTTATTAATAATTTGAGGCCGCCTCGTAATATTCGTGCTCTTAAGAGGTCAAATCAATTACTCTGGCAAGCTTTTGAATATTTCTCAACTCAACTAGGACAACTTCCAGAAATTGTTGAAGATGGAGAAAAACTCGCCATCTTCCTGCAAGAATCAATTGCTCAACAACTGCTCTTTATCCAAATTAACGTTGAAGACGAACTGAATGCCTATACAGTTTTTGAAACGCTCAATGCTAGAGGGATAGAGCTAAGCTCTACGGATTTGCTCAAGAACTACATCTTTTCGCTTTTTCAAGGTCCAGATGACCTTAATGAAGCGCAACGGCAGTGGAGACGAATTATCAGCGCGGTTCAAATGGAAAGGTTTCCTGAGTTCCTTCGCTACTATCTGAGTCTAAAGCATTCTAGAGTCCGTCGAGAACGTTTATTTAAGCTTGTTCGTGATGAAGTCAAAGATGCTCAACAAGCTTTTAGGCTTTTAGATCAGCTAGAAGAATACAGTAGTCTATTTATTGCGTTAGGCAATGCTAATGATGAATTCTGGAATGAATACCAAGGAAACAGCTCCGATATCCGTGAACTTATTCGTGAACTGGAAATGTTTCGAGTAAAGCAGGCATATCCTGCCTTATTCGCTGCCTATCAAAAGTTTCCTACAGCAGACTTTACTCGATTATTGAAATTAGTAACAGTCATTTCTTTTCGATATGGAGTTGTTAGTAGTCTAAACCCCAATGATCTAGAGCTTTTATACAACAGGGTTGCGATTGCAATTTGTGACGACGAAATTACAACACCAAGACAAGTTTTTGAAAAGTTAAAACCGATTTATGTTCCAGACGAGAAATTTCAACAAGACTTTTCTTTGCTTGCAATAACTACTAAGGGGCAAAAAAAGAAAGTGGTTCGATATATTCTCTACAAACTAGAAGTAGATGCCAGAAAAAGCAATGACGTTAGTGAAGATAGTTTCTCAATCGAGCATATTCTGCCTGAGAATTCATCAAGCGAATGGCAACAAGACTTCACGGATGCTCAGCTAGATGAAATGGTTTATCGTCTTGGCAACCTAACTCCGCTAGAAATCTCGGTTAATCGCGATATTGGTCAACAGCGTTATTCGATTAAGCAGCAGCACTATTCCCAAAGTGCTTATGTTCTAACGCAACAAGTCATGGCTGAAGAATGGACGCCGAATACAATTGCTATGCGTCAAGAACGTTTGGCAAAACGAGCCGTTCAGATTTGGAAGGCAGATTTTTTGTAAAAACAGGCTTCAAGAATGAAGCCTGTTTTTACAGGTTGGGTAGAGTACTGAAGCTAGGCGATCGCAGCCATGATCACGTCGCTGGAGTTGAGAATAGCCTGTAGCTCTTCCGAGTCCACGGTTTCCTTCTCGACCAGCATATCGGCAATCTTATCCAGGACGTGCTTGTTCTTGACCAAGACATCCTTTGCGCGACGGTAGGCTTGATCCACCAGGTTTCTGACCTCATCATCAATGGCGGCTGCGGTTTCTTCCGAGAAGTCGCGTTCTGCCATGATGTCACGCCCCATAAAGGGGTTGCCTTGCTGACGACCTAAGGCCACAGGCCCTAAGCGATCGCTCATCCCAAACCGAGTCACCATCTGACGGGCAACGCGAGCGACTTGCTGGAGATCATTTGAAGCCCCCGTAGTCACTTCCTCTTCACCATAGATCAGCTCTTCTGCGATGCGTCCACCCAGGGCAACGGCCATCTGATTTTGCAGATAGGCGCGGCTGTAGAGGCCAGACTCCATCTGATCTTCGCTGGGCGTAAACCAGGTCAGACCACCCGCTTGTCCACGGGGAATGATGCTGATTTTTTGCACGGGGTCGTAATCTGGCATCAGGGCACCCACTAGGGCATGACCCGCTTCGTGGTAGGCCACTAGCTCTTTACGCTTTTCGCTCATCACCCGATCTTTCTTTTCGGGGCCAGCCAGCACGCGGTCGATCGCGTCGTTGACTTCATCCATAGAAATTTCGGTGAGGTTGCGGCGCGCTGCCAGAATTGCAGCCTCGTTGAGCAGGTTGGAGAGGTCAGCCCCCGTAAAGCCAGGGGTGCGGCGGGCAATCTTTTCAAGATCTAGATCTTTGCTGAGGGTTTTGCCCCGTGCATGAACATTCAAAATTTCGAGGCGACCCTTATAATCAGGGCGATCCACTACCACCTGACGGTCAAAGCGGCCGGGACGCAGCAGGGCGGAGTCCAGCACATCAGGGCGGTTTGTGGCCGCAATGATGATGATGCCCGTGTTCCCTTCAAAGCCATCCATCTCGGTCAAGAGCTGGTTGAGGGTTTGCTCCCGCTCGTCATTGCCGCCGCCGAGTCCAGCACCGCGCTGACGACCCACCGCGTCAATTTCATCAATAAAGACGATACAGGGCGCATTGGTCTTGGCCTGTTCAAAGAGGTCGCGCACCCGTGAGGCACCCACCCCCACAAACATTTCCACAAACTCAGACCCAGAGATGGAGAAGAACGGAACCCCCGCTTCCCCAGCAACGGCCTTTGCCAAGAGGGTTTTACCCGTCCCAGGAGGCCCCACAAGCAGCACACCCTTAGGAATTTTGGCCCCGATCGCCGTAAAGCGGTCTGCATTTTTGAGAAAATCTACCACTTCGCTCAGCTCTAGCTTGGCCTGCTCAATGCCAGCCACGTCGTTAAACGTTACCTGAGTTTGAGGCTCCATCTGAACCCTGGCGCGAGATTTACCAAAATTCATGGCCTGGTTTCCGGGGCCGCTACCGGCACGGCGGAACAGCACAAATAGACCCACCAATAGCGCGATCGGCACCAGGAAAGTACTCAATAGACCGACCCAGCGGCCCTCATCGGTCGGCGGCTTCACGGAGATATCCACCTTATTTTCGGTCAGGATATCAATGAGCTGCGGATCGGGCGGCAGGTTGACCTGAAAAATTTCCCCGGCCTTATTTTTAGCTTCCGCCTGCGTGCGGTCAGAACTGAGCGCAATTTTTTCAATCTGCTGCTTCCCAACGGCATCTAGAAGCTGACTGTAGCGCCAGCTTTCCTTGGCAGGGGGCTGTCTATCGATAAAGGACGTCGCCAACGCTAGGACGACAATCCCAAGCAAAACGTATAGCCCTGCATTTCTCCACCGCTTATTATTCACGAGAGCTGAATCCTCCTGGCTGATCGATTGTGGGAATGGCTTTTGAAATTGGTTTTATTAACTAATGTTAACTTATCTCAGAAAGATGTTGCGGCCTATTGGACGATATTGGACAAAATATTGGACGAAAAATATGCCCAGCGATCTAGGAAGACCTGAGTCAATGCCTAAACACCCGTCTAATTGGTGCGGATCATGCTGCCTTCAGGGTTAATGAGCCGCAGCAGCTTTTGCTTAATTTGGGTGTCAAAGACGCTCCACTTGAGCTTGGCGTACTCAGAGTTTTCGTTAAGCCCCGACAAAAAGCCCATCGGAATCTCAAAGCCCCCCGCCAGCGATCGCCCACCGCCAAAGAAGCGTCCCTGGGTATCTTGCCCAAAGGCTTCTTTAATAAATTCGTCGGGGTCAAGGGTGATTTTGGTGGTTCTGAGGGAGCCGACGACTAGCTCTAGTTCTTCATCTTCATCATGGGCGATGCCGTAGACCACTGCGGTATGGATATTTTCCTCTGTGACCAAGAAATCTGCGGCTTGGGGAATGGCGTCGCGATCGTCATAGCGCAGAAAACCCACCCCCGCAATACAGACGTTGTTATGAATGCTGCGATTTTTGAGGGCGCGCTCAATCACGTCCATTACCTGCTTCGAGCGCGACGACATCAGCACCGTGTTGAGGAGCTGAGCATCGTAGAAACGACTCAGGTAGGCTGCGGCCAAAAAGTCTTCTTCCTGTGCCTGCATGAGCCGATTAGTGTCGGAGCGGAGTCCATGCATCAGGGCTGTCGCGCACTTGACATGCTCACCCACGCTGCTGTCTAACGTGAGCAGCCCCGCCTGAAGATACTGGGTCAGAATCGTTGCCGTTGCCCTGGTATTAATGCGAATATCCACAAACTCTGCCTGGAGGTCGCCCTGGGAGCTGTGGTGGTCAATTACGATGGTGACGGGGACGTTGGCTTGCTGAAGAATGGGCAGAAGCTGACAGGTGGTGCCCTGGTTATCAATCAGAACACAGCCTTGATAAGCCGATAGGTCTTTGCTTTTCGCGGTCTGGCAGTTCCAGCGCTGGAGGGGGAGTCCGGTGAGCTTAACCAGAGCGATATTTTCCTGATGGCTGAGGGTTCCGGCGTAGACAATCTCGCACTGAATATCAAAGCGTTCGGCAATGAGCTTATAGGCCCAAGCCGAGGAGAGCGCATCCGGGTCTGGAAAGTCTTGCAGCAGCACTAAATGGCGATCGCCCCGATGCTTATCCAGCACGCGCACTAGCGCTTCACCCCGCTGGTCGCTCAATTTTGGCTGAGCGCTGAGTCCATTTGCACTAGATCCGTTGGAGAGGCGAGGGGAAGGGTCACTCAGCTGAAGCTTCGTCTCCGTCGTCGCAAAGTCTATCGCATCGGCATCAACGGAGGTCAAGGAGCTTGAAATCATAATGTTTAGGAAGGATTCAGGAAGTGGGTTCAGAATGGGTTCAGACGATCACACTCAATAAAGTCAAGCGTTTTTAAAAATCAGTCGGCTCTCTCTCACTCGACTAGCGTCTTCTAGAGACATTTCTGGCAATAGACTGAAGTTTACCCATCACCTGGATCATGTTTTATTTACCGAGTCATAACCCGATCATATACTTTCTCCACTCTCGATGGACACCATTGCGGACATGTTTGTCCACCTCAAAAAATAAGCTGCTATAGGGGCGACGCGGGGTTTGGCACAGCGGCATCTGGGCTTCTGAGGGGGTTCGGTTGCCCTTCTTGACATTGCACTTCACGCAGGCGGTCACAATATTTTCCCAGGTGTCTTCTCCTCCCCGCGATCGCGGTAGGACGTGGTCAAGGGTTAGTTCATCACCGCTATAGCCGCAATACTGACAGCCATGACCATCTCGATTCAGGATATTACGACGGGTCAGAGCGATTTCTTTATAGGGTGTGCGCACATAGTAGCGAAGCCGAATTACCGTTGGGAGTGGAAAGTTTTCGTAGATATACTTCCCATTGTGTTCAACCTGCTCTGCTTTGTTCTTTAGCAGAAGGACAACCGCACGCCGCCAACTGGTAATGTTGAGCGGTTCGTAGGAAGCATTCAAAACTAAGACTTTGCCCATAGGGACATAACAAACAGGCTGATTTGCTCGTCTCCAAATGGTAGCACAGCTGACCTGGGAGCCACTTTGCGGCAAAAGCTGTGGGCAAGTTCCTCGGAGGGTGGGTCAATTTTGGTTGTGCATTTTAGTCGTACATGTTGAGCGCGCATTTTAGTCGTGCGATCGCGACGTACTGCGGATTCAGCACATGATGATTTTTGTGAGGCATTGAGTTGTAAGGCATTGAATTGTGAGGTATTGAGGGCTTAACGCATTAAGCTGTATCGGGAAGCTGCACCGAGTTAAGGATGGAGTCCTTTTTGATGGCTGACGGCGTTAGAGCTGACGGCGTTAGAGCTGAAGGAGCCAGGGTATACCGCATCCCATTTGAGACTATCTAGAGTGTGTTGAATCCATTCTGGGTTAAAAACCAAGGCATAGATAGGATTTCCCACCCTCAGCTCAAGGTCTTGCTGTACCACAAGACCCGATAGCAGCAGTTCAGCATCATCGGGGTGATCGGTTGGGACACTATGGCCTTGATGCAAAATTTCGCCGTAGCGGTGAAGTCGATGAGCAATCGAGGAGGCTGGGTCATGAGATGTTTGGGAGAGAAGGCGATCGCGAATGGTGCGTAGGTGCTGGGGGTCGTCTTGAATCTCCCAATTGTCTACAATGCGGGACTGCACCAACTGAGCCACCCACTGTTCCTCTTGGTGTTCTGGAATCGAAGCCTTTTCCTGCTGAATCAGCTTGCAGATTTTCTGAGTTAGAAAAGGTTGCCCATGAGTCCAATCCAGCACCGCGTTCAGGAGCGGCTGTACACGGGCGGCTCGACCGGCTAGCCCATGCAGGAGAGGTTGCGCCTCATGAAGCTGAAACCCAACTAGGCTGATCGCCTGACCAATATTGAAGGGAGTTTGATCCTTTGACTGAATAAGCTGGGTGGGAGTAGCAACGCCCATTAGGACAAAAGTGAGTCGTTGATAGTTGGAATTTTCCGTTCGTTTATTAAAGCAAGCTCTCAGAAAAACAAAGAAGTCATCCGTCTCAAACTCAAGACTCAAGACGCTATCCACTTCATCAATAAAAATCAGGATGTTGTCCGTGACTTTTGCGAGTGCTTGCTCAAGGAGTAGTCCCAAACGCTGAATAGGTGGCAGAAGCTGGTATTCGCGCCACCATGCTCTAAAGTCAAAGGACTGAAGGAGCTGAAGCTGGCTCATTAAGGCATAGGCAAAACCTGCATACCACTGCTCTGCAGAAATCTGACGGTTGCCAATTTCTGAGAGATCAATGGCAGCACAGATAAAGCCTTCTGTTCGCAAACGTTTGGAAATCTGAACCCGAAGGCTCGATTTACCCATTTGGCGTGGACACAGGACATGGCAGTATTGCCCGCGCTTTAGCGCTTTATAGAGCTGTCGATCCGCCTGCCGCACAACGTAGGTTGGCGCATCGAGGGCAAGGCTTCCCCCTACTTGATAGTCAAAGGAGGGGCTAATCTCTGCTTCTCGCAAAAGTGCGTTTTCGATCACCAGCTCAGCGCGGGTGGCTTCCAAAATTTCCAGGGTTTGAGACAGTTCCTGAGTGCGGCTTTCGACCTTCTGCTCTAGGGCTTGGCTGTATTCCTCTAGCTGCTGGTATAGTCGCGCATTTTCTAAGGAAATGGCGGCCTGGGCAACCAAAATACGCAGCACTTCAAGGCGATCGCGGTTAAAGACGCCAGGAACGAGCTGGTTTTCGAGATACAAAATTCCTCTCAAGTCTCTCTGATGCTGGAGCGGTAGACAGAGAACCGACTGGGGATGAGCATTCATGAAGTAAGAGTCTTGGGCAAAAGGAGTTTCAGGACTCACTTGCTCTATCACTACCGTTTCTTGGGTGCGCACAACGTACTGCACAAGGCTGTGGGGACAGTCAATAAAGTCCTGGAGAGAAGTAGGCGGATTCAGGAAAACGGGCGAGGCGGCGGCACTACACTCAGCCTGCACCAGTACCCGCTGCTCCTGAATCAGCAGTAGGAGTGCCCGACTAGCGCAGCCGTACTCTAGAGAAAGCTGAAGCAGCTTCTCTATCAGCTTCGGCAACTCGATTTCACGGGAAATTGCCTGAGTGGCTTTCACCAGAGCAATCACGTCCAGCTGCTCAAGATGGGTGATCGGGGAAAGGGAACCATGACTTGTGAGACGGGGCTTTTCTGGATCGATATTGGAATAGGAGATATAGCCCAAAAGTTCTGGATAGGCCGCATCAAGCTGGTCAACTTTGGCCTTGGCACCCCAGCGACTGTAGCAGTATCTCGCATCCATCAGGTAGGCACGCGCAATTCGCTCGTTGCCCTGGGACTGGTGATAGCAAGCGGCTCGCTCATTGGCGAGAGCTTCGTAATTGAGGTAGCCCTGGGTCTTAGCCTGGGCGATCGCCCGTTCGTACCCCTGGACTGCCGTACCATGCTGCCCTCGAATCCAGGCCATTTCAGCCTCCAGCAGCAGCAACTGATGCAGGTGATTTTTGGGGTTTCGGTTTGCCCAACTCCTTAACTTTTGATAGCTGCGCCAAGCGCGGTTTAACCTTTGCCTTCGCATCCTACGAGTGCTAGACCGATAGCTGGCGGCATAGGCTAACCCCTCAAAAAAGTAAAATGCAGGCACAAACGGTGAAGACTGTCCCCCCTCCAAGTACCGCTGATTTTCTTCAGCAGCCTGGATTGCCTGAGCGTAGCGCCCCAAAAATACACTCAACATGGTCTGAGTGCAGAAATAAACAAATAAATTCGAGACGTCATTTTCTACCCTGAAGCGCGGCAGAAGTTTTGCCGCATCAAAAATCTCCCCTGAAAGTCTTTCAGGGTTTGGGGTTCTCCCTAAAAGATTAAAGACGAGCTGCCGATGAATCTCGTGGGTATGAAAAGAGGTGGTTTGCGCCAACATCAAAATGGTCTGGGCGCAGTTTGTCATCTCCTGCGCAAGCGACTCTAGGGCATCGCCAAGATAGTACGAAAGGCTACAGCTAGCCAGGGCGCTAAATGCCGCAAATTCTAGATCTCCGCTGTCATACTCACGGCTATAGAGCGATCGCAGTTCTGTGTGGCAGATCCGGTAGTGATCTTTCCAGATTCGGATGTGGAAGTTAAAAACATGAATGGCTCGATCTTTAAAGCGCTGCTCCTGGGTGCGCTCGTTGAGACGGCGCGCCACATCTCCCATCCTGTAGCCGCCGTCAACATCTCCAGTAGCGCAGAGAAGCAGCCCCCAGACCATCAGGTTGTAGGAAGATCCAGGCCCCAGACCATACTGGACAATCAGCTTCACAAGCTTGAAGTTCAGGATGGGAAACAGTAAGGGCTGCGCGTAGTAGGCCGCCGTCAAAATGATGTTGAGCAGCCGCATAGCGGCCAGAACGTGAGGGTTAACGGCATTGGGTAAGTTGAGAAATTGATCGCCGGACATCCTAAAGAGGGCAACTTTTGTTTTGATCAGCCCTCCTAAAATGTTGAGCTTATGGGGCGAGGTCGGCAGTTGTATCCCCAACTTTGCCAGGATGCCACGGGCATAGTGAATGGCTTCGTTCAGCTGTTTTTTGCTAATGAAGGCATGGATGACAATCTCATGGAAGGGCACGACGTCAAGAAGCGTTTGGGCTTGAGGCAGTGCTGCCTGGACTAATCGCTCCATCTCGGCGTGGTTGGTACACAATAGCGCCGCTTCTGCTGCTGCCTGGTGAAGGGTGAGGGTGAGGCCATAGTCCTCAACCCAGCTCTGAGGGTTGAGGAGATTCAGACCCATGTTTAAAAAATCTAGGGCGGCAGCGTAGGCGGCAGACTGTTTGGCCTGAAGCCCTGCGCTCAGTGCGTATTGCGCTACCGTTCGCCGCTCTTGTGGGCGATGGAGTAGGGCGATCGCCTGTCGATAATGACTAACGAGCTGAAACAACCGCGCATCAGCTTCAGCGACCTCTTGGGCCATCAGCCGGGTCATTAGCCGTGCAATCTGAAGATGAACGGCTTGTCGGTCTGGGTCTGCAATTAACCCGTAGGCTGCCTGCTGTACGCGATCGTGGGCAAACTGAAATCTTAGCTTCACGAAGGCAGGGGGATGGGCGGCGGTGGGCGGGTCTACGAACTGCGGTGCAGAAATCTGGGTGCTGAAGGGTTCATCATCATGGATAATCAGGCCGCTTGAGAGTGCCTCTTGCAGAGATGGGGTAATGGTCTCTGGGCTGGATTTATGAACCTCCGCCAGAAAGGACAGCTCAAACTGTCTGCCGATACAGGCGGCTGTTTTGAGCAGTTCACGGGTATTTTTGCTGCACTGCAAAAGACGCAAGGCCATAAAAGCACCTACATCCTCACTGAGGTGGTGGTGCTGAATCTCTGCCATTTGCCAGCGCCAGCGACCCAAAGCCGGATCAAAACGCAGGCTTTCTGTTTTGTTGAGCGAAACTAAAAGCTGCCACAAAAAGAATGGATTACCCTGAGTCTTCGTTTGACAAAGGAGGCTAAGGTCATACACCTCGCCTGGAGGTTCTGAGAGGGTATCGGCAATGAAGGACTGGATATCCTCCAGCCGCAAAGGGTAAAGCGTAATCAGTTGGGGGACGGCCCTAGCCGTTCTAGCAGTGAGTTGTGCTAGGGCTTGGGTCAGGGGATGCAGGGCATCTACTTCGTTACTGCGGTAGGTTCCAATCAGCAGGAGGGGGGCAGCTTCTTCTTCATCCTGGAGGTGCTTAAGGAGATCAATAGAAGACTGATCGGCCCACTGGAGATCATCTAGCATCATCACCAGTGGGCAGTCTGGGGCAGCAAGCGATCGGACAACACGACCCATGAGACGAGTCACCAAAGTAGAAAACCCTTGGGGGGGAATAGCAGTGAGGGGGATCTGCTCCCCTAAAATCCACGTCAGTTCTGGTATACCATCCACAAGGATTGCGCCATAGCCTTCTAGGGCAATCTGCAATCGTTCTCTCCAGACGGACAGGAAATGCTCTGGCATCTCTAGAATTTGCCGGAGACGCTGCCCGATCGCTTCGTTCAGCGCGCCGTAGGGAATCCCCCGTCGGTACTGATCAAACTTGCCGCTGACAAAGGCACCCCTATCTCGCAAGACAGTCTGACGCAGGTCCAGCACTAGGGCACTTTTGCCGATGCCGCTATGGCCTGTCACCAAGACCAGCTTGCTCTGGCCCATTTTGGCTTCAGTATAGGCCTCTATCAGTGCGGCCTGCTCTGCCTTTCGCCCGTAGAGCCGCATCGGCATCTGGAGTAGGGCAATCCGGTCTGCGGTGCCCAGGATTACGGTGGGGACAAGTTCCTGCTGCTGGATTGCCTTCAGGCAGGTTTCTAAGTCTTGCTTCAGGCCAAAAGCACTTTGATAGCGATTTTCTGGAGACTTGGCCAAGAGCTTTAGCGTGAGGTCAGAGAGAAATGTTGGAATGGCGGGATGGATCTGATGGGGCGGAATGGGTCGTCGGGCAATTTGGGCGTGGATCAGTTCGAGGGGATCTTGGATCACAAAGGGAGGCTGTCCCGTCAATAGTTCATAGAGCGTCGCGCCAAGGGCGTAAAAGTCTGAGCGATAGTCAATGAAGCGATTGAGCCGCCCCGTTTGCTCTGGGGCACTGTAGGGTAGCGTACCTTCTGGCCCCGTTGGCACGCACACAGCGGCTGAATGGGCGGGGAAATGGGCTGCACTGCCAAAGTCAATGAGCTGTAGGGTACGGGTAGTGGCGCTATAAATCCAGTGGCTGGGGTTAATGTTTCGGTGGATGACTTTATGGCGATGGATATGCGCCAAAATCTCGACCATTTGCAGCGCCAGGGTTAAGGTCTGGGCAAGGGGGAGCAGTTCCTTTTGACAGAGCTGGGTCAGAGGATTGCCACCAGCGTCTTCAAAGACCATGAGTGCCCCATTGCCCAGAGCCAGCCCTAGACAATGGGGAATGCCTTCGGCTTGTAAGAGATGGGTCAGCTCATACTCACGGCGGAAGTCTGCGATCGCCTCTTGGGAGGGATAAAAGCTCCGCAGGGTTTTCAGGATGACCGGCTTTTGGTCGCTGTCCCGCTCGGCGCGATAGAGAAGGGAGTGACTGCCTTCGTGGAGTTTTTTAAGGTTAGAAAAGCCTGGGATTGCCATTGTTTTGTCCCGTGATGCCCATTGCGTGACCCATTGCGTGAATCAGAAAGCGCTAAAGGCATAAACGCTCCATACATCATAAGCGCTCCATATCAACGCTATATGTGAATGCTAGCCGCTACACGACTTGGCAGCAGAATATTGTAGGGAGCGGGCTGAGATTTGTTACGCGCGGCAATCTCAAATTCAATCTGGTGCAGCTCGCTCTGAAAGGCCGCAATGAGGGGCAACACCCGACGATCGCCAAAGTCATCGCAGCCGTACTGCCCCAGGGTATTGACCCGTAAATTGCCCACCACAAACACATCTGCAATTTGATAGAGGGCGAGCGATCGCGGGGGCAGCATCGCCAGCAAATCATCGGAGCCGTAAGGATGTCCTGATTCCGGCGGCGGTGCGTAGGCCGCTGCGGGCATACTCGGCGCAAAGGACATATCTGCAAACACCGAGTAGTTGATGGCAGCGTGATAGGCCGTTGCGCGGTGGATAATCTGGGCCACTAGGGTGGTCAGGGCCGCTAGCGTTTGGACTTGCCCATGATTATCGCCCACCCCCCGTAGATTTGCCCCCTCCGGTGCCCCTAGCTCTCGCAGCCACTGCT
Organism: Thermosynechococcaceae cyanobacterium MS004; assembly: GCA_022402525.1. Taxonomy (GTDB): domain Bacteria; phylum Cyanobacteriota; class Cyanobacteriia; order Thermosynechococcales; family Thermosynechococcaceae; genus JAAURS01. Next base: position 86,265 of record JAKRSB010000141.1, read on the forward strand.
GAACTTCAACATCCTCCGCAACATCTTGATCTGAGCTGTAGTAGAGGTCAATATAGTGAGCAACAAAACCATGAATGGCTTGCCAGTGGCGCAACGCATCATCTCGGTAAGGGTAATCGGGTAAAGTCTCTTGGCTCAAGACTCCCGCTCGTTCAAAGGCATAGGGAGCAGACTGCTCTCGCCAGTTAAAGGCGTCTAGCCCTCGCTGGGATAACTCAAGCAGCCCCTCTAGGCTCACACTTTGGAGCGTAGCCGTGCGCCCCCCTGGGCCAAAGACCGACTGCGTTGCGGCATGGATGGGCACCGTAAACTGAAAGTGAGGATGGAGCAAAATTCGGACAGGATGGTTGCTAGACAGGGTGCGATAGGTACAAATTGCCACCATGCCCACGATCATGTGGCAGTAGGTGCCGTGCAGCACCACCCCATGATAGTTACTGTCCGCCACCTGAAAGACGGTCTTAGCCATCTGCCATGTCGCACCGTCCAGGGGCGTAAAGCAGGCAGGGGATGACCCACCTTGCGCCTCCCACTGAATTGCCACAGGGTGAAGCTGGGTGCGGAGGCGGTCTAGGGCAAAGAGTGCCCTCGGCGCGCAGAGATACTTTCGCCAGCCCTCGCTAAAGCCGCTGGGAATTCCCTGAAGAATAGGAAACTCTGCCAAGAATAATCGCCCCTCCCCATGAGCGGCCGTCAGGCGATCGCCCAACATAATCTGTTCATAGCGAGATTCACTCACGGGTAAGGTATTGACCGATTCCGTGACCAAGCGGAGCTGGGTTGGGTTGGTGCCTGCCACACGCTGCCAAGCAAAATACCAGTCTTCGCGCCAGTAGCGCTGAGCAAGGGGCGGCTCAATGAGCTGAAATAACGCTTCGTAGTCCGCAATTTGGAGGGGAATGCGCTGGGTGTAAGGAGGGGTCTGCACCGACCGAGGTGGCCCCCACAGTCGATTCAGAAGCTGAGTCTGGGCCGATTGGAGAGAATGGCGTAACTCATCTAGAGGGGCACCATCTGGGGAAGTGCGCCACGCTTGAATATCACTCAGCCGTTCATTCGTGGTCAAAATGCCCTGGAGGGCCGCAAGTTTGGCCAGGTAGTGAATTGAAAATTCATCTTTCCAGGGCACCTGCTCCGGAAAAGGAAGCCGATGATAGTCGCGATTGATACGGTAAACGGCGCGATCGCGAGCAATGCGGGCAGCACGATCATTCGGATCTGGATCGGTCTGGGGCAGGGAGGGAATTAGGCAGCTATTCATAGTCAGCCTCGCTCGCTGAATTCATTCGGAAGGTTATTTTAGCTTTGAAGAAGCTTTGAAGACCCTGTGCAACGGATTTAAGCCTCGGGACAGTCAGTCGTTAGTCGTTGAATAAATACATTATCGGTCAGAGTTCAATATCTAGAAGGCTCAGTGTATCTAAATGGAGGGCAAAAAAAGCATTCTGACGTACAATCTGGGCATTTATGATTCATTTTTCATATCCAAAGCAGACAGATTTCCATGCCCGCTATCTTTGATGAAACCACGTTGACGACGGGCAATATTAGTCCGCTAGCTTTTGCTGACATTATTGTTTCAGTGCAATGCTTATTTGAGGCGTGAGCGGTAACTTCGAGGGGGCGATCGCGTTTAAGTCGGTGGGCTGAATTAATTTTAAGACTGGGTTTCAGCTCCGTGCTTGACTGAGCAGTTTGTACTGATTGTTTGTATTGGTGGTTTGTATTGGTTGAAATATTAATTGCTTTTTCTCGTCGCTTGCTCTCGTCTCATGACGTTGGCCGCCGGAAATATCTAGATTCATCGAATTGAGAGGCCAAGAAATTTATCTACTATCCTGGATAGATTGGCTTTATCCAAGAGGGTCAGAGGCTTGGCGTGGATCAGCTTTTACAGCACCTAAGCGAAGTTTGGGCTTACATCAAGCAGAATTCTGATCCGTTACAGGCTTTTGCGGCTGTGAGCTTTCCAGTGGCAGGTGGGGTTTGGGCTTTTGTGAAGTGGGTTTGGCCTCACATTTCCCGTCTGTGGACTCGTCCTGCATCACAAAAAAATCTGACAGACTTGTTTCCGTTTGAGGTGATTCAACCCCCGCAACGGGAAGGGGATGTGCAAAGGCTGGATGTTTTGAGAGGTCTTTTAGGGTCTTTGGAGCCTGTGGATTACCCGCTGGCGGATTTTAATATCCCTTATCAGCAGCGCGACCCGCAGGTGAATGTGCTGAGTGCGCTAGACGCATGTTTTAGCCGCAAGAATTGGGTGCTGATTTTAGGGAAGTCGGGGCTGGGCAAGACTCGTGAGGCGGCTGAGTTGGCGCTACAGCTCCACGCTCAGGGCTGGACTATTTTACGACTGACGATGGAGGGGAAATGGTTAGAGGTGCCCCTTAAGTTTCCGTCGGAGCGGGTGCCCCATCGACGGGTGCTGTTTTTTCTGGATAATCTGAACCAGCCAATGTATGCCAGTCGGGTACGGGAAGGGAAGGTTCAGGAGGGTCTTTCTGATGAATTATTGCGGAAACCCCTTCAGGAGCGCTTGCTGGAGTATCTAAACTTTTTTGAGCGGGAGTGCGGCGCGGATCAAATTCGGGTGATTGCAACGGCTCGCGATGAAAAGGCGGCAGAACAAGAGGGGGAACCTTGCCCTTGGGATAAGCTGGCCTGGGCAAAATATCCGCAGTTTTGGGGTCGCTTTGAAAGATACACATTGCCAGATTTGGCTCCGGTTGCAATGGAGGCGGTGCTGCAAGAGGCTTTAGACGGAGGGAAGGTACAGGCGCAGTCTGCGGATTTTGCGGCAATGGCGCAGCGGAATGACGGGACGTTTCGCAATGTGGTGGCGAATCTGCAAGAGGTCCGCAAGATTAAGGGGTTACTGTCTCTCAAAACCTTTCAGCCGACGTTGATGGGGTCTTGGGCGGAGCGGTTTGCCAGGGTAAGGGCACAGTACCCGCTGGCTGGGGTAGTTTATGATGCGGCAGATTTACTACGGCAGGTTGATGTTGACCTCAAGGCGCTTGAGTCTGTAACCCTACAACAAACTCTTTTGCGAGAAACCGCACTGTTGTTGATGCCAGGATGGTGGCAGCACTGGCGCTTGGCGAGAACGGTGCCCAAGGTTTTGGCGATGGAGCAACGACTGCTCGACCCGCCGGATGGGTTACTGGAAGCGAAGGGAACCCCAACAGAAGTGGGTGAATATCTGCCACGCTTACGGCGTATGCTGCTGGCGCAAGCGAAACTGCGCCCCCAAGAGATGATTGCGCCTTTGTCTGGCTTTGCGTTTGCTGCCAATCGGCTGAAGCGCTACCGTGAAGCGCTACCCGTTTTTAGGACACTGCTAGATAAGTTATTGGTGCCTTTAATGGTTCAACAGCCAGGAACCAAATCGGCAGAAGCCTTAAATAATTTTCTTGTGCCTCTTTGGTTCAGTCGCGGAACTGCTGCTGGGTTGCTTGGGCTGGAACTACAAGCTGAAACGCCAGCTATTCCAACTCAACGCATTGAAGAAAAGTTTTTGGAGTCGATCACAAGCTTTGACAAAGCCATCGAGTTCAAGCCCGACAAACATGATGCCTGGTATAACCGAGGGAATGCGCTGTTTCAGTTAGGCCGCACTGAAGAAGCGATCGCAAGCTATGACAAAACCATCAAGTTCAAGCCCGATGACTATGAAGCCTGGTATAACCGAGGGGTTGCGCTGTTTCAGTTAGGCCGCACTGAAGAAGCGATCACCAGCTATGACAAAGCCATCGAGTTCAAGCCCGATAAACATGAAGCCTGGTATAACCGAGG
>JAKRSB010000142.1 GCA_022402525.1 Thermosynechococcaceae cyanobacterium MS004
AGGCTTAGTCTATGCGGATGAAAATCAGAATGCAGTCTTTGTAAGACGCTCTCTTGAAGGTGAAGTGACTGGAGCATCGTTGAGAGGGACAGCGGGAAAAACGAATAGTTTTAAAGGACTAGCCCCAGGCACTCGAAGAACTCAGGGATGGTTTCATATTGAGTCGGAGCATTCTGGTGTAGTCCAGCAGGTGGTTTTGTGTGAGTCTGCCATTGATGTAATGTCATATAAGACGTTACACCCAGCCCAGGAGAAGACACTGTATCTCTCAACGGATGGCGCTGGCTATGTGCCGTTGGAGCAGCTTAAGACCGTACCGAGGATCTTGATCGCCTTTGATAACGACCCGGCGGGAGCTGAGATGGCAGAGCGGCTGAAGCAAGACCTTCCCCAGGCTCAAATTAAAACCCTTCAGCAGAAGGACTGGAATGCAGTCTTGCAGGAGCATTTGAGACAGGTGCAGCAACAGCTTATGCAACAGCAGCAGATATGGCGAAAGCAGCAACAGCAGCCAGAAATTAAACTAGATCGAGGGATGAGCTTATGAAGCTATTCCCTAACTTGTGGTTGAGTTTAGCTGGGCGATCGCTTTAGTCTGGCAGCAGTTTGAGATTTGAATCATGCCTGAGCTATCAACCCTCAACAAAAGGAACTATTTTGTTGAATGTTCATTTAGCGGGACGATGCTCACTCTTAGAAGTACTATGCCTAGCCCTCTTTAATCACTCTCAAAAAAGAAAAAAAGCGCAATCGATAAAAGTCTTACCTCACCAACGATCTAGCGATCCCAAACTCATGGAAACCCTGTAAACAGACGATTTGCAAAAAGTCCCTCAGTGTAAGGCTTTCAGATTTTCATTTGACCAGAGTGATTAAAGAGGGATACATATAGATCACAATCTCATTTTTTCTTAACGCTGCTCCCTTTTCTGTTTCTCCAGCCTTTTTCTCTGCCTATACTCTTGTAAAGCTTTTTTTGCATTATCCAAATATTCCTTAGGAAAGACATTCATAGTGTTGGTGCCAATGTCCATTGTTGGTGGTTTTGGTAGTATTCCTTTATTTATCCATTGATTAACTGTCTTGGTCGTGACGCCAAACTCTTTAGCCGCGTCAGAAACTGTAGCATGCTGAATTCCGTACTTGTTAGCCCCGCTCAGGTTAGCCCCGCTCAGGTTAGCCCCACTCAGGCTTTGACTCTTTGCACTTTGATTGACTACTTCCCAAACTAAACGCCACTTACCATCGAAATTTGTGCGTTCATCAATTCGTGTTGAACGCAGGTTAGCTCCGCTCAGGTCAGCCCCCCTCAGGTCAGTCCCGCTGAGGTCAGCCTCGCTGAGGTCAGCCTCGCTGAGGTCAGTCCCGCTGAGGTCAGCCTCGCTGAGGTCAGTCCCGCTCAGGTTAGCCCCCCTCAGGTCAGTCCCGCTCAGGTTAGCCCCGCGCAGATTCAGTGCTATTTCCCTATCTTTTCTTATCAGGCGAACCAGTTCATCTTTATCAAGAAAGTGAACGTCTAGAACTGAAATACCAGATACTTCTGTCAATCTTCCAGACTCAAAAAGAGCTTCGATCCTTTTAAGACCTTCTGGAGAACCGTCTAAAACTAACTTGATACTTCCTTCCTCAATACTCACGATTCTAATTGTTGGATCGTTAACTAATTTTTGAATATATTTAATAGTTTGGTCATATAACTCTTTGTCAGTTCCTTCAAAATTTGCCTCTAGCAATATACTTAATTTACGCTTTGAAGAGACTTGATTAGTTAGTTCATCTTTTTCTTCAAAATCTGCAATTGATTCCCAATCAGAAATTCCAACTTCTTTACAAATATCCTTAAAAATAGTTGCTTGAATTGCAACGCCAGCCCAAAAGCGTTTCAAAGTTGGGACGCTTGTAAAAGACAAATCTGCCCATGCTTTCTCTGACTTTGCCCATCCTTTTTTACGACGAGCTTCGTCAATAATCTGTAATCCTTTTATTGATGCTCTAAAAGTTGCAGCCATTGTAAAAGTTAAGGTTTTAATCATAGGATCACTTCTGAACCAGTTTTGGCTCACTTAAAGATGATCTGCAAAAGGAATCAAATCTGAACCAGATGAGTTAGGAATCGGCATAAAAATTTAGATGTTGAGTTCAAATCTAATCTATGCACCTTAGCAATGTTACTACTGAACCAGTTTTCATTGAGCCTATTGCCGTTGATTTAAAGCAAATTATCGAACACGGGGAATCTCCTACCGCTGTGATTCTAGCAATCTCAGTCTTCGCAGCAGTCCTTTTGAATTCCTTAGCAAAGTTAGTTGATGTGATCGGGATTGTACTTAAGCTCAAGAATCTTTCCAAAAAGAGCGATGAGTGATTAAGGCCGTTTTGTAACCCTCGACAAAATATATCGAATTGTCGAGGGTGCTAGATGAGGGGTAAGGTGGTGTGAGAGTTTGAGCCGAAGAATGAAGGGCTAACTCTCGAGAAAATGATGGGCGACTGCAAGTATTTCACCAGTCACGAAATGGATCTGTTGATCCTCGCTACGCCAATTACTGTATCATTGAGAAATTTGATTGAGGATTGAGAAATTTGATTGAGGATATAGGATGAGTTATATTTTGAGATATTTTTGAAGGTAAAAACTATTTAGAATATAGTATTTAAAAATATTTATTTTTAGATTACTATTTTATTCCATCCATTAATTGTTGACCAATTCCTTTCTGATTAATAGCTTCTAAGTATTCTCTTCCTCGCTTATCAATTATAAAATGCTCTCTTAATTTTATTGACCTATTGCTTTTATCACTAAAAATTGTTCCATCGTATATTTCCTTAATCAATCTTCTATTTCTTAATCTTTCCAGTAAATCTTGACCCTTCGGACGATTGAATTCAAATCTATCGTCTGGATCTTCACCTGAAATCTTGCGAAGAGTAATGTACTCATAGGCATCTAAAACTGTTGATATAAGAAGTGCATTAATGTCGCTTCCCAGTTGATCTACTTTTTGCTCAACTCTATTTAGATCTGCTTTGACTCCATCTTTGCTAATAGCAAAATTAATTACATCTTCTATGCGAAGTATTAATACTAATAAGGCTGAGACTACTATAATAGCTAAAAGGATTTCTTTGGTAGACTCTTGACTAGTTGATAGCTTTATAAGTAATACAATTTCAGTAACAAATACTCCAACTAAAACTATCCACCACCCTAATGATTTTTTTGAATTCTTGTCCATCATCGAAATTCTTATCCCTTATTATCGACTTGAATTTATAATACTACATAGAGTTTCGGTCGTCGCTGTTTTTCGTTGGTTCACTAACTTCTAGGAAAAAGTTGGCCTGCTAAGATCGCCATTGACTGTAATGCTTTTGAAATATAGCTTTGAGGCGGATTCGATGATCTTCTTTTTAGCCCCTTTGCTCTGAACCTTCAACAGAAGGAACTCTTTTGTCGAAGGTTGGGTTACAGATAGCCAATGGCTGGATGTCTAGCCGTTTGAAACGAATTCCTTCAACGCTTCCAAACATAGTGTTCGCAGGTTTGCTCGGCTTCCCGAGCCACGTTGGTGGTCGGCTGGTTGAGGCTTGGATGATAGCGCAATTGATTGCAGACTATTGGGAGTAAAGACTGCCAGGAAACATCCCAAATCCTACCTTTCCCAGTCATACGACCTGTTTCACGATCTGTGGGGAGCTGCTGCCAGTGCTGCCAGGAAACATCCCAAATCCTACCTTTCCCAGTGGGGGTGACGGTGAAAATGCGCTGCCCATCGGGACTAAACGCCACGGAAGAGACTATATCCTCATGCATCAGGGGCTGGCCGATCGATTGCCCCGTCTGGGCATTCCAAATCCGCATGGTGTTGTCACTACTGCCGCTGACAATGCGCTGACCATCTGGACTAAATGCAACAGAGTAGACCGCCTCCGTATGGTCTCGCAAGGGCTGACCTATCGGGCGACCCGTCTGGGCATCCCAAATCCGCAACGCCTTGTCATAATTGCCACTGACGATGCGCTTGCCATCCGGACTAAACGCAACAGATAAAACATCAGACTCATGACCTCGCAAGGGCTGACCTATCGGTTGCCCCGTCTGGGCATTCCAAATCCGTATGGTGCTGTCATTACTGCCGCTGACGATGCGCTGACCATCCGGACTAAACGCAACAGATGAAACCGCCTCCGTATGGCCTTGCAGCGTTTGGCCAATCGGTTGCCCCGTCTGGGCATTCCAAATCCGTATGGTGTTGTCATTACTGCCGCTGACGATGCGCTGACCATCCGGACTAAACGCAACAGATGA